>NZ_JAANNO010000001.1:103195-403195 GCF_011250645.1 Motilibacter aurantiacus
GGGCAGCCCCCCTCCGGGCACCCCGCCACCGCTCCCCAGCCCTACGGCTACCCGGCCGGCTCCCCTCGACCTGCCCCGCCGCCCACGCCGCCGCCCGCCGCGGCCCCCTCATCCGCCCCGGCTCCCCCATCGGCCCCAGGCCCGCCGGACTCCCCCTTCGCCCCGCCGGGCTGAGCTGGGGCGCTGCCTCCGGGCGCGCCCCCACCACGCGGATCGGCGCCGTACTCTCGACGGTGCGGCACGACAGCGGAGACAGTGATCGTGAGGACCATGGAGATCGAGGAGACCCGCCTGCCGGGTGTGGGGCTCAAGCACGACCTGACCACCCGCAGTGGCCAGCGGGTCGGCGTGGTGTCCCAGCGCAGCGGTGAGCGCGAGATCGTGCTGTACGACCGGGACGACCCGGACGCGTGCCGCGCGGTGCTCCACCTCACGCCGCAGGAGAGCGAGGCGCTCGCCGAGCTGCTCGGCGCGCCGCGGGTCATCGAGCGGCTGGCCCGGCTGCGCGAGCAGGTCGAGGGCATCGCGACCGAGGGGATCGTCGTCGCGGACGGCACGCCGTACGTCGGCAGGACCCTCGCCGACGCGCAGATCCGCACCCGCACCGGCTCGTCGGTGGTCGCCGTCGCCCGCCACGGCGAGGTGACCCCGTCGCCGCCGCCGTCGTTCCGCTTCGCCGCGGGCGACAAGGTGATCGTCGTGGGCACGGACGAAGGAGTACGCGCGGTAGCGGCGCTGCTCATGCTCGGGTGACCCCCGGGTGCACCCTGCAGAACTGCTGCTGGAGCTCGGGGCAGTCATCTTCGGGCTGGGCGTCCTGGGCCGGCTCGCGGGCCGGGTGGGGCTCTCCCCCATCCCGCTCTACCTGCTGGCCGGGCTCGCGTTCGGATCCGGTGGGCTGCTGCCGCTCGATGCCCCGGAAGGGTTCTTCGAGGCCGGGTCGCAGATCGGCGTCGTCCTGCTGCTGCTCCTGCTCGGGCTGGAGTACTCCGCGGCCGAGCTCGTCGGCCAGCTGCGCCAGCAGGCGCCGGTCGGCGCCCTCGACCTGCTGCTCAACGGGGCCCCCGGCGCGATCCTGGCCCTCGTGCTCGGATGGGGCCCGCTCGCGGCGCTGGCGATGTTCGGCGTCACGGCGGTCAGCTCGTCCGGGATCATCGCCAAGGTCCTGACCGACCTGGAGCGGCTGGCCAACCGCGAGACGCCGAGCGTGCTGTCGATCCTCGTCCTCGAGGACCTCGCCATGGCGGTCTACCTTCCGGTGCTGACGGCGCTGCTGGCCGCGTCGGGGCCGGCGAGCGCGCTCCGCTCGGTCGTCATCGCCCTCGCGGTGCTGGCGGTGGTGCTCGTGATCGCGCTGCGCTACGGCCGGCAGGTCACCGCGGTGGTGGCCGCCGACAGCAACGAGATCCTGCTGCTGCGGGTGTTCGGGCTCGCCCTGCTGGTCGCGGGCGCCGCCGAGCAGGTGCACGTGTCGGCCGCCGTGGGCGCGTTCCTGCTCGGCATCGCGCTGTCGGGTGAGGTGGCCGAGCTGGCCCGCCCGCTGCTGGAGCCGCTGCGCGACTTGTTCGCGGCCGTGTTCTTCGTGTTCTTCGGGCTGACCACCGACCCCGCGCAGCTGCCCGACGCGGTCCTGGCCGCGCTGGTGCTCGTCGTCGTGGGCATCGCCACCAAGGTCATCACCGGCTGGGTCGCCGCGCGGCGCGCGGGGGTCGGCCCGGGCGGCCGGATCCGCGCCGGGGCCGCGCTGATCCCTCGCGGGGAGTTCTCGATCGTCATCGCCGGGCTCGCGGGCAGCTCGGTGGACCCGCGGCTGGCGCCGACCGCGGCGGCGTACGTCCTCATCCTGGCCGTCCTCGGCCCGGTGGCCCCACGGCTGGCCGACCCGCTGGCACGGCGGGCCACCGCCCGGGCGCGTGCCCGGGCGGCCGCGGCCTAGGGTGCGCGCAAAGCGCCGCGACCGGGTATCCCAGCCGTCATGACCGCATCCGGCGACAGCCTCACCCGCCCCGAGCGGCTCGACCGCCTGCCCTTCACCCGGCAGCACCGCAAGCTCCTGGTCGGCTCCGGCATCGGCTGGGCGTTGGACGCCATGGACGTCGGGCTGATCTCGTTCATCATGACCGCGCTCGCGGTCCAGTGGGGGCTGTCGCTCGACACGCTGTCCTGGGTCGCCTCGATCGGCTTCCTCGGCATGGCCGTGGGCGCCACCCTGGGCGGCCTGCTCGCCGACCGGATCGGGCGCCGCCAGGTGTTCGCCGCGACCCTGCTCGTCTACGGCATCGCGACGGGGGTCTCGGCGCTCGCCTGGTCGGTCGGCGCGCTGATCGTGCTGCGCTTCGTCATCGGCCTCGGCCTCGGGGCCGAGCTGCCCGTCGCGTCCACCCTGGTGAGCGAGTACGCCCCGGCCCGCATCCGCGGCCGCGTCGTCGTCGCGCTGGAGGCGTTCTGGGCCGTCGGCTGGCTCGCCGCGGCGGTGATCGGCTACTACGTCGTCGGGGGCAGCGACGACGGCTGGCGCTGGGCGTTCCTGGTGGGCGTGGTGCCCGCGCTCTACTCGGTCGTCGTCCGCCGCCGACTGCCCGAGTCGGTGCGCTTCCTCGAGCGCGCGGGCCGTACGGAGGAGGCCGAGGCGGCGGTCCGCAGCTACGAGCGGGCCGCAGGCGTGGCCCCGGTGCCCTCGCCGCCTGCACCGCCGGAGCCGAAGGCCTCGCCCGCGGAGCTCTGGCAGCCGCGGATGCGGCGACGCACGGCGGCGCTCTGGGCGGTGTGGTTCGGGATCAACTTCTCCTACTACGGCGCGTTCACCTGGATCCCGACGCTCCTGGTGGCCGACGGCTTCCCGCTGGTCAGGTCCTTCGGCTACACGCTCGTCATCACGCTCGCGCAGCTGCCGGGCTACGCCGCCGCCGCGTACCTCGTCGAACGGTGGGGGCGCCGGCAGACGCTCACGACCTTCCTGCTGGGCTCGGGCGTGGCCGCGGGGCTCTTCGGCGCGGCCGGCGGGGCGAGCGCGATCGTGGCCAGCGGCATGCTGCTCTCGTTCTTCAACCTCGGAGCCTGGGGGGCGTTGTACGCGGCGACGCCGGAGGCGTACCCGACCCGGCTGCGCGCCACGGGAGCGGGCGCGGCGGCCGGCTTCGGGCGCATCGCCTCCATCCTCGCGCCGCTGGCGGTGCCGCCGCTGCGCGAGGCGGGCGGCAACGGCCTGGTCTTCGCCGTCTTCGCCGTCTTCTTCCTGCTGGCGGCCGGCGCGTCCTGGCTGCTGCCGGAGCGCCGGGGTACCCGGCTGGAGGACGCGGAGGCCGGGGCGGGCGCGCCGTTGCCCGCGCGCGCCCGCTGACCGCCGGGAGCGCTCAGCCCGAGGCGGCCGCCGCGGCCCCGGCGGCGGCGACCGCGGCGGTGACCGCGACCTGCACGTCGGCGATGACCGCCTTCACCACGGGCGCGACCGGCGTCAGCGCGGTGGCCGCGTCGATGCGCTGCCGCGCCTGCTTGCGGGAGGCCCGGTCCGGGGCGACGACCTCGAGCAGCCGGCAGGGCCCGGACAGAGCGAGGACGACGGCGGTGCGCGGGTCGAGCTGCCCGTCCGTCGCCGCTGCGGCGCGGACGCGCTCCAGCAGCTCGGCACGGGCGGCGAGGTCCAGCACCGGGTAGCGCTCGGTCCGGAAGAGCGAGCGCGGCTGCAGCTCGACGACCCCGCGGTCGACGAGCCGCGCGGCCACCCGGTCCCACACCCCGCCCGCCGCCTTGTCCAGCCGGCGGACCTGGTCCTTGGACCGACGGCCCTTCGGGCTCGCGAGCGCGGCGCGGACGTCGCGCAGCAAGGGGTCCGCCGGCTGCTCCTTCCCGCTCGGCACGAACCGGCGGTCGCGCAGCTCGACCTGCCCGTCCAGTGCGAGCTCGGCGACGAGGGCACCGGACAGCCCGACCTTGACGTACTGCCGGGCGGAGTTGACGACCGTCCCCTTCTCCGGGTCCAGTCCGAGCAGGAGGAGCTCTTCAGCCAGAAGCATGGTTCCAGAGTAAGAATTCCGGTGCTGGAGTGGAACCGGCCCCACGAGAACCGCGTCCCATCGGCGTGAAGAACCGAGTAGCACGCCTGACGACGCTGACCGCCCTGCTGGTGCCCGGGCTCGCCGCCGCCTGCGGGCAGGCGGGGAAGGAGGCCGGTGTGGCCGACGCCCCCGCGAGCGAGGCGCCGCCGGACTCGTCGCTGGTCCTGCGGGTCGACCACACCGGCGGGTTCGTGACGCCGCAGACGCTCGCGACGCGCCTTCCCCTGGTCTCGGTCTACGCCGACGGCCGCGTGATCACGGCCGGACCGCAGACCGCCGTCTATCCCGGCCCGGCCCTGCCCAACCTGGTGCAGCGCACCATCGCGCGCGAGGACGTCGACGAGCTCGTCGAGCTGGCGCTGGCCAAGGGCGTCGCAGGCACGGCGGACCTGGGCAGGCCCGGCGTCACGGACATGCCGAGCACCCGCTTCACGGTCGTGTCCGGCGGCCGGCAGCACGTCCTGGAGGCCTACGCGCTCGTGCGCGACGAGATGGCCGGGGCGGGGCTCACCGACGCGCAGGAGCAGGCCCGGGCGGAGCTGCTCGAGCTGGTCGACGCGCTGAGCGACCTGCCCTCGACGCTCGGCCCGGAGGCGGCCGCGCCCGAGCAGCCGTACGTCGCGACGAGCGTCGCGGCCGTCTCGGCCCCCTGGGTCGCCCCGGGCGACGCCCTGCCCGCCCAGCCGGCGAAGGAGTGGCCCGGGCCGGCGCTGCCCGGCGAGCCGGTCGTCGCCGGGGACACCCTGGGCTGTGTGACCGCGACCGGCGACCAGGCGGCCGCGGTTCTCGCGGCCGCACAGGATGCGAACGCCACGACGCCCTGGTCCTCGGGAGCAGGCACGTGGAGCATCACCCTCCGCCCGTTGCTGCCCGACGAGGCGGGCTGTACCGACCTGATGTCAAAGTCCTGACTTGTTGTTCGGCGAAGACGGGGACCGGGCTGATTCGGGCAGCCCGGCACCCGTCGTTCGTCGCTCCTTGCCGGTGCCTACGGCAGCAGGCGGGGCGGGCAGAGGATGATCTGACGGGGCGGGTAGACCGTCGTCGTCGCGATCGGGCACAGGATGACCGGGGGCTTCGGGCACTTGGGCGGCAGCGGGATGATCCCGTCGATCGGCATCACCGCAGCGCCGGCCGGCGCGCTCTCGATCGGGGTGGTGTACATCGGGCAGACGATCGGGGTGATCCGGATCGGCGACGTGGCGGTCTCCGCAGCGGAGGCGGAGGCCGGCAGCAGCACCGAGCCCAGGGCGGCGGCGAGCCCCACGGTGGCTGCGCCGCGGCGCAGACGGGTGACGTTCACGATGTCTCCTTCTGGTTCAGGCGCTCGGCCGATGCGGTGACCCCGCGTCCGGTCCTGAAGAGCGCTTCGCAGGAAGAGGATTGCCCGTGTCGACGCACAGGGGCCAGAGGGCGGCGCTGGCAGCAAGTGTCGTGGCAGCGACTAGCCAGGAGCGCGCACAATGCAGGGCGTGGCCCGTCATCAGCCAGCTGCCCCGCCCTCGCCGGGCCCGTGCCCCTGTGGCCTGGGCCCCGCCTACGACGACTGCTGCGGACGGCTGCACAGCGGCCGGGCGCGTGCCACCACCGCCGAGCTGCTGATGCGGTCGCGGTACACCGCCTTCGCGCTGCGGGACGAGGCGTACCTGCTGCGCACGTGGCACCCGGCGACGCGACCGGTCCGGGTCGACCTCCCGCCCGGCCTGGAGTGGACCGGGCTGCAGGTGCTCGACCGCGTGGCCGGCGGGCCATCCGACGACCTGGGCACGGTCTCGTTCGTGGCGTCGTACCGGGAGGGGGGACGACCCGGACGGCTCGCCGAGCGCAGCCGGTTCCGCCGCGAGGACGGCAGCTGGCTGTATCTTGCCGCGCTTCCTTGATTACCGGCAGCAACGGCCGATAGATCGGGGTGCCGCCCGTCGACCCGCCCCGGCTCCGCGCCAGCCTGCTGGCCGGCGCGCCGCTGCGCCTGGCCGCGGCCATGGCCGGGAGCGGCGCGGCGTACGCGGCGGCGGCCCTGGCCGCCGCGCGCAGCGGGCGTACCGGCCTCGACGTGCTCGCCGGCCTGCTCGCGCTCGTCACGGTCGCGACGTCCTGCGCCGTCCTCTGGTGGCGGGCGCTGCGCGTGCGGGAGGAGCGGGACGTCTGGCACCGGTTCGCGATCGCCTTCTCCGCGGTCGGGGCCGGCACCCTCGCCGAGGAGCCGCTCCGGGCGGCCCATACGGGCGGCCTCCTGCCGGTCCGGCCGATGACGGCCGGCGCCGTGGTCGCGTGCCTGCTCGCCTATCAGGGGCTCATCCGCTGGAACCGCTACCGCACCGCGGTCGCCGACCCGGGCGACTGGCTCAACGGGGTCAGCGCGGTCTTCGCGCTGATCGCCATCGGGAACCTCGTGCTGGGCGGGCTGGACGGGCCGTTCGGCTCCTGGGGGGCCTGGGACGTCCAGTCCTGGCTGCTGCGCGGCTCCGTCGGCTTCGTGGCGGTCGGCACCGCCGCGTCACTGAGCGCGCTGGGCGGGCTGCTGCGCGACCGGCGGCTCTGGCTCGTGACCGCCGGCCTCGCCGCGGCCTTCTGCGGAGACCTGGCCGGCGGGCTGCGCGGGATGCAGGAGGACGGGCCGCACGCCGGCGGCTCCGAGGTCGGCTGGGCGGTCGCCGCCGTGCTCGTCGCCGCCTCCGCGCTCGCCCGGCCGATGGCCGTGCGGGCCAAGCCCACCACGCCCGGGGAGCCGACGGTCGGCGCGCTCGTGGTGCTCCTCGCGGGCACCCTCACCCTCGCCGTGGCCGCCGACCACGCCCTCACCGACCCGGTGGTGTGGTTCGCGCTGCTGGCCGTGCTCGGGGTCAGCGCGCGCGTGCTCGGCGACGTCCGCTCGCTCACCGAGCTGGCGCAGACCCGGCTGGAGGCGCGGACCGACGACGTCACCGGCACGGCCAACCGCCGGGCCATCGTGCGTCGGCTCGACGACGCCACCGAGGACGGCGAGCCGGTCGGCCTGGTGCTGCTGGACCTGGACCGGTTCAAGGAGGTCAACGAGGCGCTGGGGCACGACACGGGTGACGAGCTGCTGCGCGCGACGGCGGGGCGCATGGCCGCGGCCGTCCCCGAGGGCTGCCTGCTGGGCCGGTTGAGCAGCGACGAGTTCGTCATCGTCGTGCCCGGCCAGATGGCGCGCGCTCAGCGGGTGGCCCAGCAGGTGCAGGCAGCCGCCAGCGGGACGTACGAGCTGCACGGGACGCTCGTCGACGTGCACGTCACCGGCGGTGTGGCCTGCTTCCCGGAGCACGCCGGCACGTCCTCGGGGCTGCTGCGCTGCGCGGACGCGACCGTACGGGAGGCGAAGCAGCGCGGCTGGGGACTGGCGGTCTTCGACGAGCACGACGACAAGGACGTCAACGAGCGGGCGCGCCTTCTCGAACAGCTGCGCGCCCTGCTCCCCGCCGACGGCTCGCACCCGGCACAGCCGCGCTTCTGCGGCGAGCTCGTCCTGCACTACCAGCCCCAGCTCGACGTGGCCGACGGGACGGTCGTCGGCGTGGAGGCGCTCGCCCGCTGGCGGCACCCCGAGCGCGGCCTGGTGCCCCCGCTGGGGTTCCTGCCGCTGGTCGAGAGGTACGGCCTGGTCCGCCCGCTGACGCTGCGCGTGCTGGGCATGGCGCTGGCCCAGGCCCGGGCGTGGCGCGACGCCGGCCGCCCGCTCCGCGTCGCCGTCAACCTCTCCGCCACCAGCCTGCTGGACAGCGCGCTGCCCGAGGAGGTGGGCCGGCTGCTCGCCGAGCACGGCGTGCCGGCCGCGGACCTGCAGCTGGAGATCACCGAGACCGCGGTGATGTCGGACTCCGTACGCGCGCGGGCCGTCGTGGCCGCCCTCGCCGGCATGGGGGTCTCGCTGAGCATCGACGACTACGGGACCGGCTACTCGTCCCTCGCCTACCTGCGTGACCTGGACGTCGACGAGCTCAAGCTGGACCGCAGCTTCGTCTCCGACATCGTGTCCGACCCCCGGTCGCGCGCGATCGTGGCCAGCACCGTCTCGCTCGCGCACAGCCTGGGGCTGCGCCTGGTCGCGGAGGGCGTGGAGGACGCCGGCACGCTGCAGCTGCTCGCCGGGCTCGGCTGCGACGTCAGCCAGGGCTTCCTGCACAGCCGCCCGGTCCCCGCCTGCGAGCTCGAGGCGTGGCTGGCCGGGCAGGCCCGGGGCGAGGCCGTGGTGGAGGAGCCGGCGCTGCGCTGATCGACGGCCGGCTCTCGCCGGCCGGGGACTGAAGGGCGTCGAACGCGGGGATGCAGGCGGCGTGCCCGAGAGCTGGCCCCCGAGCCCCTTCCACGTGGGTATCTCGGGCTGGACCTACAAGCCCTGGCGCGGTGTCTTCTACCCCCCGGGGCTGCCGCACCGGCGCGAGCTCGAGCACGCCTCCCGGCGGCTCGGCTCCATCGAGATCAACGGCTCGTTCTACTCGCTGCAGCGGCCGGAGTCGTACGCGAAGTGGCACGCCGAGTCGCCCCCGGGCTTCGTGTTCTCGGTCAAGGGGCCGCGCTTCATCACCCACATGAAGAAACTGGCGAACGTCGAGGCGCCGCTCGCGAACTTCTTCGCCTCCGGCGTGCTGGCCCTGCGGGAGAAGCTCGGCCCGGTGCTGTGGCAGCTGCCGCCGAGCCTCGGCTTCGACGCGGCGCGGCTCGCGGCCTTCTTCGCGCAGCTGCGCCGCTCCACGTACGCCGCGGCCGCGCTCGCCGCCCGCCACGAGGAGCGGCTCACCGACCGCGCGCTGACCGTCGCCGACGCCGACCGGCCGCTGCGGCACGCGCTCGAGGTGCGGCACTCCTCCTTCGAGGTGCCGGGGTTCGTCGAGCTGCTGCGCGAGCACGACGTGGCGCTCGTCTGCGCCGACACCGCGGGCAAGTGGCCCATGCTGGACGACGTGACGTCCACGTTCGTGTACGTCCGCCTGCACGGGGCGCAGGAGCTGTACGTCAGCGGCTACGACGACCCGGCGCTGGAGCGGTGGGCGGGCAAGGCCCGCGTCTGGCAGTCGGGCGGCACCCCGGACGACGGCCGGACCCTCGCTCCCCCCGCGGCGGTGCGCGAGCGCGACGTCTTCGCGTACTTCGACAACGACGTCAAGGTTCGGGCGCCGTTCGACGCGATGGGGCTGTCCCGGCTGCTCGGCGTCGGCGTGCCGGAGGCGGCGGACACCGGAACCGTGCTTCAGCCCTGAGGGGAGGTCCCGCCGTCGGGCGCCGGGGGCCCGGTGCCGCACGGCAGCCGTACCCGCACCACGAGACCGCCCCCGGGGGCGGCCGCCGCCTCCACGCTGCCGCCGTGGGCACGGGCCACGGCACGCACGATGGACAGCCCGAGGCCCGACCCCTGCGGCCCCGGGCCGGAGACCCGCCGCGTTCCGCGGTGGAACGGCTCGAAGAGCGCCGGCACCTCGTGCGGCAGCACGAGCGGGCCGGTGTTGCGCACCTCGACGCAGGGCGTCCCGTCGCGGGCGCCGGTGGTGACCTCGGCGCTGCCGCCGTCGACGTTGTGCCGGACCGCGTTCTGCAGCAGGTTCGACACCAGGCGCTCGAGCAGCACCGGGTCGCCGGCCGTGGCGGCCGGCCCGGCGCGGACCGTCAGCGCGACCGACCGGTCCCGGGCCTCGACCGCGGCCTGCGCGGCCGCCGCCCGGGTCACGGCGGCCAGGTCGACCGGGACGCGCCGCGCGAGCTCCTGCTCCCCGCGCGCGAGGAGGAGCAGCCCGTCGATCAGCCGCTCACTGCGCTCGACCGAGTCCAGGACCGCGGGCCCGATCGCGCGCAGGTCCGCGGACGCGTCCGGGGCCGCCAGCGCGACCTCGACCAGCGTCCGGGTGACCGACAGCGGGGTGCGCAGCTCGTGCGAGGCGTTGGCGACGAAGTGGCGTTGGCCGTCGGCCGCGTGGTCGAGGCGCTCCAGCATCGCGTCGAAGGTGTCGGCGAGCCGCTTGAGCTCGTCGTCGGGGCCCTGCAGGCCGATCCGCTCGGCGAGCCGGCCGCGCTCGCCCACCCGTCGCGCCGTCGCGGTGATCCGCTCCACCGGCGCGAGCACCCGTCCGGCCAGCGCCCAGCCGACGGCGACCGAGGCGAGGAACCCCACCGCGATCACCGCCGCTGCCCAGGTCACGAGGTCGCGCACGGTGCCGTCGCGCAGGCCGGCCACCCCGCGGTCGATCCGGACGGTGAAGGGCCGTTCGGCGGGTGGGAGCTGGACGGGCGAGCGGAGCACGTCGCCGGAGGAGAGGAAGGCCACGAGCCCCGGCGTGCGCACGTCGAGGCTGGCCCGCACGAGCAGCGCGAGCACCACGACGACGACCGCGCCGAAGGCCAGGAACGCCCCGCCCTGCAGCAGGGCCATCCGCCAGCGCAGCGGCAGCGGCCGGGCGGCGCGGGCGATCACGCTCGCGACGGGCCGGCGGGCCCGCCTCGCGAGGAGGCGCATCAGGCGATCCGGTAGCCCGCGCCGGGCAGTGTCTCGATGAGCGGCGGGGGGCCGAGCTTCTTGCGCAGGGTCATCACCGTGACGCGCACGACGCCGGTGAAGGGGTCCGCGTTCTCGTCCCAGACCTTCTCCAGCAGGCGCTCCGCGCTCACGACCGACCCGTCGGCCCGCAGCAGCTCCTCCAGCACCCCGAACTCCTTGCGGCCCAGCCCCAGCCAGCGCCCGTCCCGGTACGCCTCGAGCCGGCCGGGCTCCAGCCGCACGCCGTGCCGCTGCAGCACCGGTGGCACGGCGGGCGCGGTCCGCCGGGCGAGCGCCCGGCAGCGTGCGACGAGCTCGGCGAACGCGAAGGGCTTGGGCAGGTAGTCGTCCGCGCCGAGGGCCAGCCCGGCCACGCGGTCCTCGACCCCTGCCGACGCGGTCAGCATCAGCACGCGTGCGGTGGCCCCGGTCGCCACCAGCTGCCGGCACACCTCGTCGCCGTGCACTGCGGGCAGGTCGCGGTCGAGCACGACGACGTCGTACTCGTTGACCCCCGCCCGCTCCAGCCCGGCAGCGCCGTCATAGGCCACGTCCACCGCCATCCCCGCGCGGCGCAGCCCGAGCGCGAGCGCGTCGGCCAGGACGCGCTCGTCCTCGACCACGAGCACCCGCATCCCCCCACTGTGCCGCGACCGGTGTGAAGCCGGCGTGAAGCCGCGCGCTGACGCCCGGCACACCGCCGCCCCGCTGCCATGGGAGGCCCCGGCGGCGCAGGGCTGCCGGGCCGGTGGAGGAGGCGCTGTGCGGACGGTCGGGTACGCGGTGGTGGCGGCAGCGGTGGCGCTGGCCGCCGCATGCGGAGGGGGCGACGGTGCGAGCGGGACGGGCGGCGTCGCGAGCGCGCAGGACGCGGCCGGGAGGGGCTCCCCGTTCCCGACCGCCTCGATCAGCCGGGAGGACGCGCAGCTGGAGTTCGCGCGGTGCATGCGCCGGCACGGCGTCCAGGTGCAGGACCCCGACCCGGGGGGCCAGGGGCGGGTCACGGTCCGGCTCGACGGGCGGCCGCGCCCCGGCACGCTGGAGAAGGCGCACGAGGCCTGCCGGCAGTACGCGCGCGCGGGCGGCCTGCCGGACCCGGACGACCCGCAGGTGCAGGACCGGATGCGTGAGTTCGCCCGGTGCATGCGCGCGCACGGTGTCCCGATGCAGGACCCGAGACCGGGCGGGGGCGTCGTTCTGACGGAGGAGGACGGCGTGTCGGACGCGGACCGGGAGGCGGCCCGCGAGGCGTGCGAGCCGGCCCTCGGGCTGGGCCGGTGAGAGGGCGCGCGGTGACGGCGGCGCTGGCAGCCGCCGTGGCGCTCGCGGGGGGCGGGGTGGCGGTCGCGCGGGCGGGCAGCGGCAGCCCGCAGGACGACGGGGCCTCTTCCGCGCCGGGAACACTGACGGCACCGGTCACCCGGGGCGACCTGGTCGAGACCGAGGACGTCGCCGGGACCCTCGGCTACGCGGACGCCCGCACCCTGGCGACGGCCTCGTCCGGCACCTTCACCGCCCTCGCCGAGGAGGGCACGACCCTGTCCTTCGGGGACGTGCTGTGGCGGGTCGACGAGCGGCCGACGGTGCTGCTGCGCGGCACGCTGCCGGCGTACCGGCGGCTGTCGGTGGGGGACGAGGGCGCGGACGTGCGCCAGCTCGAGCGCGGGCTGCAGGCGCTGGGCCACACCGGCTTCACCGTGGACGACGAGTTCACCGTCGGCACGGCCGCCGCGGTCCGCGCGTGGCAGGAGGACGTCGGCGCGGTCGAGGACGGCGTGGTCGACCTGGGGGAGGTCGTCTTCGCCCGCACCGGCCTGCGCGTCGCCGAGCATCAGGCATCGCCGGGCGGCCCGGCGGCCCCCGGCTCCCCCGCCCTGCTGGTGACCACCCCCGAGCGCGTCGTGCAGGTGGCCCTCGACGTGGCTGACCTGCCGCTCGCGCGGAAGGGGGCGCAGGTGGCCGTCGAGCTGCCCGACGGCCGGCAGGTCGACGGCACGGTCTCCGCAGTCGGCACCGTCGCGCACGGTGCCGAGGCCGCGGACGGCGGGCCGGCCGCGGACGGGGAGGCGGGCTCCCCGACGGTCGACGTCGAGGTCACCCTGCGCCGGAGCGCCGCGCTCGCCGGCCTGGACGGGGCGCCGGTCACGGTGCGGCTCGAGAGCGAGCGGCACGACGACGTCCTCACCGTCCCGGTCGAGGCGCTGCTCGCGCTGCGCGAGGGCGGCTTCGGCGTACGCCTCGTGGAGGGGGCGGCGGCCACGGTCGTCGCCGTCGAGCCGGGCGCCTTCGCCGACGGCCGGGTCGAGGTGACGGGCGGCCCCCTGTCCGCCGGTGACCTGGTGGAGGTGCCGTCCTCGTGACCGAGCCACCGCTGGTGCAGATGGCCGGGGTCGAGCGCACCTATCCCGGCGGGGTCCGGGCCCTGCGCGGCGTCGACCTGTCCGTTGCGGCGGGCGAGCTCGTGGCGGTCGTCGGGCCGTCCGGCTCCGGGAAGTCGACGCTGCTCAACCTGCTCGGCACCCTCGACCGACCGACCGCAGGGCGCGTCTCGATCGCGGGCCACGACGTCGCCGCGCTGGACGACGGATCGCTCTCCGCGCTGCGCGCGCGAGCGATCGGCTTCGTCTTCCAGGCCTTCCACCTCACAACCGGTGCGCCGGCGCTGGAGGTCGTGGCCGACGGCCTGCTCTACACGGGGGCGCCGGCCCGCGAGCGCCGTGCCCGCGCGCGCGACGCCCTGCGCCAGGTGGGGCTCGGCGAGCGGCTGGCGCACCGGCCGCACCAGCTGTCCGGGGGTGAGCGCCAGCGGGTCGCCGTCGCGCGCGCCGTGGTCGGCCGGCCGCGGCTGCTGCTCGCGGACGAGCCCACGGGCAACCTCGACTCGGCCGCCGGAGCCGGAGTGCTGGAGCTGCTGCGCGGCCTGCAGGCGACGGGGACGGCCGTTGTCGTCATCACCCACGACCGGGCGCTGGCGGCCGCGCTCCCGCGCCGAGTCGAGGTGCGCGACGGCCTCGTCGTGGCCGACACACGGGACGTGGCGGCGTGAGGCGGCCGGGCGCACCGGCGCCGGCCGGGCTCCGCCCGGCCCGGCTGGCCCCTGCCGACCTCGCCCGCGTCGGGCTCGTGGGGCTGCGGCACCGCCCCGTGCGGGCCGTCCTCGCCGCTCTCGGCATCGCGATCGGCATCGCGGCGATGGTGGCGGTCCTGGGGGTGTCGGCCGCGAGCCGGGCCGAGCTGACGGCCCGGCTGGACCGGCTGGGGACCAACCTGCTGACCGTGAGCGCGGGCAGCACGCTGGGGGGCGGCCAGGCCCGGCTGCCCGTGGAGTCCGTCGCGATGGTCGGCCGGATCGGCCCCGTGGAGGCGGTGTCGGCGACCGGCACGACGTCCGCGACCGTCCGTCGCACGCCCTACGTGGACGAGGCCGAGACCAGCGGCGTCGCGGTCCGGGCGACCAGCCTGGACCTGCTGTCGACGCTCGGCGTCGAGGTCGCGCGCGGGCGGTGGCTCGACGCGGCACTCGGCCGCTACCCGGCCGTGGTGCTCGGCTCGGTCGCCGCGGCCCGGCTCGGGGCCGACGTGGGCCGGCCGGTCCTCGTCGGTGACCGCTGGTTCACCGTCGTCGGGGTCCTCGGCCCGGCGGAGCTGGCCCCGGAGGTGGAGCGGTCCGCGCTGGTCGGGTGGGCCGCGGCCGAGACGTACCTCGGCTTCGACGGGCACCCGACGACGATCTACGAGCGGTCGGCCGACGCGGCTGTGGAGGCGGTCCGCGACGTCCTGCCGGCGACCGTCAGCCCCCAGGCGCCCGAGGAGGTGGACGTGTCCCGCCCGTCGGACGCGCTGGCGGCGCGCGAGGCGGCCGACTCGGCCTTCGCCGGCCTGCTGCTCGGGCTCGGGGCGGTCGCGCTCCTCGTCGGCGGCATCGGCGTCGCGAACACGATGGTGGTCTCGGTGCTGGAGCGCCGGGCGGAGATCGGCCTGCGCCGCGCGCTGGGCGCCACCCGCGGCGCCGTACGCCTGCAGTTCCTCGCCGAGTCCCTGCTCCTCTCCGCGCTCGGCGGCGTCGCCGGCGTGGCGCTCGGGGGCGCGGTCACGGCGGCGTACGCCTCCTACCGAGACTGGCCGGTGGCCCTCCCGCCGCAGGCCCTGGCCGCTGCCCTGGCCGCGACGCTGGCGGTCGGCGCGCTGGCCGGCGTGCACCCGGCGGCGCGAGCCGCGCGGCTCAGCCCGACGGCCGCGCTGTCCACGGCCTAGCCGGGGGCCCTACGACCATCGGCTACTGCCGCGGGAGGGCGTCCGCGGGCCAGACTGCGGCCATGCACACGACGAAGCGCAGGACGGCCCTCCTGCTCCCCCTGCTCGGCCTGGTGGCCTCGGCCGCCGCCGTCCTCCCGGCCGGCGCCGCCTTCGCGAAGGGCGACGACGAAGTCCTGAGATCGGGTTCGTGCTCGGCCGGCGGCTCCTGGAAGCTCGAGGCCAAGCCCGACGACGGCGGGCTCGAGATCGAGTTCGAGGTCGACACCAACCGGGCGGGGCAGCGGTGGGCCGTGCGGATCACGCAGAACGGGTCCCCGGTCTTCCGCGGCAGCCGCACGACGACCCGGCCCAGCGGGTCGTTCTCGCTCGAGCGTCACGTCGCGGACCGGCCCGGCACGGACACGATCGTCGCGGTGGCGACGCGGGCGGGCACGTCCCAGCGGTGCGGCGGCCGGCTCAGCGTCTGAGCCGGCTCCGCTCACCCGGGAAGGGGCCCTGACCGGCACGCCCGCTCACGACCCGGCCCGCCACGAGCGCAGGTACGCCTCCTGCGCCGGTGTGAGGACGTCGAGCGCCAGCCCGAGCGAGCCGAGCGCGAGCCCGGCGACGGCGCGGTCGATCCCCGCCGGCACGGGGTGCACGCCGCGCGGCAGGCCTGCGGTGAGCAGCCACTCGGCCGTCAGGGCCTGCAGGGCGAACGCCACGTCCATGACGGCGGGCGGGCTGCCCTCGGCGGCGGCCAGGCCCGCCACCCGCCCCTCGCCGACGAGGAGGACGCGCCGCCCGTGCGGGAGGACGTACTCGTCCACGCCGGGGCGCACGGCGACGGTGCGCTCCACCGCCAGCGCGACGAGCCCGCGGACGTCGATCTCCACGTCGAAGTGGCCTGCGTTGGCCAGGACGGCTCCGTCCGGCAGCAGCCCGAGGTGCGCGGCCGTGACCACGTCGCGCGCCCCGGTCGCCGTCACCACGATCGAGGCCAGCGGCGCCGCCTCGGCCATCGGCAGCACCCGGTAGCCGTCCAGCGCCGCGTCCAGCGCGGCCGTCGGGTCGACCTCGGTCACGATGACCGACGCCCCGAGCCCGCGCAGCCGCGACGCGACGCCGCGCCCGACGTCCCCGTAGCCGGCGACGACGGCGGTGCGCCCGGCCAGCAGCATCCCGGTCGCCCGCAGCAGCGCGTCCACGGTGGACTGGCCGCTCCCCCACCGGTTGTCGACGACGCGCTTGGTCGGGGTGTCGTTGACGGCCACGACCGGCAGCGCGAGCGCCCGGTCGCGCGCCATCTGGTGCAGCCGCAGCACGCCGGTCGCCGTCTGCTCGCACGCCCCGGCGACGACCCCCGAGCGGAGCAGGGCGGGGCGCTCGGTGTGCAGCGCGCTCAGCAGGTCGCACCCGTCGTCGAGCAGCAGCGCCCGGCGGGCGCCGGCCAGGGTGTCCAGCGCCTGGCGCACGTCGGCGTAGTAGCCGGCCCGGTCGACGCCGCGCCTGGCCGCCACCGTCATCCCGTCGGACCGCAGGGCGGCGGCGACGTCGTCCTGGGTGGAGAGCGGGTTCGAGGAGCACAGCGCCACCTCGGCGCCGCCGGCCGCCAGCAGCCGGGCGAGCACCGCGGTCTCGGCCGTCAGCGGCAGGCAGGCCACCACGTGCACGCCGGAGAGCGGCCGCTCGTCGGCGAACCGGTCGCGCAGCCGGGCGAGCACGGGCATCGCCCGCTCGGAGTGTGAGATGCGGCGAGCCCCCGCCGGGACGGCAGCCGTGCGTACGGCGCCGTTCGACGGGGGCTCGACCATGCGTGTGTTCCTCGGCAGCGACGTGTGCTGCAGGAATCAGTAGCGGTAGTGGTCCGGCTTGTAGGGGCCCTCGACGTGGACGCCGATGTACTCCGCCTGGTCCTTGCTGAGCTCGGTCAGCTTCACGCCGAGCGCGTCGAGGTGCAGGCGCGCGACCTTCTCGTCGAGGTGCTTCGGCAGGACGTAGACCTGCTTCTCGTACTCGTCGGTCTTCGTGAAGAGCTCGATCTGCGCGATGGTCTGGTTCGAGAACGAGTTCGACATCACGAAGCTCGGGTGCCCGGTCGCGTTGCCGAGGTTCAGCAGGCGGCCCTCGGACAGCACGATGATCGTGTGCCCGTCCGCGAAGACCCACTCGTCGACCTGGGGCTTGATCGTGTTGCGCTTGATGCCCGGGGTCTTCTGCAGGCCGGCCATGTCGATCTCGTTGTCGAAGTGGCCAATGTTGCCGACGATCGCCTGGTGCTTCATCCGGGCCATGTGCTCGGCCGTGATGATGTCCTTGTTGCCGGTCGCGGTGACGAAGATGTCGGCGGTCTCGACGACGTCCTCGAGCGTGGTCACCTGGTAGCCGTCCATCGCCGCCTGCAGCGCGCAGATCGGGTCGATCTCGGTGACGATGACGCGCGCGCCCTGGCCACGCAGCGACTCGGCGCAGCCCTTGCCGACGTCGCCGTAGCCGCAGATGACCGCGACCTTGCCGGCGATGAGGACGTCGGTGGCGCGGTTGATGCCGTCGACGAGGGAGTGGCGGCAGCCGTACTTGTTGTCGAACTTGCTCTTGGTGACCGAGTCGTTGACGTTGATCGCCGGGAAGAGCAGGTCACCGGACTTGGCCAGCTCGTAGAGCCGGTGCACGCCGGTGGTCGTCTCCTCGGTGACGCCCTTGATGCCCTGGCCCATGCGGGTGTACTTCGTGCCGTCCTTGGCGAGCGAGGCGCGCAGCAGGTCGAGGATGACGCCGTACTCCTCGGAGTCGCTGGCGTCCGTGCTGGGGACGGCCCCCGCCTTCTCGAACTCGGTGCCCTTGTGGATGAGCAGCGTGGCGTCGCCGCCGTCGTCGAGCAGCATGTTCGGGCCCGAGCCGTCCGGCCAGGTCAGCATCTGCTCGGTGCACCACCAGTACTCCGGCAGCGTCTCGCCCTTCCAGGCGAAGACCGGCACGCCGGCCGGCGCGTCGACGGTGCCGTCCTTGCCGACGACGATCGCGGCCGCGGCGTGGTCCTGCGTGGAGAAGATGTTGCAGGACACCCAGCGGACGTCGGCGCCGAGCGCGGTCAGCGTCTCGATCAGGACGGCCGTCTGCACGGTCATGTGCAGCGAGCCGGCGATCTTGGCGCCGCGCAGCGGCTGGGACTCGCCGTACTCGGCGCGCAGGGCCATGAGGCCGGGCATCTCGTGCTCGGCGAGCCGGATCTCGTTGCGGCCGAACTCGGCGAGCGAGAGGTCGGCGACCTTGAAGTCGATCCCGTTGCGGCTGTCGGCGGTCAGCTCGGTCGTCCCCGACGAGGACAGGGTGGCGGTCATGCGGGCTCCTTGACAGTGCCGTGTGAGGGTAAGGAAGAGGTCAGAGTCCGGACGCGTCCGGGAGGGGCTCGGCCGGTGGCAGCAGGCGCACCTGCTTCTCCTGCTCCCAGCGCAGCGCCTCGACGGCGGAGGCAGCGGGGGCCTCGTCGAGCCAGGTGTGCACCGCCTCGCGGAGGGCGGTCTCGTCACGCAGCCGAAGGGCGACCGCGACGTCGCCGATCTCCAGCCCGGTCTCGTCGAGCAGCGCGCGCAGGCTGCGCAGCCGGTCGACCTCGGTCGGGCCGTAGAGCCGATAGCCGGCAGCCGAGCGCTGCGGGACGACGAGCCCGCGCTGCTCGACGTAGCGCAGCATGCGCGGCGACCACCCGGTGGCCTCCGCCGCTTCCTGCACCGTCAACAACTGCACGGCGCTAGATTAGCAGAGTCGTGTCAAGGTCTGCCAGATGGAATCACGAGGTGACCCAGAGTGACGTACTCGGACGACGAGTTCGTGGCACGGCTGCCGAAGGTGGAGCTCCACGTCCACCTGGAGGGCTCCCTTCAGCCCTCCACGCTGCTGCAGCTGCTGGGCAAGCACGGCGACCTGCCGGCGCTGCGGGCGATCCCGCGCTCGGCCGAGGGGCTGCGCGAGTGGTACGCCTTCCGCGACTTCGCGCACTTCATCGAGGTGTACCTCGCATCGGTCGAGGCGCTGCGCGACCCCGAGGACTTCGAGCTGCTGGCCCGCACGGCCGCGGACGCGCTGGCGGCCCAGCGGGTCCGCTACGCCGAGGTCACGTGGAGCCCGCAGCTGCACCTGGGCCGCGGGCTGAGCCTGCCCGACGTGTTCGCCGGCCTGGAGGCCGGTCGCGTCGCCGCCGAGGCCGAGCACGGGATCGTGCTGCGCTGGGTGACGGACGTCAGCGGCCACCTGCCGGTCGAGGCCGCCGACCGGGCGCTCGACGCCGTCCTCGCGCTCGAGGCTCCGTCGGTCATCGGGTTCGGGCTCGGCGGCCCGGAGGTCGACCGGGCGCCCTTCGCGCCGGTCTTCCGCCGGGCCCGCGCGGCCGGGCTGCGCAGCCTGCCCCACGCCGGCGAGGTGACCGGCCCGGACTCGATCCGGTCGGCCCTGGACGACCTCGGTGCCGAGCGCATCGGGCACGGCATCGCCGCCGTCCGCGACCCGGAACTGCTCGCCCGGCTGGCCCGCGAGCAGGTGGTCCTCGAGGTGTGCCCGACGAGCAACGTGCGCACCCGCGTCGTCGCGTCCCTCGCCGAGCACCCGCTGCGCCGGCTCCTCGACGCCGGCGTGCCGGTGACCGTGGCCAGCGACGACCCGCCGATGTTCGGGACGACCCTGAACCGGGAGCACCTGGCCTGCCTGCGCGAGCTCGGCCTGACGCGGGCGCAGTTGGCGGAGACCGTCGCGGTCGGCGTCCGGGCCGGATCCGCTCCGGAGCCGGTCCGGGCGGGACTGCTCGCCGAGCTGGCGGCCCTGCCCCTCGACTAGCCGCTCAGGCCCTGGCCGGCTCGTCCGCGGTCAGCCCGGGGAGCCCGTCGATGCTGCGGGCGTTGGCCTCGCGGCGGTACTCCGCCAGCCCCTCCGGCCCGCTGTGCTCGGCGCCGAGCCGGATGAGGTCGCGCTCGCCGACGAAGTCCATCACCGGCACGCCCCAGCCGCAGGAGTCGCTGACCCGCGTGACGTCGACGACCACGACGGCGCGGGTGCTCGGGTGCGGCGGGTGGCGGCGTACGACGTCCTCGAAGTCCGGCTCCCCCGGCAGCGCGACCCGGCCCGTCCCGTGCAGCCTGACGATGCGCGGGCGCTTGTCGAAGGCGCAGAACATCACGCAGATGCGGCCGTTCTCCCGCAGGTGGGCCGCGGTCTCGGTGCCGCTGCCGGTGTAGTCCACCCACGCGACGCGATCCGGGCCCAGAACCGAGAACGTGTCGTGGCCCCGTGGTGACACGTTGACGCGCCCGTCCGCGGCCAGCGGGGCGGTGGCGACGAAGAACAGGTGCTGCGCGTCGATCCACCGCCGCAGCGACTCGTCGATCCCGTCGAAGACCTTGCCCATGCCGAGCATCGTAGGTTCGCCGGGCGCAGCGGCTCTGCACGGAGCGGCCGCCCGCGTCCGACAGGCGAGGGAGCGAAGGCGGGCGAGGGCCTCGCGGAGCAGTCGCGGCGCGCGGGCGGGCGCACACCGACGCGTGGACCTGGTCCACGCCGACGGCCGGCGCAGCGGCAGGCTTGGCCCATGAGCCGATGGGACGACATCCGGGGCGACCGCACCGGGGCCGACTACGCCGCCCGCTTCGACGCGCTGAGCGCATCCGGAGCCGACGTCCACGGGGAGGCCGCGCTCTGCGCACGGCTCGCCGGGCCCGGGGCGCGCGTCCTCGACGCCGGCTGCGGGACGGGGCGCGTCGCCATCCGGCTCGCCGAGCTCGGGTACGCCGTGGTCGGGGTCGACCTCGACCCCGGCATGCTCGCCGTGGCGAGGGCGCGGGCACCGCACATCCCGTGGGTGGAGAGCGACCTCGCCGCCCTGGACCTGGGCCCGGCGGACGGCACGCCCTTCGACCTGGTCGTCGCCGCCGGCAACGTCGTCTCGCTCGTGGCACCGGGCACCGAGGCCGTCGTGGTCAGCGCCATGGCGGGCCGGCTGCGCCCGGCGGGGCTGCTCGTGGCCGGCTTCGGGCTCGACCCGGCCCACCTGCCGCTGGACGAGCCGACCGTGTCCCTCGCCCAGTACGACGCCTGGTGCGCGGGCGCCGGCCTGACGCTCGAGGACCGCTTCGCCACCTGGGACGGGCAGGCGTACGCGGGCGGCGGCTACGCGGTCAGCGTGCATCGGCGGGCAGGCTGAGGGCGGGAGGAAAAAACTCCCCGGGCGGGGGGAACCCTTCCGGGAGCCAGGGTCTTCAGGCAGGTGAGGGCGGCCGACCGGCCGCCCCGCCCCGGAAGCAACGGAGACCCTCATGCGCTCGTCCGCCCTCCCCCGTCGGAGCCTTCGCACCACCCGTCGCGCCACGGCGGGCGCGCTGGCGGCCGTCGCCACGCTCGCCCCGATCGCCGCCGCCCACGCCGCTCCGCCCGCCGTGCCCACCGCCCGGCAGATCGTCACGCACTTCGCCCAGCAGGACAGACTCGAGGCGTACGTGCAGCATCCGCGCGACGAGGGGCCGCGCACCGTCGTCCACGGCGGCCTGTGCTCGCAGCGCTTCGCAGGCGCCGGCTGCCGGCAGATGGTGTCCACCAAGGACGCCTCGGTCATGGTGTTCGGCACCGCCCGGCAGGCGTCCGACTGGGCGGGCAACGCCGACGACGTCGCCACCGCCGTGGGCCGGGTCGTGCTGTCGTACGGCAGCCCGGCGCGGGTCGCCGCCGACAAGCGGCCGGCGTACGAGCAGGCCCTGCGCGCCTACCTGCGCGACGCGGGGACGAAGGCGCCGGAAGCCGTCCGGATCGCCGTGCACCTCGCCTCCCAGGGCCTGCCCATGCGCGACGCGCGTGACGAGGGCCGTGGCGCCACCCGGCTGGGGCTGGCCGCCGAGATCCCCGGCGCGACCCAGCTCGTCACGACCGACGGCCCGGCCGTCCTCGAGTTCCGCGACGAGGCGGCCGCGAAGGAGTACGTCTCCAACGCCGACGACGCGACCTACCGCCACGGCACGGTCGTCCTCTCCTACGGCAGCCCCGCCCGCGTCGCGGCGCCGGTGCGGCCGGTCTTCGAGAAGGCGTTGCGCGCATACCTGCGCTGACCCGATGCTGGCGACGCCGCGCACCGTGCGCGGCGTCGCCGGCCTGCCGCACCCGAGAGCACAGAAGCGCAGCACACGAATGGACTTTCCATGAAGGAGCCGGAGGGGTTCCGCGGCTTCGTCGAGTCACGCTATGCGGCCCTCGTCCGCTTCGGCACCTTGCTCTGCGGGGACCCGGGGCGTGGCGAGGACACGGTCCAGGACGCCTTGTTGAAGACCCTGCAGGCGTGGGACCGGCTTGACCTGCACGGCGAGGGCGGCAACGGCGCGGAGGCCTACACCCGCACCGTGATGACGCACGCCGTCTGGCGCTCGGCGCGGCGCCGCTGGTGGGGCGAGCGCCCGACGGCTGAGCTGCCCGAGCTCGCGGACGCCGACGCGTACGCCGCCGCGGACACCGCCGACGCCGTGCGCCGAGCGCTCGCGGCGCTGCCCGCCCAGCAGCGCGTGGTCCTCGTGCTGCGCTACTGGGGCCAGCTGAGCGAAGCCGAGATCGCCGACCAGCTGAACTGCTCGGTCGGCACGGTGAAGAGCCGGGCCAGCCGGGCGATGGCTTCCCTGCGCGCGAGCGGCATGTTGGACGAGAGCCTCGAGGGAGGTGCCCGATGAGCCCCGACGACGCGCGGATGCTCGAGCTGCTCGAGCGCGCGGTGTCCGACGTACGGCCGCGCTCGCAGCGGCCGACCGACGACGTCCTGGCCCGGGCCGCCCGGCGCCCGTGGGCCCGGTTGAGCGCCCGCGTCCGTGGCCTTCTCGGAGCGCTCGTCACGGTCGGCGCGATCGGCGGCGGCGCGTACGCCTTCGGCGCGGCGAGCGGCCCGGACGAGCCGGCGCCCCCGCCGTCGGTGACGCTGGACGCCGTGCTCCCCGCCGGCTGGGCGTACGACGACAGCGGCGTCGTCGTCGGCTGCGGCACCGCGCTGACCCCGCGCACCGTCTACCGCGATGCGCGGATCGAGGACGTCACCGCCTGCGAGCCGGACGAGCAGCCGCAGGTCACCGGCCCCGTGCTCGTCGTCGGCACGGTCGCTGCGAGCGCACGGGAGAAGCTCGCGGTCAGTGGTACTCCCACGCTGGTGAACGGCCGGGCGGCCTGGGCGCTCACCAACGGCGAGAGCCCCGTCGGCATCGCCGTGGCCACACTGTCCGGGGACCGGGCTGCCGGCTACCTCGTGGCGTCACCCGGCGACCCGGCGGCCCCGGTCGGCCCGCCCGTCGACGGCGTCGACGTCTGGCCGGTGGCCGAGGAGGCACTGGCGCTGCGCGGCCAGGTCCGTGCCTCCGGTGCCGCCGAGCCCGCGCTCACGCTGCCGGCTGCCGTCGCGGAGATCCGGCTCACCCCGGGCATCAGCGGCTCGGGGCCGGACGCCCCGGCGTACGTCCGGAGCCCGGCCGGGATCGCTCGCGTGCTCTCGGCGCTGCGACAGCCGCCCGGGACGTTCCGCGAGGGCTGCCCGCAGGCCGAGGCGGAGGCCCGCAGCCTCTGGCTGCAGGACGCGGCGACGGGCCGCTGGTCGCGGGTCGTCGTCACCACCGCTGACGGCGGCTGCCGCACGGCCTGGTCCGAGCTCGGCGGGCGGGAGCCCGTCGGGGACCCCGTCGCGCTCGTGCGCCAGCTCGACGAGGGCGAGCCCACCCCGGCCGCCCCAGCCGGGGCCGAGGTGGCCGCCGCCCACGGGATCGAGGCAGCGGTCCCGGCCGGCTGGTCCGTCGCCCGCGCGCCCGAGTTCGACCCGTGCACGGCGACCGCGCCCACGGTCGTCCTCGCCGACCGCGTCGTCCCGAGCTGCGCCGCCGGGCACGGCCTGCGGCCGCACCAGCCGTACTTGTGGCTGTCGCCGACGGCCCTGGAGGACGGCAGCGTGCTCGCCGGCGACCCGACCCCTCGGCCGGGTCGCGACGGGTCGACGGTCGCCTGGAGCGACGAGGACCTCCTCGCCGTCGGCTCCTCCACGGTGAGCGGCCGGCTCGGCGTCCCCGAGCGGGGCGCGGCGCGCTTCCTGCTCGTGGGGGTGACCGGCGAGCGGGCGGTGGCGGCTGTCGAGCGGCTGGTGGGGCTCAGCCCTTGAGCGGGTCGTGGCCCCAGTTGCGCAGGCTCGCTCGCCAGCGCGAGTGCTCGACGTCCTCCTTGGCCGGCTTCTGCGCCAGGTGGCGGTGCACGTAGCCCGTCACCTTCCGCATGTGCGCTAGGTCGTCGTCGTCGAGGCCCCCCTTGGGCTTGCGCAGGATCTCCACGATGCGGCGGCCGGACTCGTGCCCGACGGACTCCTTGCCGTCGGCGGAGTTCTTGCGCTCCCCCCCGGCCCAACCGACCGACTGCGACTCCTCGGTGCCCAGCCACTCCTCGAGCTGCTTGGCCGTCATGTTGACCGCGTCCTCGAACGCCTCGACGGTCGCGGCCCGCTCGTCCTTCGTGTCGTCTGCCACGCGCAGGCGGTACCCCGTGAGCGCCGGTCCCACCCGCGGAGCCCCTCCGGCCCGACGCCGGACGCCATGGCGCGGCTCCACCGGCAGCAGAGCACCTTCTCCCGACTCGTCGGCCGGGCGCAGCGGGACGTCAGGCGAGGAAGGCCGCCAGCCGCTCGGCCTCCGCCGAGACCTCCGCCCGCGACTGCGGGCCCAGCGGCTCGAACTCGTGCAGCTCGACCCGCGCGCCCGCGGGCTTCCAGCTCCCCGCGACCGCCCCGTCCACCAGGAACGTGCCGATCGACTGCGGGGACCTCGTCGAGAACACGAGCGGGCGGAGCCGCTCCGGCAGGGCCCCGGCGCGCCGGGCGTGCACGAGCAGCGCCGCGTCCCAGGTGGGCAGGAACCGCACCGGCGCGGGGACGTCGCCGTCGGGCAGCGGCAGGCCGGGCAGGTCGATCAGCTCCACCCCGTCCTCGGCCAGGAAGCGCCGCAGCGGCAGCCGCGCCAGCACGGGCCCCAGAGCGCGGACGGGGAGCCCCGCCCAGTCGCCCACCGCCGCCGGCGTCGCCGGGCCGAAGGCCGTGAGGTAGCGCCGGACGAGCAGCTCGGGGCCGCGCTCCCCGTCATCGGCACCGGGAGCGCCGAGCCACGACTCGGCGGTCGCGAACAGGTCCGCCCGGCGCCGTTCCCACGTCCCCGACGGCGGCACGCGCACGAGGTCCAGCCAGAGCCCCGCCTCCGTCACCCGCACCGGCCGGGCCACCTGGTCCAGCGTGGCGCGCCTCACCGGCCCGTCGACGAGCGCCCGCCGCACGCGCTCGGCCGCCGCGGCGTACTCCTCCTCCGGGACGCCCCGTCCCGCCCGCAGCTGCCATCGGCGGCGCTCCTCCCGGACCGCGAGCGCCATGGGCCAGTAGTCCTCCGCCGACACCAGGTGGATCGTAGCCCGAAGCAGGGTTCCCTGAACCACTGCTCGCTCCTCGAGGAGGCGGGTCAGGCCGTCGCGGCTGAGCGCCCGCATGCGGGACCAGAGCCCGACGTACATCGAGGGGGCGTACTGGGCCTGGATGCCGCCGATGCGCTCCAGCACCTGCGGCACCGTGCCGGGGTGCGGGTCGAGCAGGCCCTGCCGGGCGAGCAGCGCGCGGTTGAGCTCGCGCGCGGTCAGCGTGCGCGGTCGCGCCACGGGAGCAGGCCCCGCGTCAGCCGAGGAAGCGGTCGACGGGGATCCCGCACTCGGACGCGGTCCGCCGGGCCGCCGCCACCGCCTCGTCCCGGGACTGCCGGATCGCCGACGTGTCGCCCTGTGCGACCGCGTCCGAGGCGCGCACGAGCGCGGCCTGCAGCGACTCGGCGGCAGTGCGCAGGTCGGCGTCCTCGATCTGCCCGACGCGCTCGCTCAGCCGGTCGGCCGCCTGGCGCACCTCCTGCGCGTCGACCTGCTGGGCGTCGGCGATCCGGCTCTGCAGCGTGTCCCCGGCCAGCGCGACGCAGTCGCGGGCCTTGGTGGCGCTGTCCACCGCGCCCTGCGCGCCGTCGACGGCATCCTGTGCCTCGCTGCACCCGGCGAGGGCGACGAGCAGGACGAGGGCGGACACGGAGCGGGCAGTTGTACGCATGGGCCCATTGTCCGGCACGTCCGGGGAAAGCCGCGCGAAACCGGGCCGGGGAAGGGCCGTTCGTCTGCGCGCCGCTGCCCCCGAGGTGCAGGATGCGGAGCCATGACACTCCTGGGGGACCTGGTCACGGCGGTCCGCTCCGGCCGCATCGAGGTGCTCGACCTCACCGCGCCGCTCGTCGACTCGACCCCGATCCTGCTGCTGCCCGAGCCCTTCGGCAACACCCGCCCGTTCCGGCTCGAGGAGATCAGCCGCTACGACGACCGCGGCCCGGCGTGGTACTGGAACAACATCTCGACCGGCGAGCACACCGGCACCCACCTCGACGCTCCCGTGCACTGGGTGACCGGGCAGGGCCTCGCCGACGTCTCCCAGATCCCCGCGCGCGAGCTGGTCGGCGCCGCGGCCGTGCTCGACTTCACCGCGGAGTCGGCCGCCGACCCCGACTTCCTGCTCGAGGTCGAGCACGTCAAGGCGTGGGAGGCCGAGCACGGGCAGCTGCCGGAGCAGGGCTGGCTGCTCTACCGCACCGGCTGGGACGCCCGTTCGCACGACCAGGAGGCATTCCTCAACGCCGACGAGGCCGGCCCGCACACGCCGGGCATCTCCGTCGAGTGCGCGCGCTGGCTCGCTGAGGAGGCGCCGATCCTCGGCGTCGGGGTGGAGACCGTCGGCACCGATGCCGGCGCGGCGGCCGGCTTCGACCCGCCCTTCCCCTGCCACTCCTTCCTGCTCGGCGCCGGCAAGTACGGCCTCACCCAGCTGCAGAACCTCGCCCTGCTGCCGCCGACGGGGGCGGTCCTGGTCACCGCGCCGCTGCCCATCGTCGGGGGGTCGGGCAGCCCTGCCCGCGTCCTGGCCCTCCTCGAGCGCTGACCGCCGCAGCATGCTGGTCGCGGAGGCCGTCGGCCGGACCCTCGCGCTGCTCGGCTGCGACACCGTCTTCGGCGTCGTCGGCAGCGGCAACTTCCACGTTACCAACGCGCTCGTGGCGGAGGGGGCACGCTTCGTCGCCGCGCGCCACGAGGGCGGCGCCGCCACCATGGCCGACGCGTACGCCCGCACGAGCGGCAAGGTCGGCGTGCTCTCCCTGCACCAGGGCTGCGGGCTGACCAACGCGCTCACCGGCATCACCGAGGCCGCGAAGAGCCGCACCCCGCTGGTGGTGCTCGCCGCCGAGGCGACGTCCCCCCGGTCGAACTTCGCGGTGGACCAGGACGCGCTCGCGGCCGCGGTCGGCGCGGCCCCGGAGCGGGTGGCCTCCGGGGGGAGCGCCGTCCAGGACGTGATGCGAGCGTTCCGTCGCGCTCGGGACGAGCGGCGCACGGTGGTGCTGAACCTCCCGCTGGACGTGCAGGCCGAGCTGTCCGGCCGGCTGCCCGAGGCCGCGGTCGCGGGCCTGCCGCCCGGCCCGCAGCCGCTGCGCCCGCGCCCCCAGGACGTCGCCCGGCTCGCCGACGCCCTCGCGGCGGCGGACCGCCCGGTGTTCATCGCCGGGCGGGGCGCCCGGTCGCCCGCCGCTCGCGACCGGCTGCTCGAGCTCGCCGACGCGACCGGCGCGCTCGTCGCCACGTCCGCGGTCAGCAAGGGCCTCTTCGCGTCGAGCCCGTGGTCCCTCGACGTGTCCGGCGGGTTCGCGTCCCCGCTCGCGGCCGAGCTGATCGCGGGCTCGGACCTCGTCGTCGGCTGGGGCTGCTCGCTCAACATGTGGACGCTGCGCCACGGCCGGCTCATCGGCCCGGGCGCCGCCGTCGCGCAGGTCGACGCCGACCCCGCCGCGCTCGGGGCCTACGTGCCCGTCCGCGTCGGCGTCGTCGGTGACGTGGCGGTCACCGCCGCCGCGGTCACGCACGAGCTGCAGGCCCGGTTCCGCCAGGCCCGCGGCTGGCGGACCGCAGTCCTGCGCGACCGGCTGTCCCGGCGCATCCGCTGGCGGGACGTGGCGTACGACGACGGCAGCGCGCGCGGGCGCATCGACCCGCGGACGCTCACCATCGCCCTCGACGACCTGCTTCCCGCCGAACGCGTCGTGGCCGTCGACTCCGGCAACTTCATGGGCTACCCGAGCATGTTCCTCTCGGTCCCCGACGAGAACGGCTTCTGCTTCACCCAGGCGTTCCAGTCGGTCGGGCTCGGCCTCGCGACGGCCATCGGGGCGGCGCTGGCCCGGCCGGACCGGCTGCCGGTCGCGGCGCTGGGCGACGGCGGGGCGTTGATGGGCGCCTCCGAGCTCGAGACGGCCGTCCGGCTCGGGCTCGGCATGGTCGTGGTGGTCTACGACGACGCGGCGTACGGCGCCGAGGTGCACCACTTCGGGCCCGACGGCCACCCGCTCGACAACGTCCAGTTCCCGGAGGCCGACATCGCCGCGATCGGCCGCGGGTTCGGGTGCGAGGCCGTCACCGTGCGCTCGCGCGAGGACCTCAGGGGCGTGCGGGAGTGGCTCGAGGGGCCTCGGGACCGGCCGCTGCTGCTCGACGCGAAGGTGACGCGCGACCGGGCCTCGTGGTGGTTGGACGAGGCGTTCCGCGGGCACTGACCGGCCTGTCGGCCCGAGGGGGCGGACCGGCCGGGGAGCCGTCGTCGGCACGCGCCAGGGCGGCCTGCGGGGCTGTACGGTCGAAGCCATGCAATGCCGTCGGTCAGAGCTCCCGGAGGGACGACGCGGATGAGGACGGGCATCGACACGGAGCACCTCGTGCCCTCCGTCCGCCCCCAGGACGACCTGTTCCGCCACGTCAACGGCAAGTGGCTGGACGAGGCCGAGATCCCTGCCGACCGGGCCTTCGACGGGGTCTTCTACCACCTGCGGGACGCCGCGGAGGAGTCGCTGCGCGCGATCCTCGAGGCCGCGGCCGCGTCCGACGCGCCCGCTGGAAGCGAGCAGCGCAAGATCGGCGACCTCTACGCCAGCTTCCTCGACGCGGAGCGGGCCGAGCGCCTCGGGGCCGGGCCGATCGCGGGCGACCTCGCCCGGTCGCTCGCCCTGCCGGACCGCGCGGCGCTCGTGCGCACGCTCGGGGAGCTCGCCCGCGGCGGGGTCATGGGCCCGTTCGTGATGTGGGTCAACACCGACGCCCGGCAGTCGGACCGCTACGTGCTCTACGTGGGCCAGGCCGGCCTGGGGCTCCCGGACGAGTCGTACTACCGGGACGACAAGTTCGCCGAGATCCGCGAGGCCTACGTCCTGCACGTCACGCGGATGCTGGAGCTGGCCGGCGTCCCCGACCCCAAGGCCGCGGCGCAGCGCGTCTACGAGCTCGAGGCCCGGCTCGCCGGGTCCCACTGGGACCGGGTGAGCAACCGCGACGCGGAGAAGACGTACAACAAGGTGGACCGGGCCGGGCTGGCCGCGCTCACCCCGGGCTTCGACTGGGCCGCGTGGGCCGACGCTCTCGGCGCCCCCGCGTCGCTGCTCGACGAGGTCATCGTCCGCCAACCGTCCTACCTCACCTCGCTGGCCGCCGCGCTCGACGAGGTGCCGCTCGAGGTGTGGCGCGAGTGGCTTGCCTGGCGGGTCGTCCGCGCCGCCGCCCCGTACCTCAGCTCGGCGTTCAGCGAAGAAAGCTTCGCGTTCTACGGCACGACCCTCACGGGCGCCCCCGAGGAGCGCGCCCGGTGGAAGCGGGCCGTCTCCTTCGTCGAGGGCGCCATGGGCGAGGCGGTCGGCAAGCTCTACGTCGCCGAGCACTTCCCGCCCGCCGCCAAGTCCGTGATGCAGGGCCTCGTCGCCAACCTCGTCGAGGCGTACCGGCAGGACATCACGACGCTGGACTGGATGAGCCCGGAGACGAAGGCCCGCGCGCTGGACAAGCTCGAGCGCTTCACGCCGAAGATCGGCTACCCCGACAAGTGGCGGGACTACTCGTCGCTCGAGGTCGACCGCGAGGACCTCGTCGGCAACCTGCGCCGCGCCGAGGCGTACGAGCTCGAGCGCGATCTAGCGAAGGTGGGTTCGCCCATCGACCGCACCGAGTGGTTCATGACGCCGCAGACGGTCAACGCCTACTACAACCCCGGGATGAACGAGATCGTCTTCCCCGCGGCGATCCTGCAGCCGCCCTTCTTCGACATGGAGGCCGACGACGCCGTCAACTACGGCGCGATCGGGGCGGTCATCGGCCACGAGATCGGCCACGGTTTCGACGACCAGGGGTCCAAGTACGACGGCGACGGCAACCTCAACGACTGGTGGACCGACGCGGACCGTGCCGCGTTCGAGGAGCGCACCGCGAAGCTCATCGCGCAGTACGACGAGTTCGAGCCGGCCCAGACACCCGGCCACAAGGTCAACGGCAGCCTCACCGTCGGCGAGAACATCGGCGACCTCGGCGGCGTGACCATCGCCTACAAGGCCTACCTGCTCTCGCTCGACGGTGCGGAGCCGCCCGTCCTCGAGGGCATGACCGGGCACCAGCGCTTCTTCTGCAGCTGGGCCCAGGCCTGGCGGAGCAAGGGGCGCGACGCCGAGGTGCTGCGCCGCCTCGCCATCGACCCGCACTCCCCCGGGGAGTTCCGCTGCAACGGCGTCGTCCGCAACCTCGAGGAGTTCCACGCGGCGTTCGCCGTCCAGCCGGGCGACGGGCTCTGGCTGGAGCCGGAGGAGCGCGTACGCATCTGGTGAGCTGACGCTCGTCCTTCGGGCCGCCCGCCGCACGGTGGGCGGCCCGTCGCGTTCCCGGTGGCGAGGCGCGAGGGGCGCTTCCGCGGACGTGCCGTGTCAGGCTGGGAGAGGCTGCCTGCCCGGGGCCACGTGTCGCGATCGGGCCACCTGCGCCGCGTCAGGGGCACCTCGGCCGTGGCAGGACGCGGCGTGAGTGCCCCTCCCGCCGTGGACGTCGCGCCCTGACCCTCCACCAGCGCGCCGCCCCACCTCGCACCCCAGGCCCGTCACGCCGACGCCCTGGCGATCGCCCGCCCCACAGGTTCAGCAACGAGCTCCACCTCTTTCCGGGCGACCCGTAGCGGATCTCCCGGAATTCCTCGGACAGCCACCCAACCGCCCCTGCTACCGCTCCGAAGGAAGGGTGTGCGGCGGGAAGGATCACCGCCCAGGAAGCGAAGGGAGGCGACAGCAACACCCCGGGGACACGTCCCCCACGCTTCGCCGCAGCAATGCACTTCACCGAAGTGCCCTACAGCTGTCGATGACCTGCAGAAGCGTCACATCACTCCACCCGTGCAGAATGGGGTTTCGCATGTTCGGAAAGTCCCTCGTCGTCGACATGGTCAACAGGAGCGCAGAGAACGCCACCGACCGGCGCGCTTTCCTGCGCAGTGCCGGGTTCGCCGGCCTCGGCGTGGCGGGTGCCGGCGCGCTCGCTGCAGTGGGCGCGGGTGAGGCGCACGCCGACGAGGCGAGCGACGGCGCCGTGCTGAACTTCGCGCTGAACCTCGAGTACCTCGAGGCCGAGTTCTACTCGCACGCCGCGTACGGCAAGGGCCTGGACGATGCGCTGACGACCGGCACCGGCACGCAGGGCGGCGTCATCGGCGGCCGCCGCGTCCCGTTCAAGACCACGTCGATCGCCCAGTTCGCCACGGAGATCGCCGCGGACGAGATCCACCACGTGAAGTTCCTGCGCAAGGCGCTCGGCGGCGCGGCCGTCTCGCGCCCCGCGATCGACCTGAAGACGAGCTTCACCGCGGCCGCCCGCGCCGCCAAGCTCATCGGGCCGAACCAGACGTTCGACCCGTTCGCGAACGAGAACAACTTCATGCTGGCCGCGTTCATCTTCGAGGACGTCGGCGTCACGGCCTACAAGGGTGCGGCCCCGCTCATCACGAACAAGGCCTACCTCGAGGCAGCAGCCGGCATCCTCGCCGTCGAGGCCTACCACGCCGCGACGATCCGCACCTCGCTGTGGAACCGCGGGCTGGTCAAGGAGACCATCGCCATCTCCGACGCCCGTGACTCGCTGCACGGCGGCGCCGACTCCGACCAGGGCATCGGCTACCCGCGCGGCGACAAGAGCTGGTTCGCCAACATCGTGCCGGCGGACAACAACGGCATCGCGTTCAGCCGCACCCCCGGCGAGGTGCTCAACATCGTCTACCTCTCGCCCGACAAGGTCACCAAGGGCGGGTTCTTCCCCGCCGGCGTCAACGGCGCCGTCAACGCCAGCAGCTGACCCGGCACGTTCGCACCGCAGGCACGGGAGGCCGGGCGCCCACGCCCGGCCTCCCGGGGGCATCCGAAGGAGCAGCTCCGTGTTCGACTCGACGCATCTCGTCCGGCCCGCCCTCGCCCTGTACGCCGGGGCGGTGGCGGTCGCCGCCGCCACCGCGCAGTGGGTGCCCGCGCTCGTGATCGCAGCCGGTGCCGGCGCGCAGACGGCGTACCGCCGGGCGCGCGGCTGATGTTCGACCCGGCCCTCTACGACCGGCGGGTCCTGCCCGGCGGCAGCCGGCGGCTCCTCCCCGACCGGCGCGTACGCCTCGGCACCCTCGCCCGGACGGCCGGCCCGGGGCTCGTGGTCGCCGTCGCGTACGTCGACCCCGGCAACTTCGCCACGAACGTGCAGGCCGGCGCCCTGCTCGGCAGCCGCCTGCTGTGGGTCGTCCTCGCGGCCAGCGCCGTCGCGATGCTCGTGCAGTACCTCGCGGCGAAGGCCGGCGCGGTCACGGGCCGCAGCCTGCCCGAGCTCTGCCGCGACACCTACCCGCGGCCGGTCACCGCCGGCCTGTGGGTCAGCGCCGAGGTCGTCGCCATGGCCACCGACTTCGTCGAGATCGTCGGCGGCGCGATCGCGCTCCACCTGCTGTTCGGGATGCCCCTGCCGGTGGGCGGGGCGCTCGTCGGCCTGGCCGGGACCCTGCTGCTGCTCCTGCGCGGGCGGCGCAGCCGGTTCCAGGGCGCGGTGGCGGCCCTGCTCGCGGTCATCGTCGGCTGCTTCCTCTACGCGGCCTGGCAGCTGGGTGTGGGCAGCCCCGCGCAGCTGGCCGGCGGCCTCGTCCCCGGCTTCGGCGGCTCGGACGGCCTGCTGCTCGCCACCGGCATCGTCGGGGCGACGATCATGCCGCACGCGGTGTACGTCCACTCTGCGCTGACCGCCGAGCAGCGCAGCGCGAGGCTGCGCCGTTGCAGCGGCGCGACCCTGCGCGCGCACCGGGTCGACGTCATGGCCGCCCTCGGCGTCGCCACCGTGACCAACGCGGCGATCCTGCTCGTGGCAGCCTCCGCCCTGCACGTGCCCGGCGCCACCACGGTCGTCGACACCCTCGACGACGCGTACGCGGGGTTGAAGGCCGCCAGCCCCGCGGTGGGCCTGGCCTTCGTCCTGGCCCTGCTGGTCGCCGGGCTGGCCGCCTCCTGCGTCGGCACGTACGCCGGCGACGTCGTCATGCAGGGCTTCCTGCGCCGGCGGGTGCCCGTGCTCGTCCGGCGGGCCGTGACCCTCGCCCCGGCGCTCGCCCTGCTCTGCACGGGCGTCGAGCCGACCAAGCTGCTCCTGCTCAGCCAGGTCGTCCTCTCGGTCGGGCTGCCGGCCGCCCTGCTGCCGCTGCTGCACCTGACGGCCAAGCGGTCGGTCATGGGCGAGCACGTGAACCGGCGCTCGACGACGGCGACCGCGGCGCTGGCGTGCGCGGCGGTGGTCACGCTGAACGGCGTGGTGCTTGCCACCGCGCTGGGTTGAGCGGCCCCCACCGCCGGTAGGGTCGGGGCACATGGCCAGTACCGGAGCCGCCCCCGGGCGGCACCGCACCCCCGACCGGCCCCGGGCGAGCCACGAGCCGGAGGCCATGGACAGCGACGACGTGCGCCTGCGCGACCTGCGGCGCATGAAGCGCCGCGCGACCGGGCTGCTCGCCGCCACGGCGGCGGTCTTCCTGCTGACCTTCGCCCTGCCGGACACCACCGCCGTCGGCTTCCTGCGGTCCGCAGCCGAGGCCGGGATGGTGGGCGGGCTGGCCGACTGGTTCGCGGTGACGGCGCTCTTCCGCCGCCCGCTCGGGCTCCCGATCCCGCACACCGCGCTGGTGCCGACACGCAAGGACGCGCTCGCTGAGAACCTCGGCCAGTTCGTCACGGGCCACTTCCTGACCCGCGACACCCTGCACGCCCGGCTCGCCGAGGCCCGGCTCCCGGCCCGGCTGGGCGCCGCCCTCGCGACGCCCGCCGTGGCCGAGCGGTTGAGCAAGGAGGCGACGACCGCCGCCGTCGCCGCGCTGTCGTCGCTACGCCCGGACGACCTCACCGAGGCCGCGCTGGAGCTCGCCCGGCGCGACGTGGCGGCCCGGTCGTACGCCTGCCTGCTCGGCCGCTTCCTCGCCGACCGCGTCGAGGGCGGGGCCCACCGGCCCCTCGTCGACCTGGTGCTCCCCTACCTGCGGACGTCCCTCAGCGAGAACCGCGCCACCCTGCGCGTGCACCTGCAGGACCTCGGCGACGGCATGGGGGTGCTCGCCTCGCTGTTCGTCACGGCCAAGCGGGCCGACCGGCTGCTCGGCGGTGTCATCGAGCTGCTCCGCGCGATGGAGGACGACCCGCACCACCAGCTGCGCGGGGTGCTGGAGCGCTTCCTGCGCAGCCTCGCCACCGACCTCCAGCAGGACCCGGAGCTGGCGGCCCGCGTCGACCGGCTGCTCGGCGACGTCCTCGACGACCCGCAGACCCAGAACTGGCTTTCCGGAATCGTGGACGGGGCGCTGCAGACGGCGCAGACGGCGCTCGCCACCCCGGACAGCGCGCTCCGGCAGCGCCTGACGCGCCTGCTCATGGAGCTGGGGACGCGGGCCGTCGAGGACGCGGAGTTCCAGGCGCGGCTGCAGCGCTGGTCCGAGCAGTCGGTGATGTACCTCGTCGACAACTACGCCGAGGAGTTCACCCGCCTCGTCCGCGACACCGTGGCCGGGTGGGACGGCCCCGCGACCGCCCACCGCATCGAGCTCGCAGCCGGCCGCGACCTGCAGTTCATCCGGGTCAACGGCACCGTGGTCGGCGCGCTGGCCGGCCTTGTCATCCACGCCGTCGCGGTACTGCTCGGCTGAAGCCCCGTTCAGGAGAACGGGGTGACCGGCCGCTCCTGCAGCTCGCCGTCGAGGAAGACGTCGACCTTCTCGTCGTAGAACGCGACCAGCCCGGCGACCTTCTGGCTCTCCGGGAGCGGTGAGCGGTAGCACCAGGCCAGGTCCGCGTGCTCGCGGGGCTCCCCGCCCTGGGCGCCCGGCAGGACCACGGACCACCAGTCGGCGACGCCCTTGTAGGGGCAGCGCGAGACGGTGTCGGCCCGCCGCAGCAGCTCGAGGCGTACGTCTCCCATCGGCAGGTAGTAGCGCGGCGGGAGGCCGGTCTCGAAGAGGATGCGCGGCTGGTCCGAGTCGGCCAGCTCGACGCCGTCGAGCTCGATGCGCACGTGCCGTGAGCTGGCCAGGACGTCGACGCGCGTGTAGGGGTCGCGCGGGTGCACGTAGACCGGCTCGTCCTCCTCGAGCCACTCGTCCATCGCCTCCCAGTCCAGCCGGACGGCGTCGCGCAGCTCGGGCAGGGGCGAGCCCGGGTAGGCGAGCGCCGCGTCCGGCACCGTGCGGCCGGCCACCGAGACGTCCAGCACGTGCCCGTCGCCCCGGCTCGGCGACCGCTCGACCCGCCCGGTGTCGGAGAGCTCCGCGCGCACGTCCGCGCGCGGCACGTAGTAGGTCGGGTAGTAGGGCTTCTCCCAGACCAGCAGGGCCGAGCGGGTGTCGGCCACGACGACTCCGTCGACGAGGGCACGCACCCGCTTCGGGGAGGGCTCGACCCGCACGCGCCCCCGGGCCCGGCCCCCGGCCCGGCGCACCGCCTGCCGATTCTCGGTACCGGTCGTCGCCTCGTCCATGATGGGATTCCCTTCCCGCCCGCCGGTGCCACGCCGGCCCCCGTACCGTCCTCGTGCGATTCTCGCCGAGCAACGGCCGGGGAGCGGCAGCGGTTTCGACACGTCGCATCGACGGGCACGGACGGAGACAGAGCGTTGCGAGGGACGGGGTTGGCCGGCACGGGGCTCGTCGTGCTCTCGGCGGCGGGTTTCGGCACCATGGCGGTCTTCGCCAAGCTGGCGTACGACGCCGGCGCCGACGTGCACGGCGTCCTGCTCGTCCGCTTCCTGCTCGCGGCACTGCTGCTGCGCGGGCTCATGGCGCTCACCGGCACGGCCTGGCCGCGCGCGCGGGACCTGCGCATCCTGCTGGCGATGGGCGCGGTCGGGTACGTCGTGCAGTCCCTGACCTACTTCGCCGCCCTGACGCGGCTGCCGGCGGGAACGGTCGCGGTCGTGTTCTACAGCTACCCGGTGCTGGTCACCGTCGCGGTCGCCGTCCTCAGCCGGCAGGCCCCCCGGCTCGCGGCCGCCGTCGGCTGCCTGCTGGCGACGGTCGGCGTCGCGGTCGTCGCCGGCCCCTCGCTCTCCGGCGACGCGCTCGGCCTGCTGCTGGCCGCGACCGCCGCCGTGACGTACACCGGCTACATCCTGGCCGGCAGCCGGCTCTCCCCCGAGGTCAGCCCGGTCGCCGCCACGACCGTCGTCTGCACCGCAGCGGCCGCCGTGTACGCGGTGGGCTGGGTGGTCGAGAACCCGTCCTTGCCCTCCACACCGGGCGGCTGGGCCGCGACGGCGGCCACGGCCGTCGTCTCGACGGTGCTGGCCATCCCGACGTTCTTCGCCGGGATCAAGCTGCTCGGCCCGGCCCCCGCGGCCGCCATCAGCAGCGCCGAGCCGATCTTCACGGCGCTGTCGGCCTTCCTCGTCTTCGACGAGCGGCTCTCGGCCTGGCAGGTCGTCGGCGCGGGGCTCGTGTGCGTGTCGGTGGCCGTCGTCAGCCTGGCGAGCACGCCGACGCAGCGGGCCGAGTCGTCGGCCGTGGCGGTCGACCGGTGAGCGGGCCGACGGCGGGCCCGTACGCGGTGCACCGCGCCGTCCCCGACGACTGGGGGCAGGTGCGCGAGGCCCGCTTGCGCGCGCTGGCCGACGCGCCGGAGGCGTTCGGCGCCGGCCTGGAGGCGGAGCGGTCCCTCGACGAGGCGGCCTGGCGGCGCCGGGTCGTGGACGAGGCGTGGTTCCTTGCCACCACGGGCGGGTGCCCGGTCGGCGTCGTGGCGGCCACCGAGGAGAGCCTGCATCCGGGGCAGCGCCGGCTCGTGGCCATGTGGGTGGACCCCGCGCACCGTGGCGGCGCGGTCGCCACGGCCCTGGTGGAGGCGCTCTGCGACTGGGCCCGTGCCCTTCCCGTCGCCGCCGTCAGCCTCCGGGTGACCCAGGCGAACGGGCGGGCACGCCGGCTCTACGAGCGGCTCGGCTTCGTGCCGACCGGGGAGCTGGAGCCGATGGCCGGCGCGCCCGAGGCGCGCGTGGAGCGGATGCAGCGCCGGCTCTGACGCGGCGGGCGCCCGCCCCCGGGTGTCGTCCCCAGCACCCGGGGGCGGACGGGCTCCTCCGCGTCAGGCGGCCGGCCCCGCCGTCGCGTACATCGCCGAGCCGATGAACTCGAGCGACAGCTTGAGCCGGTCGAGGCTGACGTTCAGCGCGACCGTGTCCTCGGGGGTGTGGTACGGCGGCTCGAGCAGGGCGGGGCTCGCCTCCGCCCGCCAGGTGAAGTTGCCGCTGGCGATCCCGACGTCCTGGAACGACTGGTGGTCGCTGGACCCGCGCATGGTGACCGACGAGAGCATCTGGGAGTAGCCGAGCCGGCCGGCGGCGGCGATCACCGCGGAGGTCGCGGCGTTCGCCTGCCCGTTGGCCGAGAGCACCCAGTACATCGTCGCCTGGTCCCAGCTCGTGGCGACCATGTCGTTGTTGAAGACCGCGAGGTAGCGCTGGCGCTGCGCCGGCGAGAGCCCCGCGACGTAGTAGCGCGACCCGATCAGCCCCTGCTCCTCCGAGCCCCACAGCCCGAACTGGATCGTCGCGTCCGTCGGGAGCTTGCGCAGCGTCTGCGCCAGCTCCATCGTCAGCGCGGTGCCGGAGCCGTCGTCGTTCGCGCCCTTCGCGCCGATGACCGAGTCGTAGTGGGCGCAGACCATGACGACCGGCGCCGCGGGGTCGCCGGCACGCTCGGCGAGCACGTTGCGCGACGTCAGGCCGCGGTGCGCCTCCGTGCGCACCCGCAGGTCCAGCGGCCCGCCTGCCACGAGCGCCCGCAGCCGCTCCTTCTGCACCTGGGCCGCGCCGAGGACCGGGATCGCGACCGGCGTGGTGAGCCGCGGCGTGAACGCCCCCGCCCGGCGGGGGAAGACCAGGTCGGCGGCGAGGAACACGACCGCGGCCGCGCCGCGGGCCACGGCCGTCGCGACCACCGTGTTGCGGGCGGACGCGACGTAGTCGACGAGCAGGATCTTGCCCGTCACGTCAGCGGGGTAGCTGCCGGGAGCGCCGTCGCCGGCGTCCACCGTCTCGCCGCGTACGACGGTGTCGAGCGCGCCCTCCGGCGACGCCCCCACCTGCCAGCAGATGTCCTGCGGCAGCGGCGTGCCACCGCGGCGCTCGAGCTCGCCCAGGAACTTGTCCGCGACGGGGAACGGCTGCATCCGGGTGTCGTAGCCCCAGCGGTCCAGCCGCTCGGCGAGGTACTCGGCCGCCTCGGCCTCGGAGTCGGTGCCGCCGATGCGCGGGCCGATGCCCTCGCTGAGCTTCACGATGTGGTTCAGCGCGCGCTCGGGGTGCAGCAGCGAGAAGAGCCGCTGCTCGTCGGCCGGGAGCGCCGCCGCTGCGCCCGCCCTCGCCCGGGCCGGCGCGGCCCAGGCCGCTCCCGGCATCAGCGTCGCCGCCGCCGAGCCGGCCAGCAGGGCGATCACCCGCCGCCGGTCGAGCCCCCGACCGGCCTCGCAGTCGCAGCCGGCTCCGTCGTGTCCGCTCATGATTCGCTCCCTGGACGTGCCTTCGAGCCCCGGTCGGCGCGGCCGGGGTGGAGCGGACGTTAGAGCGCCGAAAGGGCAATATTCAAGACCTTGGCGCAACTATCGAGCAATCCGTGGTGATCCCTCAAATCCCCCTCAACCATGGGAAGGAAGGGGCACATCGGTGAAACGCGCGAGCAACATCGGCGTGGTCAGGACACGAAGGCCCGGCGGTACGCGGTGGGCGACGTGGAGAGCGCCCGGCGGAACTGCTGCCGAAAGGTCACGACGCTCTCGAAGCCCGTGGCCGCCGCCACCTCCTCGACGCTCAAGCAGCCCGCTTCGAGCAGCGGCAGGCTCGCCTGCACCCGCTGAGCGGTGAGCCACTTCACCGGGGAGTTCCCCGTGCGCCGCAGGAAGTGGCGTGAGTAGCTGCGCGGGGACATCAGGGCGCGGGCCGCCAGGTCGGCAAGGCTGATCGGCGAAGCGAGATTCTGTAGTGCCCACTCCATGCTGCGGGCGACCGCGTCGTCCCCCGGCCCCTGCGCCACCGGCGCCTCGATGAACTGTGCCTGCCCGCCCTCGCGGTGGGCCGGGACGACGAGCCGCCGCGCGACGGAGTTCGCGACCGTCGCCCCGTGGTCCAGCCGGATGAGGTGCAGGCACAGGTCGATCCCCGCCGCGCTTCCCGCGCTGGTGTAGACGTCCGCATCGGCGGTGTAGAGCACGTCGGCGTCGACGGTGACCTGCGGGAAGCGCTCGGACAGCAGCGGGGCGTAGCGCCAGTGGGTGGTGGCCCGGCGCCCGTCGAGCAGCCCGGCCTGGGCCAGGGCGAACGCGCCCGAGCAGATCGACACGACGCGCGCCCCGCGGGCGTGTGCCGCCCGCAGCGCGCCCAGCAGCTCCGGGGCGACGTCGCCGTGCACGTCGGCCACCCCCGGCACGATCACGGTGCCCGCCCGCGCGACGGCCTCGAGCCCGTGCGGCGCATCGACGGTGAGCCCGCCGACCGTGCGCACGGCCGCCCCGCCCGGGGTGCAGACGCTCAGGGAGTACCACGCCACCTCCAGCTCCGGGCGCGGCAGCCCGAACACCTCGATCACGATGCCGCTCTCGAACGGCGACATCCCGTCGAAGAGGACCAGGGCCACCTCGTGCGGCGCGGGCGCGATCCCGATCGTCATGCCTCCCACCGTAGTGGCGAGAACTCATCGGTACGCGGCGTTCGCGCCACTCGCGACGAGGGGCACGCTGAGCCAGCCTGGGTCCGTCCGGAACCCCGACGGGAGGCCCTTGTGAACGCGGTGGAGTACTTCATCCGGCGACTGCAGCACGAGACCGATGTCTCCGACGTCGCAGCCCGGCTCGAGGCCGGCGACACCGGCTTCGTGCTCGTCGACGTCCGTGACGAGGCGGCCTGGAACCAGGGGCACGTCCCGGGCGCGCTCCACCTGCCACGACGCGAGATCGTCGGGCGCGCCGGGACGCTCGTCCCGAGCGGCACGCAGGTGGTGACGTACTGCTGGGGCCCGGGGTGCAACGGCGCGACGAAGGGCGCACTGGCCTTCGCCGAACTCGGCTACGCGGTCAAGGAGATGCTGGGCGGCTACGAGTACTGGGTGCGCGAAGGGCTCGGGATCGACTCCGGCCGCGGCCTGCGCCGTCCCGAGCCGGACGCGTTGACGGTGGTCGTCGGCTCAGCCGCCTGCGCCTGCTGACCCGGCGCGCTCTTCGCTCCGGCGAGGTCGGGCGCCGGACGGACGAGCACCACGATGCACGCCGCCTCGCGGCCGAGAGCGGCCGTCGCGCTCGTGCCGGGGGCCCGGCCGGGCTGCGGTACGTCCGGCTGCGCGACCGGGGCCTCGGCGGCACGTCCGGCCTGTTCGAGCGGCCTGTGGCCGCTTGCCGGGAACGCGCCCGCGGCCAGGAACGCGCCCGCTCTGACGTAGAACGGCACGTGCAGTGCCCAGTAGTCGGCGAGCTCGCCCGCGGCACAGGCCGCGAGGCCGCCGCCGTTGACGCGCAGGAAGCCGTAGGCCGAGGAGGCGACCGGCCGTTCGACGGGCGGGACCTCCGTGACAGCCTGCCTCATCGACGTGTCGTTGACGCCGATGAAGGCGCCCGAGACGGTGGCGACGATGACCGTCCGCGGCGACCCGGCCCCGGCCACCATCACCCTGAGGACGAGCGCGAGCGCGGCGGACACGGCGTACACGCTGCGGGCGGTGCCGAACCGGACGAGCCCCGTCGTCAGGAGCCCGCGGTGGCGAAGGGCCCGGATCCGGGCACCACGACGACGGCCAGTGCGGCGATCAGCGTCTGCTGCGAGTCGATGCGGCGGGACACCGCCCCCGGGAACAGCATCGCGATCGCGTGACGAGGGAGCTCGTGAAGAGCAGCGACACCTGCACCACCTCGACGGCCGGCAGCTCTACGGCCCCGCAGACAGCGCGACACACCCGCTCCCCGACGAGCTGCACCCCGACGCGGACACCCGCCGTCTGATGGGCGGGCGCTTCGCGCCGCTCGCCTTCGGCGCCGGCCGCGCGTTCAGCGAGCGGGCTCGCCGATGCGCGCCTTGAGCTCGTCGATCGCGGCGATCGGCGAGGGGTCGACCCCGGTGGCGAGCGCCAGGTAGGTGGTCGCGAAGTCCGCCAGCCCGACCAGCGAGGCGAGCCGCTCGACGGCCGTGTCCCCGTCCGCGCGCAGGACGGAGGTGGGCACGCCACGCCCCTGCGCGACCGCCTCGACGGCGTCGGCGCGGGCAGCGATGCGCGGGTGCTCGGTGGGGTCGCGGAGCAGGACGGCCCGCAGCCGCAGGGCCTGCGGCTCCTCGAAGGGGTCCCGGAACAGGTCGTCGGCCGCACCGTCGCCCGCCCCGGACAGCGGCCCGTCGAGCGCGACGACGGCGTTGTGGCCGGCCTCCGGCAGCTGGCCGGGCGCCGCGGGCAGCTTGGCGTTCTCCGCCAGCTGGGACACCATCCGGTACGCCGCGGCCGCCGCGACACCGCTGGTGCCCCACACCATCGGCAGCGTGCCGGCCAGGGCCAGGGCCAGGTCCTTGGCCGGGTTCTCCCCGACAGGGAGGCGGGGGCCGTACCGTTCGGCCAGGACGTCGAGCCGGGCAGCGGTGGCGGCGAGCGCCTCCTGCGGCACGGCGGCCAGGCCGAGCACGTCGGCCAGGACCAGCAGCGGGACCGACAGCGACCAGAAGCAGGCCCGCGGCGGGCGCCCCGCCGCGTCGACCGGCAGGTGCACCCCCCGGGCGCGCTCCCCGACGGCCGCCAACGCCGAGCCGGGCCGCCCGACGGTCACGACCCGGGCGCCACGCCGGGCCGCCTCCTCCGTCACGAGCAGCGTCTCCTCGGTGGAGCCGCTGCAGGAGACGCCGACCACGAGGTCGAGCGGCCCCACCCAGCCGGGCAGCACCAGGTCGTGCAGCGCGAGCACCTGGACCGGGCAGCTCGGGCCGGTCACCGCGGCCAGGGCGTCGGCGGCGATCCCGGAGCCGCCGACGCCGGCGACCACGACCGTGCGCGGCCGCCCGTCATCGGCGACCGAGCGGACACCGGCCTCGAGCGCGCTGCGCGCAGCGGTGCGTACCTGCGCCCCTGCGCCGGCGCAGGCCGGGAGCATCTCCCCGGGGTCCGCGCCCGCGAGGGCCTCCGCGTCGTCCAGCAGGGCGTCGTCGGCGACCAGCGTCCCGGCCATGGCCTCCCCCTCAGTCCTCGGAGCCGTCCGTGGCGGCGGCCCCGCCGCCCGGCGTCCGCGCCTCGTCCAGCAGCAGGACCGGGATCCCCTCCCGCACGGGGAAGGCGAGCCCGCACGCCGGCCCGGTGCAGACCAGCTCCGAGCGCTCCACGTCCACACGCAACGGCGAGTGGTCCTGCGGGCAGGCCAGGACGTCGAGCAGCCAGGCCTCGAGGCCGAGCGCCTCCGCCCCCGCGGTCACGACTGCGCCCGTACGATCGCGAGCACCTCGTCGCGCAGCGCTTCCATCGCGGGCCGGTCGGCGGCCTCGACGTTCAGCCGGAGCAGCGGCTCGGTGTTGGACTTGCGCAGGTTGAACCACCAGTCGGCGTGGGTGAAGGTCAGCCCGTCGAGCCGGTCGACCTCGACGCCCTCGCGGGAGCCGAACTCCTTCTCCACCGCGGCACTGCGCTCGTCCGCGTCCGCGACCGTGCTGTTCACCTCGCCGGACGCGCTGTAGCGGGTGTAGTCGGCCAGCAGCTGGGAGAGCGTCGAGCCCGCGGGCGTCTCGCCGAGCGCCGCGAGCGTGTGCAGCGCTGCGAGCATGCCGGAGTCGGCGCGCCAGAACTCCCGGAAGTAGAAGTGGCCCGAGTGCTCACCACCGAAGACCGCACCGGTCTCGGCCATGTCGGCCTTGATGAACGAGTGGCCCACCCGCGAGCGGAACGGCTTGCCGCCGTGCTCGGTGACGATCTCGGGCACCGAGCGGGACGTGATGAGGTTGTGGATGACCGTGGCGCCCGGCTCCTTGGCCAGCTCGCGCACCGCGACCAGCGAGGTGATCGTCGACGGCGAGACGAGCTCGCCCCGCTCGTCCACGACGAAGCAACGGTCGGCGTCGCCGTCGAAGGCCAGGCCGATGTCGGCGCCGTGCTCGCGCACCGCGGCCTGCAGGTCGACGAGGTTCTCCGGCTCGATGGGGTTGGCCTCGTGGTTGGGGAAGTTGCCGTCGAGCTCGAAGTACATCGGCACGACCTCGAACGGCAGGCCCTCGAACACGACGGGGGCGGTGTGCCCGGCCATGCCGTTGCCGGCGTCCACGACGACCTTGAGCGGCCGCGCGCCGGACAGGTCCACGAGCTTCTTCAGGTGGGCCGCGTAGTCGCTCAGCACGTCGCGCTGCTCGACGGTCCCCCGCGTCGCCACCGGCTCCGGCAGCCCGTTGTCGAGGTAGTCGCTGACGAGGTCGGCGATGTCGCGCAGCCCGGACTCCTGGCCCACGGGCGTCGCACCGGCGCGGCACATCTTGATGCCGTTGTACTTCGCCGGGTTGTGCGACGCGGTGAACATGGCGCCAGCGCGGTCGAGCGAGCCGGAGGCGAAGTAGAGCTGGTCGGTCGAGGCGAGCCCGATGTCGATCACCGACGCCCCCTGCGAGGTGACCCCGTCCGCGAACGCGGCCGCGAGCCCGGGCGAGGACGGCCGCATGTCCCGCCCGATCACGGCCCGGTCCACGCCGAGCACCTTGACGAACGCCACCCCCACCGCGCGGGCCAGGTCCTCGGTCACGTCCGTGCCCACGAGGCCGCGGACGTCGTATGCCTTGATGATCTTCGACAGGTCTGCCACGGGCGGGAGCCTAGCCGCGTCGAAGGACGGCGCGAGCCGGCGCGTGCGCGTGTGCGCCCGGGTCACCCGGACGGGCCGGTGCGGTCAGCCGGCGGCGGAGCCCGTCCGGCCGCCGGGACGGGTCAGCTGTCCGGGCTGCGCAGCACCCGCAGGTGCCCGCGACGCCCCTGCACCGGCGCCGCGTCCGGGAACGTCCCCGTCCGCTGCTCCGGCGGCAGGGGACGGGCGGCCTCACGCACGGCGTCGGCCAGCGCCTCGATGTCGTCGCTGGTCGGCTCGGGCTCGGCCGCGCCCACGGCGAGCCGGACGACCTCCCACCCGCGCGGGGCGGTGAGCCGCTCCGCATGCTCGGCGCAGAGGTCGTAGCAGTGCGGCTCGGCGTAGGTCGCCAGCGGCCCGAGGACCGCGGTCGAGTCGGCGTAGACGTAGGTCAACGTCGCCACGGCAGGGCGCCCGCAGGCCGTGCGGGTGCAGCGACGGGCTGGTCTCACAGCCGCTCACCTTAGATGCCCGCACCGACGAAGGGGTCGATCCGCGCCGCGGAGCCCGTCGTGTCGCCCCGCGAGGAGGAACCCGACCCGCTGCCCGCGCGTTACGGGCCGACCTGCCCGACCGGTCGGGGATACTCGGGCCCGTGCCGATCCCCCGACGCCGTGACCGCCACGGGCGGGGCCTGCGCGGCCCGCTCGGGCCGTCCTCCGTGCCGCTCAGCCGGTCGCGCGGCGAGGTCTTCGACGGGCTCGTCCTCGACGCCGTGGAGCACCTCGAGCGGCGCTGGGAGGACCGGATGCGCGACATCGAGATCGGGGTCGAGAACGTCCCGCCGGTCGAGGCGCCGCCCGACAGCCCGGACCCGGTCCCGCTCGGCCGCGCCTTCCCGCGCGTCGGGGACCTGCCGCCGCGGATCGTGGTCTACCGCCGCCCGCTCGAGACCCGGGCCCTGGACCGGCGCGACCTGGCCGACCTCGTGCAGGACGTCGTGACCGAGCAGGTCGCCGAGCTGCTCGGCGTCGACCCGGGGACGCTCGACCCGGGCTACGGCGGCCCTGCCGAGGAGGACTGACCCTTTCCCCACGCACCCGGCGCTGCTCCCGCGACGTCGGGGAGCCGTCCCCACGGCCAGCGGCTGTGGACAACTCGCCACCTGCGCATGATCAGCGGGGAAGGAGGGGCAGCGCTAGTCGCGGCCGAGGGCGGGGTCGGCGTGGACCGCCGGCACCGGCACCGCGACCGGCGCGGAGCGCAGCGGCAGCGCGGTGAGCATCGGCCCGCGCGGCTCGGCCTCGCGCAGGGTCGCCCCCGCGTACACCTCGCCCGAGCCGGCCTCGACGACGAGCAGGACGGAGTACGCCGCCTCCGCGTCGGTCGGCAGCGGCACCAGCACCGAGCTGGCGGCCCCGACGAGGACGGTACGCGCGGACGGAGCCTGCCGGCCGGGCTGCGCGAGCGGGACGACCCGCACCGTCGCGCCGCCCTCAGGAGCGGTGAGCAGGAGCTCGGCCAGCCGCCCCGCCCCGGTGGGGACGTACGCAAGCGTGGCCTGGTCGCCGCTGGCCAGCGCGGTCGAGGCCGCGGTGTAGGCCAGCTCCCCGGGCGTCGTGCCCGCCCCCTGCGCCGTCCCCTGCCGCATGAGCACGCCGGCCGTGACGGGGACGTCGGAGGTGAGCTCGAGGGCCGCGGCCTGCCGGCCGAGGGCCTCGCCGAGCTCGACCTCAGCCACGGACCCGGCCGGGACACGCACGGCCGCGAGGGCGTCGGGAGCGGCCTCCCCGTCCACCCCCAGGGCGCGCACGGAGACCACGGCCCCGGCGTCGCCGGGGGCGAGGATCTGCAGCAGGCGCTGCCCGCTGCCCTGCAGGACCGCCGGGACGACGACCCGGGTGGCGGGGGCGGCCGCCGCCGGCACCCAGTCGGTCCCCAGCGGCTGCAGCCCGTCGTACTGGTCGTCGCGCAGTGCCGTCGCGACCCGGCCCTCGCGGGCGACGACGTGCACCCCGTAGCGGCCGGCGGGGGCCTCGGCGTCGAGCCGGACCACCTGCTGGGCACGCGGCCCGATCGCGACCGAGCGCAGCCCGGGCGCGTCGACCGGGCCGTCGGGGCCCCACAGCTCGACGTCGACCATGGCTGCGGCCTCGTCGGGATTGGTGAGGAAGAGGGTCGCGCTGCGCCCGACCTCCGCGCCCGCCCCGACCAGCCAGGCCTCCGTGCCAGCCGGGTCGCAGCCGCCGACGGCGATGCCGCGGCCCAGGCCCGCGGCGGTACGGGAGAACTGCACGGCGCCCAGGCCGGGCGCCAGGGCGCCGGTGCCGCGGATGAGGACGGGGCCGGTCTGCGGCGGCACGGGCGCGGTGACCGCCTGCCCCCGCGTACGCGACAGCTCGCCCGCGCCGGGCTGCTCGAGCCGGCCGCGGCCGGTCAGCCGGTCCATCGTGAGCTGACCACGCACGGCGGCGGGCTCCTCCGCGGGCGCGGCGGCCGCCACGACCGAGGAGGTCACCCCGGTGGCGGCGGGGGCCGGGCAGCTGAGCACGGCCGCGGCGACGGGGACCGAGCGCGGCTGCGACAGGTCGGCCGGCGGCGCCTCCGCGCGGATCGCCCGGGCCGTGCCGACCCCGGCGCCCAGCACGAGCAGGACGGCGGCGAGCGCCAGCGCCGGCGCAGGCCGGCGCGGGATGCGGGTCATGCGCGGGCGTCCTCGGGGTCGGTGTCGCGACGGCGCGCGGCCGGCAGCGTGAGCAGCAGGGCGACGGCCGCGAGCCCGAGGCGGGCCGCCCCGCCGCGCGCCCGGCCCTCGTCGGCGTACGTCACGGTGAGCGTGCCGCCGGCCGCCGGCAGGGCGAAGGCCTGCGCCCAGCGGGCACCCGCCGGGGCGGCCGCCGGGTCGAGCGGCTCGCCGTCCACGGTCGCCCGCCAGCCGTCGGCCCGCGGCTCGGTCAGCACCAGCAGGCGCCCGGCCGGGCCGGCGGGCAGCTGCGCGGTGGCGCCCGCCCCCACCGGGGTGGAGGCCAGCTCCGCCGCCCCGCCCGCGCCCACGACCCGCAGCGGGGCCGCAGGCACCGCGGCGACGTCGACCTCCCACAACGCGTGCGGCTGCTGCTCGCCGGCGCGACGCAGCCCCGGGACCGCGTCCAGGGCCCGGACCAGCGACGGGTCGACCGGGGCCTGCAGCAGGACGTACCGGACGCCGAACGGGGGCAGCGCCGCCGCCGCGGAGCCGCCGCGCCCGGAGGCCAGGTCGGCGACGGCCGCGGCGAGGGCGTCCCGGGCGGCCGGCTCCCCGGCCAGCTCGGCGTCGCCGAGGCGCGAGCCGTCGCCGCGGTCGAGCAGGTACCGCACGCGGGCCGTGTCCCCGGCGAGCACCAGCGTGCGCACCCGGGCCGGTCCGGCCGACTCGGCCGTCACGAAGGCGGGCACCGCGGAGACCGTCCGATCGAGCGGCCCGGTCGCGCCCACGCCCACCCAGTGGGCGGCGACGACGAGCGGGGACACGACGGCGAGCACTGCCAGCAGCACCGCGGTGGGCTGCCGCCAGCCGAAGCTGCGCTCCCGCAGCCGGGCGGCGGCCCCCTCGGCCCCGGCGGCCGCCGCGAGCACGAGGCCGGCACCGGCGGCCACGGTGGCAGGGCCCGGCCAACCGGCCGCGCTCCCTCCGTCGACGGGCAGGTGGGTGCGCGAGACCAGCACCCCCGCCCCCATCCCGGCCAGCGCGACCCCCCAGCCGGCGGCCACCAGGCCGGGCCGCGGGCTCCACCGGGCCACGAGGATCGCGGCGAGCGCCGCGAGCAGCACTGGCAGCGTGAAGGCCAGCGGGTACGCCCCCGGGCCGCCCGGGTGCAGCAGCACGACGGCGAGCGGGTCGAGGGCAGGCTCCGCGAGGCCGGGGCCGGGCAGCCCGGCCTCCGCGGCCAGCAGCGCGGGGTCTGCCGCGATGCGGGCCGCCTCGGGCGCGAGCAGCGCGACGGGCAGCCCGAGCACGACGGCCGCGCGGGCCAGCGCGCCTCCCAGCGCTCGCCCGCGACGTGTGGCGACGGCCCCGCGGAGCGTGCAGACGGCGGCCAGCGGCCAGAGCACGGGAGCGAACGCGCAGGCGACGGCCAGTAGCAGGCCGGCGGCCCACGTCGCCCGCCAGCGCTCGCGGCCGCGCCCGAGCGCAGCGGACGCCGTGCGGGCGACCAGCGGGACCAGGACGAGCACGGCGGCGGTGCCCAGCCGGCCGGCGGCGACCGCCCCGGTGGCGGCGGGCAGCAGGGCGTACGCGGCGGCGGCCCAGCAGCGCACGGCGCGGGAGGCCACGGCGCGGCGCAGGGCGACGTACGCGGCGAGGCCGGCCAGCGGCACGGCGCCGAGGAGCAGGACGTCCACGGCGAGCGGGGCGCGGCCGCCGAGCACCCCGGCGAGCAGCCCGAGCGGCACCAGGTGGGCGGGGGCGGCCTCGCCGCTGCCGACACCGGCGGCGTGCCAGCCGGCCACCGTCGCCGTGAGCAGGTCCGCGGCCCCGCCGGGGGCGGGCAGCAGCGCTCCGCCCGCAAGGCTGCCGGGCCCCACCAGGCGGCGGGCGCCGAGCAGGCCGACGAGGGTGAGCGCGACGAGGAGCAGGGCCGACGGGCGCAGCAGCAGGCGGCGCAGCAGCGACGGGGCGGGCGCGGGCAGCTCGTCGGCGCCGTCGGGGGACGGGCCGGTCTCCGGGGCGGCCGGCCCCGCGGACGGCCGCGGCGGGTCGAGGGCGGCGGCGGCGGCGTCGCGCAGGTGCCGCAGCGCCGAGCCCGGACGGGCGAGGTAGGGGCGTACGTCCCCGGCACCCACGCGCCGGGACCGCCGGCGTCGCGCGCGGGCGCGCAGGAGCGGGACGGGCGCGGCGAGGGCGGCCGGCAGGGCGAGGGCCTCGGCCGCGGCGCCGCGCGGGTCGCGCCCGAGCAGCAGCGCACCGGCCCGCAGCACGGCTCCGGCGACCAGCCGGGCCAGCAGGAGCGGCAGCGCCCAGCTTGCAGTGTTGAGCAGGAGCACCCGCAGCGCGGCCTGCCGGTCGGCACGCAGCGCGGAGCCGCGCACCGCGGCGGGGCGGCGGCGGCCGCGTCGGGCGGCGGCGGCGTGGACGAGCACGGCGTCGGTGGCGCAGACCACCCGGTAGCCGGCGGCGCGGGCGCGCCAGCCGAAGTCCACGTCGTCGCGGAAGAGCGGCAGCGAGGGCTCGAGGCCGCCCAGCTCGTGCCAGGCGTCGGCCCGGACGAGCATGCCGGCGGTGTTGACGGCGAGCACGTCCCGCAGCCCGTCGCGCTGGCCCTGGTCGACCTCCGCCCGGTCCAGCCCGGTCTCGAGCCGGCCGCTGCCGGCGATGGTGACGCCGACCTCGAGCAGGCGCCGGGGGCTGCGCCAGTCCAGCAGCTTCGGCCCGAGCACGGCGGCGTCCGGGGCCTGCGCCGCGGCCACCAGCAGGGCGTGGAGCGCGTCCGGGCGCGGCGCGGCGTCGTCGTGCAGGAGCCACACCCAGCCCGGAGCCGTGCCGTCGGCCGGGGCCGGCCCGAGGGCCGCGAGCCCGGCGGCGACGGAGGCGCCGAAGCCGGAGGTGCGCGGGGCCCCGACCACCAGGTCGAGCTCGCCGCGGGCGTGCGCGGCCTCCAGCAGCGCCCGGGTCCCGTCGGCGCTGCCGGCGTCGACCGCGACGAGGCGGTCAGGGCGCAGCCGCAGCCGGCGCAGGGCGTTGAGGGTCGTCGGGAGCCAGGCCTCTCCGTCGTGGCACACCAGGACGGCGGTGACCGTCCCCGCAGCCGGCGGCACGGGTGCCGGCACCGCGTCGGGGGCGTCGTCCTCGGGGAGGAAGGGACCCGGCTGCGCGGGGGCCGTGCCCGGAGCGGCGGGCCCGCCCGCGTGGGGAACGGCCCGCGTCGCTCCCGACGGCCGCAGCCGGGCGAGAGGCGCAGACGGGGGACGCACCAGCAGAGCGTGCACCAGCGGACGCACTGCGCCGGGGAGGCTCGCCGCGCCCCTCCCGAGGAACCCGCCGCGGCAGTGTCAGGGTCGGCGCCCGCCGGGCGCCCGCCCCGTGTGCCCCGCGACCTCCTCGCGCCCGGGCATCGCCGGCTGCGCCCCGCGCCGCGTGGTGGCCAGCCCGGCGACCGCGACCGCCCATTGGACCGCCTCGGGGAGGGTCGCACCGCGCGCGAGCGCGTCGGCGAGCCCGGCGCAGAACGCGTCGCCGGCTCCTACCGTGTCGACGGCGTCCACGGCGGCGGCGGGCACGTGCTGGGCCGAGCCGTCGCGCCCGACCACGAGCGCCCCGTCCCCGCCGAGCGTCACCACGACGTCGAGCCCGGGCAGCAGCCGGGCCGCGGCGAGTGCCTCGTCGAGCGTGACCGGGGCGGGGCGTCCGGTGAGCAGCCCCAGCTCGGTCCGGTTCGGCACCAGGACGTCGACCTGGTCGAGCAGGTCGCGGTCGAGCCGGACGGCCGGGGCGGGGTTGAGCAGGACGCGCGCCCGGCCGGCGCGGGCGAGCCCGGCCGCCCGGCGTACGCACTCGACGGGCACCTCGAGCTGGCAGAGCAGGACGTCCGCGACCGACAGCAGCGGCTCGGCCGCGGCCACGTCCGCGGGCGTGAGCCGCGCGTTCGCCCCGGGGCTCACCACGATGAGGTTCTCGCCGACGCCGTCGACCGCGATGAAGGCGGCCCCGCTGGGGACGCCGGCGGTGGTGGGCACGTGCCCCACGGCGACCCCCTCCGCGGCCAGGGCCGCGAGCATCGAGCGCCCCGGCTCGTCATCGCCGACCCGCCCGACGAGCGTGACGTCGCAGCCGAGCCGGGCGGCGGCCACGGCCTGGTTCGCGCCCTTGCCCCCCGGGAAGCGCGCCCGGTCGCCGCCCAGCACGGTCTGGCCGGGCACGGGCAGCCGCTCGACCGGGACGACGACGTCCTCGTTGCAGCTGCCCACGACGACGACAGCCGGGTCCCTCACGTGCCCTCCCGTGGACGCCCGCCCGGACGGTGGCGGACCCAGGGACGATCGCACAAGCCGCCTCCGCGGCGCACCCGGGCGCCCTGCATGCGGGAGCGCGGGGCCGCGTCGGCCGAACGCAGCTTCTGTCGACACGACGCCGGGCGCGGCGCCACCCGGCATTCGCTGGATCTTGGGAGGACGTTCACCCGGACGGAGGTTTCCGGTCGCGCGAGCACTGCAGCGTCGGCGCGTCCCCAACTCTGCACCCGGAGTCCTGATGGCCACTTCTGCCGACAGCACGCCCTCGCCGGGCCTGAGCCGTCGCGCCCTGCTCGGCGCAGCCCTGGTGACGCCGGCGGCCGCCGCGCTCCCCACCGTCGTGGCGCCCACGGCTGCGCACGCGGACGGCGCCCCCTACGGCCGGGTCGACCCGGAGAGCCCGCGGTTCACGCTCGCCGTGCTGCCCGACACGCAGTACCTCTTCGACCACGACGCGTCGGACCCGACGCCGCTGTCGGCGACGTTCCACTACCTGCTGAAGCAGCGCAAGGACGACAACATCGTCTTCATGACGCACCTCGGTGACGTCACCGAGCACGGCACGCAGGACGAGATCAGCCTCGCTGCGAAGACCTTCGACGCGGGGCTGTCGAACCAGATGCCCTACAGCGTCCTCGGCGGCAACCACGACGTCTCCGGTGACGACCAGCGCGGCAACACCCCGTACCTGCAGGCGTTCGGCCCGCAGCGCTACGCGGGCATGCCGACCTTCCGCGGCGCCTCCCCCGACGGCTACAACAGCTACCACGTGGTCCGCGCGGCCGGCCGCGACTGGCTGGTCCTCGCCCTGGACTGGCGGCTCTCGGCCAAGGGCGTCGCCTGGGCGCAGGGCGTCATCGACGCCAACAAGACGCTCCCGGTCATCCTCACGACCCACGACCTCGTCGGCTCGGTCGGGACGGCGCCGGCCGGCCAGCCCACCCCCGCCGGGCTGTCGGGCAACGGGCAGTACCTCTGGGACAACCTGATCCGCAAGAACGACCAGGTCTTCCTCACCCTCAACGGCCACTACTGGCCCCCTGCGCGGACCGTGCTCACGAACGACCGGGGCAACGCCGTGCACGCGCACATCACGAACTACCAGGACCGCTACTACGGCGGCGCCGGCATGATCCGGCTCTACCACTTCGACCTGGCCCGCGGCGTCATCGACGTCGAGACGATCGCGCCGTGGTTCCTCAACCGCAACCCCGACAAGCGCGCCCCGCTCGAGGCCGAGACGATCGAGCTGACCGGCATCGACGACCGCTTCAGCATCGAGATCGACTTCGCCGAGCGCTTCGACAGCTTCGCCCCGGTGGTCGTCCCGGCCCCGCGCCCGGCGAGCGCCGTCATGCCGCGCGGCACGCTCGCGTACTGGCGGTTCGACGCCGCGGGCATGGCCGGCGCGGGGACCGTCGGCGCCCAGGTCGCCGAGGGCGTGCGCGTCAAGGACCTCACCGGCAACGGCAACGACCTGGTCTCCCGCTACATCGGGCAGGTCGGCACCCCCTTCGGCATCAAGGGGAACATCGCTTCGCGCGTCGTTGCGATCACGGCCAGCGGTGAGAACGCGCCGAACGAGGTCGCCGCGAACCTCAACGACCTCGACGGCGGCAGCAAGTGGCTGGTCCGCACCAGCACGGGCTGGGTGCAGTACCGCCTCGACTCGGCGATCACGGTCGTCGGCTACGCGCTGACGAGCGGCAACGACTCCCCCGGCCGCGACCCGCGCGACTGGGCCCTGCAGGGCTCGAACAACGGCAGCACGTGGACCACCCTGGACACCCGGTCCGGCCAGACGTTCGCCTCCCGAGGGCTCACCAGGCAGTACGACATCGCGACCCCGGGGCCGTACTCCTACTACCGGCTCACCGTCACCGCGAACAACGGCCAGCCGCTGACCCAGCTCGCCGAGCTGCAGCTGACGGACGACCTCAACGGCCCGACCCCGCCCGGCACCTCGATCCTCAGCTGGTCCGACGACCACATGAGCGGCTCGCCGTCGCACGCCAGCCTCCGCTTCAACGGCGGGCAGAGCCCCAACCGCGGCGCGATCCTCGAGTCCGTGCCCGGCGCGAGGATCAGCACGGAGAAGTTCCTCTCGGGCTTCACCATCGAGGCCTTCCTCAAGCTGCCCAAGCCCTTCGTCGGCAGCCACGCCTGGATGGGCATCCTCAGCTGGGAGGGCAACAACGGCCGCACCAGCGGCTACACGCCCAACGAGCCGCCGTGCAGCCTGAACCTCTCCGGCGAGCGCTTCCTGCAGTTCGTGCTCTACCCGGAGCTCGACGTGGCCAACAACCCGACGCACTGGAGCCACGCACTGCCGGTCGGCGAGTGGCAGCACGTGGCCGTCGTCAACGACGGCAGGAGCTCGGTGGTCTACGTCAACGGCTCGAGGATCGCCCGCAACCCCACGGCCAGCGCCCGCGGCATCCAGACGCTCGGCAAGCCGTTCGTGATCGGCGCCACGCAGTCCAACGAGACCTTCGGCCAGGGCTTCTACGGCTTCATCGGCGACGTGCGGGTCAGCACCCGCGCCCTGCAGCCGAAGGAGTTCCTCAAGCCGTACGACCGCTGACGCGACCGGCAGGGCCGCTCCCGGCGCGGGGGCGGCCCGGCCGCAGCCGCAAGCGTTCATCCGGACTTCATCCGCCGCTTCACTGTTCCCGCGGGAATCGCAGGATGGCCGCAGGACGGTGCCGGTGCCACGACCTCCGGCGACCAAGGAGCAATCCGCCATGGGCCACACCCACGGGCACGACCACCACCATCACGACCACGCGCACCCCACGGGCTCCGAGGTGCCCGAGGCCGTCGACACCTCCGTCCCGGACTCCGAGCTGAGCCCGCGCGACCTGTCCCGTCGCAAGCTGCTGCGCAACGCCGGCCTGCTCGGCGCGGGTGCCGGTGCGATGAGCGTGTTCGGCCCGGGCGTCGGCGCGGCCGCGGCCGCCTCCGGCGGCGACGTCGCCCCGGTCGCCGACGACGAGGTCGTCTACCTCGCCGGCGACCACCACATCCACACCCAGTTCAGCTCCGACGCGATGTACCGGGTCGAGGACCAGGCCCGGCGCGCCGCGGAGTACGGCCTGGACTGGATGGTCGTCACCGACCACGGCAGCGTCACGCACGCGCGCATCGGGGTGGACAAGGTCAACCCCGAGATCGTGGCCGCCCGCGAGGCCAACCCGCGGCAGCTGATCTTCCAGGGCCTGGAGTGGAACATCCCCGCCGCCGAGCACGGCACGGTGTTCGTGGCGCCGGGCCCGAACGAGGTCGCGGTCCTCAAGCAGTTCGAGAGCGACTTCGACGGGTCCGTCTCCCCCGCGCCGCGCAACGAGGCGCTGGCCATCGCCGGCATCAACTGGATGGCGCAGCAGAAGGCGGCCGGCCGTGTCGAGGACGCGATCATGTTCGCCAACCACCCGGCACGCCAGGGCATCGACTCGCCGCACGAGATCCGCGGGTGGCGGGACGCCTCGCCCGGGACGTTCGTCGGCTTCGAGGGGGCACCGGGGCACCAGGCCGCCACGCTGCAGCGGCCGAACGCCGGCGCCCGCGGGCTCTACGGCGGCGCCCCCCGCGCGGACAGCTTCCCCGGCTACCCGCTCGAGTCCTACCGCACCCACGGCGGCTTCGACTGGATGACCGCGACGGTGGGCGGCCTGTGGGACTCGCTGCTCGCGGAGGGCAGGCCGTGGTGGATCACGGCGAACTCCGACTCGCACTCGGTCTTCGAGGACCGGTTGGTGCGAGGCTCCTTCGCTCCCGGCGAGACCTTCGAGACGCTCGGGCACTACCCCGACCCGGTCGACTCCGGCGAGCCGCAGCGCAACCGCGCCGACTTCTGGCCCGGCTACTACAGCCGCACCCATGTCGGGGTGTCCAAGTACGGCTACCTCGACGTCATGGCGGGCCTGCGCGCCGGCAACGTGTGGGTCGACCACGGGCACCTGATCGACGGCATCGACGCGAAGCTGCGACTGCGCGGCAGCGTGCAGCGCAGCGCGACGCTCGGCAGCACGCTCACCGTGCCGCGGGGCTCTCGCGTCGACCTCGAGGTGACGATCGACCTGGCCACGCGGCCCAACCTCGCTGGCGAACTGCCCCGCCTGCGCCGGGTGGACGCGATCGCCGGCACGGTCACCGGCCCGGTGGCCGACCGCGACACGTTCACCACGAACAACACTCGCGTGGTGGAGCAGTTCGAGATCAGCCAGGCCTCCGGCCGGGTCTTCCTGTCGATGCGCTTCCGCCCGGTGGAGCAGCCGTTCTACGTCCGCCTGCGCGGCACCGACGCCAACCGCACCGCGGTCGGCCTGCGCGGTGCGGCGATCGACCCGGTCGGCCCCGCGCAGGACGTTCCCGGTGTCGGCAGCCCGTGGGAGGACCTCTGGTTCTACACCAACCCGATCTTCGTCAACGTCACGTGACGAGCCGTCCGGTGGCCACCGGCCGGCCGGCGCTCGCGCCGGCCGGCCGGATAGTGGTGGGAGCCAGCGCGCTGCACGCGGACCGGCACCTCGCCGAGCACCTGCTCGAGGGCCTGCTGGGCGCCGTCGCGGCAACGGGCGCGGGTGCCGCCGGAGCCGTGGCGTGCACGCACTTGGTGGCCGCGCCGCATCGACACGAGGCCGTGTCCGTCGAGGTCGGCGCCCGCCCCGGTCCGGCGGTCGACGCCGTGGCCCTCGCCGAACGGCTGGGGCCGGAGGCCGGCGTCGTCGTGGTGGACAGCTCGGGGGCCCGGCAGGCCGCAGGGCCGGCCGCGCAGGTGGCCGCCGCGCTGGAAGCGGCGAGCGCCCACGCGACGCGATCCGGCGGGCGCGCGGTCGTCTTCCCCGGCCAGGAGTCGGTCACCGGCGACATGCCGGTCTCCGAGCTGCTCGCCCTCACCGCCATCGATCGCGTCCGCAGCAGCCAGGGGGCGTACGCGCCCGAGGCCGTCGTCGTCACCCGCGGCTACGTGCGGCCGCAGTACGCCGACGGCCGGCTCGTGCTCCTCTGCGAGCACGCCGACCCCACCCGGCTGCTCCCGTGGGAGATCGAGAACCCGGCCGTCTGCGGAGGCCACTGAGCGGCTGCCGCCGCCTGCAACCGGTAGCTGCCGGTGCGGGCGGCGGCGCGTCCCGGACGTTCGCAGCCGCTGTCAGTTGGCGATCGGCCGCTAAGGGAACCCGTCCCGGGCAGCGGCCGCCGCACGGTCGTGGGTCACGGGGTAAGCCGCCCCCGTCGGGTCCTCGGGTGTGCCCGCGAACAGGAAGACGAGCGTGCGGGCCCGCCTGGGCCGTGGGTCGGCGGACGCGCTGGTCACGTCCCGGACCGGCATGACCACCTCGTGCGATCTGTCCGAGCCCGACACGGCCACCCGCTCCTGCAGCTGTGGCCCCGTGGGGAACTGGCTCGCCATACCGCCCGCCTTCCGCCTCCGCGACTGCGCCTACGTCCGGAACGGGACGGGCGGCCCCGGCATTCCACACCGAGGCCAGCCTCTCCCGCCCCTTCGCCGCCCGCTCACCGCAGCACGAGCTCCTCGTCGCGCGGGTCGTCCCGCTCGGCCGCCTGCCTGAGGCCGTGCCGCTCCAAGCCGGCGCCCTCGATGTCGACGTTCGGCAGCAACCGGTCGAGCCAGCGCGGCAGCCACCACGCCCGCGTGCCGAGCAGCGCCATCACGGCGGGCACGATGGTCATGCGGACGACGAAGGCATCGACGGCGACCCCGAACGCCAGCGCGAAGCCGATGCTCTTGATGGTCGCGTCGTGGCCGAAGACGAAGCCGGCGAAGACCGAAGCCATGATCAGGGCTGCAGCGGTCACGACCCGCGCCCCGTGGCGGAAGCCCCCGACCACCGACTCGTCCGGTGCGGCCCCGTGCACGTGGTCCTCGCGCATCCGGCTCACCAGGAAGACCTCGTAGTCCATGGCGAGGCCGAAGAGCAGCCCGATGAGCAGGATCGGCAGGAAGCTCAGGATCGGGCCGGTCTGCTGGACGCCGATCGGCTCGGCCAGCCAGCCCCACTGGAACACCGCGACCAGCGCGCCGAACGTCGAGGCGAGGCTCAGCAGGAAGCCGAGCGTCGCCTTGAGCGGCACCAGCACGGAGCGGAAGGCGACGGCGAGCAGCAGCAGGGCGAGGCCGACGACGACGGCGAGGAAGACCGGCAGGGCGCCGAGCAGCTTGGCCGACACGTCGATGCCGATCGCGGTGTTGCCCGTGACGTAGACCTCGGCCCCGGTCGCCCGCTCGAGGGCCGGCCGGTCGTCCCGGATCGCCTCGACGAGGTCGTTGGTGGACTGCTCGGACGGCCCACCGTTCGGGATGACCGTCACGATGGCAGTCGTGCCCGCCGCGTTGAAGACCCCGTCGGTCACGTTCACCACGTCGGGGAGCTCGCGAACGGTCGTGACGGCCTGCGCGACGGCAGCCCGTGGGTCGGGGGCCGAGGCCGCGTCCACGACGACGGTCAGCGGCCCGTTGAAGCCGGGGCCGAACCCCTCCGAGAGCAGGTCGTACGCCTTGCGCTGGGTGGTCTCGGCGGCGAGGTTGCCCTCGTCGCCCATGCCCAGCCGCAGGTCCAGCGCGGGCACCGCGACGACACCGAGCCCGATGACCGAGGCCAGCAACACCGGAAGCGGACGTCGGGTGATGCCGCGCGCCCAGCGCGTGCCGAAGCCGTCGCGCGTCTCCAGCCGTGCCTGCCGCTTGCGCAGGCCGGGGACGGGCCAGCGGTTGAAGCCCGCACCGGCGAAGCCGAGCATGGCGGGCACGAGGGTGAGCGAGACGAGGACGGCGACGCCGACCATGGCCGCCGCGACGAGGCCCATGGTGGACAGGAAGGGGATCCCGACGACGGAGAGCCCGGCCAGCGCGATCATGACCGTGGCACCGGCGAACACGACGGCGCTGCCGGCGGTGCCGACCGCCCGGCCGGTCGACTCCTCCGGTGACATGCCCTCGGCGAGCTGCTGCTTGTGCCGGCTGGCGATGAAGAGCGCGTAGTCGATGCCGACGGCCAGGCCGATCATCAGCCCCAGCGTCGGGGCGGTGCTCGTCAGGTCGACGACGGCGGACAGGGCGAACGTCCCGGCCATGCCGACGGCGACGCCGAGGAGCGCGGTGAGCAGCGGCAGGCCCGCGGCGAGCAGCGAGCCGAACGTCACGGCCAGCACGAGCAGCGCGACCAGCACTCCGATGGCCTCGGCGGCGCTCTGCCCGGGCACGGCCTGGGTGGCCTCGCCGCCGAACTCCACCTCGAGCCCCTCGGACCGGGCCGGCTCCGCCGTGGCCAGCAGCTGCTCGCGGGCCGTGTCGGTGATCTCGTCGGGCTGCACGCCGTACGTGACGGTCGCGTAGGCCACGCGGCCGTCCTGCGACACGGCCTGCGCCTGGTAGGGGTCGGTGACCGCGACGACCTGCTGGGCGGAGGCGGCGGCGTCGAGCACCGCGGTGACCTGCGCCCGCACGGCGGGGTCGGTCACCCGCTCCCCCTGCGGGGCGGCGAGGACGACGCGCGCCTCCGCACCACCGGCGCCGCCGTCCGGGAAGCGCTCCTGCAGCAGCTCCATGGCGGTGACGGACTCCACGCCCGGGATGGTCAGCTGCGCGTCGGAGTTGCGGGAGAACGCCCCGGCGAGCCCGCTGAGCACGACGAGCAGCAGGACCCACGCGCCCACGAAGGACTTCTTGCGGCGGAAGGCGAGCCGCCCCAGCCGATACAGATAGCGCGCCATGTACGCCTTTCCCGAGGTCGAAGCGGACGGCACGTCGCGCAGGTCGCGACGGGGCTGCCGAGCCTCGACCAGCATCGCCGTGCGGCGGCGTCCCGTCGTCGTCCGCGAGACGGCGATCCCGCCTACTGCAGCTGCAGTACGCCCGGCCTCCGGCTACGACCTCGGCAGGGGCTCGCCGGCGCGCACGAGCCCGGACTGGTACGCCATGACGACCAGCTGCGCGCGGTCCCGCGCGCCGAGCTTCGTCATGGCGCGGTTGACGTGGGTCTTCGCGGTGAGCGGGGAGACCGTGAGCCGGGCCGCGATGTCATCGTTGCCGAGGCCCAGTGCCACGAGCACGACCACCTCGCGCTCGCGCTCGGTGAGCGAGGCCAGCTCGGGGGCGACCACCTGCGGCGCGGCCTCCTGCGGCTGGGCGAGGAAGCGGGCGATGAGGCTGGCGGTCGCCCGCGGCGAGAGCAGCGCGTCACCGGCGGCGACGACGCGTACGGCGTCGAGCAGGTCGACCGGCTCGACGCCCTTGCCCAGGAAGCCGCTCGCGCCGCTGCGCAGCGCGGCCAGCACGTACTCGTCGGACTCGAACGTCGTCAGCACGACGACGCGGACGGCGCAGAGCTGAGGATCGGCCGTGATCTGCTCGCAGGCCGTCAGCCCGTCGGTCCCGGGCATCCGGATGTCGAGCAGCACGACGTCGGGCCGCAGCTCGCGCACCTGGCGCACCGCCTCCCCGCCGTCCGCGGCCTGGCCGACGACCTCCATGTCCGGTGCGCTGCCGACGAGGGCGGCGAACCCCGCTCGGATGAGGGCCTGGTCGTCGGCGAGCACCACCCGGATCGTCATCGCCCCGCCCCGGCCGGCACCGACGCGCCGTCGGCCGCGGCGGCGAGCGGCAGCTCGGCGCGCAGCAGCCAGCGGCTGCCGCGCGGGCCGGCGGTCAGACCGCCGCCGAGCGCGTCGACCCGCTCGCGCATCCCGACGAGCCCGTGGCCCGCGCGCCCACCCGTGCCCACGGAGCCGTCCGCCCGCAGGGGGCTGGTGACGAGCAGTACCAGCACGTCCGCCTTATATCTGATCTCCAATTCGGCACTTCCACTGCCGTGCTTCGAGGCATTCGTGAGCGCCTCCTGGACTATCCGGTACGCCGTGAGGTCGAGCAGCGGTGGCAGCGGACGCGCCGCGCCCACCACCTCGCAGCTGACGCGCAGCCCCGCCCGGCCCATGGACTCGACCAGCTCGCCGACCCGCTCGAAGCGGGGCGCGGGCGCGACCGGGGCGCCGTCCTCGTTGGTCCGCAGCACGCCGAGCAGGTGCGCCATCTCGTCGAGGACCTGCCCGCTCGCCCGGCGTACGTGGGTCACGGCGTCGCGCGCCTGCTCGGGGTCGCTGTCGAGCAGGTGCAGCGCGACGCCGGACTGGACGTTCACGACCGAGACGTGGTGTGCCACCACGTCGTGCAGCTCGCGTGCGATGCGCAGCCGCTCCTCGGCCACCCGGCGCTGGGCCTCCTGCTCGCGGGTCTGCTCGGCCCGCTGTGCGCGCTCCTCGGCCGCGGCGAGCACCGCGCGGCTGCTCTGCACCGCCAGCCCGATGGCGGTGGACAGCGCGCTCCAGGTGAAGGCGCCGTACGTCGTGGGGCTCTGCCAGTTCGACGGGTCGGAGACCATGAGCCCGCAGACGGTGGCCACCGCCGTCGTGAGCGCGAAGCGAACGGCCTGCCGGCGGGGCCACCGGGTGGCCAGGGTGTAGAGAGCCACGGCCGTCGGGAACGTCGCGGTGGTGGCGCCGGCCGAGTGCCCGACGCCGACGGCGCCCACCAGCACGGTCGCGGCCCAGACGTGCACCGGGCGCCGTCGCCGGAAGACCAGGAGCACGCAGCCGAGCACGATCAGGGCCGTGGTCTCGGCGTCCGGCGGGGCGATCCGGCCGGGCTTGTCGGCCGGGACCAGCAGCGCCAGCACGAGCACATGCCAGGCGAGCAGGGCGTCGGCGGCCAGCGGGTGTGCGCGCAGCCACGGCTTCACCGCGGCGAGGAGGCGCATGGCGCCCACGATAGGCGGGCCGGGAGGGCTCAGCCCCCGACGGCCGGGGGCCGGGTCAGACGGCCTGCCGGCGCAGCTTGCGCCGCTCGCGCTCGGACAGCCCGCCCCAGATGCCGAAGCGCTCGTCGTGCGCGAGGGCGTACTCCAGGCACTCGACGCGGACCTCACAGCCCAGGCAGACCTTCTTCGCCTCGCGGGTGCTGCCGCCCTTCTCCGGGAAGAACGCCTCCGGGTCGGTCTGCGCGCAGAGCGCGCGCTCCTGCCACCGGAGCTCCTCGTCCTGCTCCTCGGCGGTCAGCTCCACCAGGCGCAGCGGGTCGGCGGCGGAGAGCTCCTCCAGCCGGCTGTCGAGCACACCGTCGAGCGCGTCCTCCAACCCGCTGTCGAGCCCGCTGTCGAGCCCGCTGTCGAGCCCGGGCACGCGGTGCGCCGGCGAAGTCGCGAGCGAGACGCCGCGCGACACGTCCTCGACCCGCCCGGCGCCCAGGGCCCCGTCGATCTCGTGCATTGCGCCTCCCGTACGTCTGCCTGACGCCCGGCCCGGTGGGCCGGGCGAACTTCCCGGACGATCACTGACTCGACCCGCCGGAGGGGTGGCCCCGGCCTCAGCGCCTCCGGAGCCGATCAGGCCGCCGGAATGACACGCCTGAAATTACACGCGCGTCGCTGCCTTCCCGTCAAGCCCGGGGGTGGTAGTGACCGGGAGCACCCCCCTCCGGCACCCTCTGCCGGGCCTGCCACGGGGGTGGACGAGGATGGGCCGGTGCGCATCGTTGTCCCGGCCGGCGGTACCGGCGGCGCTCGCTTCGTGCGCGGCCTGCTGGCGGCGCTGGCCGGGCCCGCGGGGTCGCCCGGCTCGACCGTCACGGTGATCGGCAACACCGGGGACGACCTCACGATGTGGGGGCTGCGGGTGTGCCCCGACATCGACACCGTGCTCTACACGCTGGGCGGCGGGATCGACGACGAACGCGGCTGGGGCCGGCTCGGCGAGACGTTCACGGTCAAGGAGGAGCTGTCCGCGTACGCCGTCCTCCCCAGCTGGTTCGGCCTCGGCGACCGTGACCTGGCCACGCACCTGACCCGCACGTCCCTGCTCGCCGGCGGGGCGACGCTGTCGGAGGCCACCGCCGTCCTCGCGTCCCGGTGGGGCCTGCCCGAGCGGGGCGTGCGGCTGCTCCCGATGAGCGACCAGCCGGTCGAGACCCACGTCCGGCTCACCCCGCCCGGGGAGGCGACGTCCCGGCTGGTGCACTTCCAGGAGTACTGGGTGCGCTGGCGGGCCGAGCCCGCGGTCGAGGGGGTCGTGTCGGTGGGCGCCGAGGCGGCCTCGCCCGCGCCCGGGGTGCTCGAGGCGATAGCCGAGGCCGACGTCGTCCTGCTGCCGCCGAGCAACCCCGTCGTGTCGATCGGCAGCGTCCTGTCCGTGCCGGGCATCCGGGACGCGATCCGGGAGAGCCTGGCCCCCGTCGTCGGCGTCTCCCCCATCGTCGGCGGGCGCGTCGTCCGCGGGATGGCCGACAAGCTGCTGCCGGCGATCGGGGTCGAGGTGACGGCGGCCGGGGTGGGGCTGGCGTACGGCCCGCAGCTGCTCGACGGCTGGCTGGTGGACACCTCGGACGCTGCGGACGTGGAGCAGGTGGCGGCCGCCGGCATCGCGTGCCGCGCCGTCCCGCTGCTCATGACCGACGTCGCCGCCACGGCGGAGATCGCCCGGCAGGCGCTGGCACTGGCGCAGCTGGTCGAGCGTTGACCGAGGGCCTGCGCGTCCTCCCGGTCACCGGGCTGCCCGAGGTGCGCGCGGGCGACGACCTCGCTGCCCTCCTCGACGCGCGCCTTCCCGAGCTGGCCGAGGACGACGTGCTCGTCGTGTCCAGCAAGGTCGTCGCCAAGGCGGAGGGCCGGCTGCGTCAGGGCCTGTCCCGGGCCGAGGCGGTGGCCGCGGAGACCGTGCGGGTGGTCGCGTCGCGCGGGGAGACGCGGATCGTCGAGACCCGGCACGGCCTGGTGATGGCGGCGGCCGGCGTCGACGCGAGCAACGTCGACGCGGGGGCCGTCCTGCTGCTGCCGGAGGACCCGGACGCCTCCGCGCGGGCCCTGCGCGCGGCGCTCCGGGCGCGGCGGGGGCTGCGCCGGCTCGGGGTCGTGGTCAGCGACACGGCCGGCCGCACATGGCGCGAGGGTCAGGTGGACCTGGCCGTCGGGGCGGCGGGGGTGCTCCCCGCGCTCGACCTGCGTGGCACGCCGGACGCCGGTGGCCGTGTGCTGGACGCGACGGTCATCGCGCTCATCGACGAGCTCGCGTCCGCCGCCGAGCTGGTGAAGGGAAAGTCCGCGGGGGTGCCGGCGGCGATCGTGCGCGGCGCCCCGGGCCTGCTCGACGACGACGGCCCCGGCGCGCGGGCGCTGGTCCGCCCGTCCGCGGGCGACCTCTTCCGGCTGGGCACCCGGGAGGCGATCGCGCAGGGCCGACGGGAGGCGGTGCCGGCCCGGCGCACCGTCCGCAGCTTCACCCCGGAGCCCGTCGACCCGGCGGCCGTCCGGCGGGCGGTCGCGTCGGCCCTGACCGCTCCCGCCCCGCACCACACGACGCCGTGGCGCTACGTCCTGCTCGAGAGCGCGCCCGCGCGGGTGCGGCTGCTCGACGCGATGCGCGACGCCTGGGTGGAGGACCTGCGAGCCGACGGCCGCTCGGCCGACGAGATCGAGCGCCGGGTGCGCCGCGGCGACGTGCTGCGCCGGGCGCCGTACCTCGTCGTGCCCTGCCTGGTCACTGACGGCGCGCACGCCTATCCCGACGCCCGACGGGCCGCGGCTGAGCGCGAGATGTTCCTGCTGTCGGGCGGGGCCGGGGTCCAGGCCCTGCTCGTCGCGCTGGCGGCCGAGGGCCTCGCCTCGGCGTGGGTGTCCTCCACGCTGTTCTGCCCGCACGTCGTCCGCGCCGAGCTCGGGCTGCCCGCCGGCTGGGAGCCGCTGGGCAGCGTCGCCGTGGGGCACGCCGCCGCGCTGCCTCCCGAGCGGGCGCCGCGCGACCCCGGCGACTTCTGCGTGGTGCGCTGACCCTGGGAGCCCACGTTCACCTGGGTGCACCGCCGGCCCGGTCATCACCCGGCGCCACCGCGCAGGAGGTCGCGGCGGGCGGGCCGGCGGCCGGAATGCCATGCTGGGAGGCTCCAGCTGCCGAGCCACCCGGAGGCCCTGATGATCCTGCTGCGCCGGCTGCTCGGGGCCACGCTGCGGCGTGCCCGCCAGGAGCAGGGCAAGACGCTGCGCGACGTGTCCGCGGCGGCCGACGTGTCGATCGGCTACCTGTCCGAGATCGAGCGCGGCCGCAAGGAGCCGTCGTCGGAGGTGGTGGCCGCCGTGTGCGGGGCGCTCGGCCTCAGCCTGTCGGACCTGCTCGGCGAGGTGCACGGGCAGGTGCGGGTGCTCGAGCTGCAGGCCGCGGGCACCGGCACACCGGTGCACACGTTGCGCCCGCACGCCGTCCCCGCGCCGGCTGTCCCCGCGCCGGCCGGCACGGGGCAGGCCTCGCTGCGCGCCGCCTGACGTCCCTCAGCGGGCCGCCACCGGCCCCACGTAGCCGCGGGGCAGGCGCTCGTCGGGCAGCAGCGCCCAGAGCAGCGGGTAGACCAGCAGCTGGCTGCCGGGCACCAGCAGCAGCGCGAGGACGAACACCAGCCGTGCCTGCCACGGGCCCAGGCCGACCCGGCGTCCCAGCCCGGCGCACACACCGGCCAGCAGGCGCCCGCTGTCCGCACGGACGAAGCCTTCGCGGCGGAGCCGGTCGTGGATGCGCGTCATCGTGTTCCTCAGGTCGTCGGTCGTCGTCTGCATGCGTCGACCATGCCCGGGGAGCCGGCTGCGGCGCATCGGGGAACGCCCCTGGCAAGCCCCTGACCCTGCCCCGAGGAGCGGGTCCGGGACCTCCCGGACGGAGAGCCCGGAAGCAGGAGATGCGGGTCAGGTGCGGGCGTCCCAGCGGAACGCGCGCCGAGCGGCCCAGGCGGCCAGGTACGCCAGCAGGCAGGTCCCGACGACGGCCGGCACCGCGTCGGCGAGGCTGCCCGCGCCGGTCATCGCGCGCTGCACCAGCTCCGCCGTCGCGCCCCCGGGCACGAGCCGGTGCCAGACCTGCAGGTCGTCCGGGTCGACCGTGAGCACCCAGAAGGCGCCGCCGAGGAACACCACGTAGAACGGCATCGTCACCCACTGCGCGGACTCCGCCGTCCGGGTGTACGCACTGGTCAGGACGGCGGCGGCCACGCACAGCGCGGCGGCGGTGACCGCGGCGGCGACGAGCAGGGCGGGGGCGACGGGCAGGGGGACCTGGATCGCGAAGGTCACCGCGAGGAGCGCGGCGACGAGCAGCAGGCCGAGCAGCACGACGGGCGCCAGCAGCCCGGCGAGGATCTCGCCGTCGCTCGCGTCCGAGGTCCGCAACCGCGACAGCTGCCGGTCCTGCCGCCGGGCCACGAGCGTGGAGGTCGCGGTCTGGTAGACCGCGAACAACAGGACGAACTCGAGCTGGAGCGTGATGACGGACGCCCAGCCGCCGAGTGCGCCGTCCTCGGGCAGTCCTTGCAGGGCCATGAGGCCCCCGAGGGCGAGCGGCAGCGCCGTCGCCGTCAGCAGCACGGCACGGTTGCGCCACACGAGCAGAGCCTCCGAGCGCGAGAGTGCCAGCACATGGTGCAGGTTCATGACTTCTCCTTCAGCAATCGTGGGTTCAGGCGTCCACTGATCGGAACACGTCGTCCAGCGACGCGCTCCGCGCCTGCAGCCGGGCGAGGGGCAGCTGACGGCCCTCGGCCCAGGACAGGAGCGCCCAGAGGTCCGCCTGGACGTCCACGGAGCCCAGCTCGACCGTGTCGACGCCCGGCCGCGGCCCGGCGCCGGCGGTCACCGGCAGGGGACGCGAGGTCCGGGGCAGCTCCCCGGCGGACACCCCTGCGGGAAGCACGAAGGAGATCTGCGAGGGCACCGCGGCGAGCACCTGCGCCACGGTCCCGGACAGCTGGATGCGGCCGCGGTGCAGGATCGCGAGCCGGTCGGCGAGCGCCTCGGCCTCGTTGAGGTAGTGGGTGGTGAGCAGGACCGTCGTGCCCGACGCGACGAGGTTGCGCAGCACGTCCCACGTGTGCTGCCGGGACGTCGGGTCGAGGCCGGTGGTCGGCTCGTCCAGGACCAGCAGCTCCGGCTCGCCCAGAGTGGCCAGCGCCAGGTCGAGCCGCCGGCGCTCACCCCCGGACAGCTGGCGCACCGGGACGTCGCGACGGTGGGCGAGCTGCAGCACCTCGAGCTGGTCGTTCCAGTCCGCGCCGTGGGCCGTCCGGCGCAAGGAGGACCACAGCCGGCAGGTCTCCGCGACCGTCAGGTCACCGGCGAAGCCGCTTTCCTGCAACACCTCTCCGGTACGCGAGCGCAGCTCGCGGGCCTGCGTGCCGGGGTCGAGCCCGAGCACCCGCACACTCCCGTCGTCGGCGCGCCGCCGCCCGGCGAGCGTGTCGAGGGTCGTCGTCTTGCCGGCGCCGTTGGTGCCGAGCAGCGCGAACACCTCGCCCCGGCGTACCTGCAGGTCGATGCCGTCGACCGCGGTGTGGTCGCCGTAGCGACAGATGAGGCCGCGGACGGTCACGACGTCGTCGGTGTCGGGCGGGGTCGTCGTCATGTGGCCCAGCGTCGTGCGGGCCGGCGCCGGCCACCAGTGGCCCGGTGTCACGCCTCCTCGTGACATCTGTCAGTCGCCCGCGCGACACGGGCAGGGTTAGGTTCGCCTGGTGGACGACGTACGCAGGCCTCTGGTGGCGGTCCGGCGCTTCGTGCTCTGGTCGCTCTGGCCCGCGGCCGTGGCACTGCTCGTCGTCCAACTGGTCTGGGTGGCACTGCTCGCTGGGGAGTCTGCGCTCGCCGCCGCCGTCGCCCTCCCCCTCCTCGTCGCGGCGACCTGGGCCCAGGTGCGGCAGACCCGCAGCGCGCTGGCCGAGCCACCGGGGCCGCCGCCGCCTACGCGGGCAGCCGTCGCGCAGGTGGCCGCCGTCGCGCTGCTCGCGGGGCTGCTGCCCGCGGCCACGGACGAGTCCCCCCGCTGGTACGGCTCGCTGATCGTCGGCTCCATGGTCGGCCCTCTGGTCGAGCTGGTGCCCCGGCGCCGTCGGCTTCCTCTCCTGGCGGGCTTCGGCACGCTCACCGCGCTCGCCGCATGGCAGCTTCCGGACCGGGCCCTCGGCGGCGAGCCCGGGCCCCTGCTGGCCGCCGGGCCCTTCGCGGCGGGCCTGGCGGCGCTCTTCATGGCCGGCGTGACGTGGTCGAGCTTCTGGTACTGGTCGACCGTCCGCACCCTGGACGAGGCGCGGCGGCGGGCGGCCCAGGCCGAGCTGGAGGCCGAGCGGCTACGCTTCGCCGCCGACCTGCACGACGTCCAGGGGCATCACCTGCAGGTCATCGCGCTCAAGGCCGAGCTGGTGAGCCGGCTGATCGAGGTCGACCCCGCAGCCGCCCGACGGGAGGCGGACGAGGTGCGGGCACTGGCCGCGCAGACGCTCGCCGACACGCGCGCGGTGGTGCGTGACTACCGTCGCGTCGGCCTCGCGACCGAGGTCGACAACGCGGTCGCGGTGCTGCGCTCGGCCGGGGTGGACGCCGTCGTCGACGGGGACGCGACGCTCGTCCCGACGGCGCTGCAGGGGGCCGCCGGGCACCTGATCCGCGAGGGGACGACGAACGTGCTCCGGCACGCCCGCGCCCGTCGCGTGCGGGTGAGCCTGCACTGCGGGCACGAGGGCGCGGTGGTCGCGATCGAGGACGACGGGGCACCGACGGCAGGCCGTGTCACGCGCGACGGGACCGGGATCGCCGGGCTCCGGGAGCGTTTCGCCGCGTTGGGCGGCGACGTGGAGGCCGTCCCATTGCCCGAACGCGGCTTCCGGCTCGAAGGCCGTCTCCCGATGAGCCGGGCATGAGCGGCACAGGAGGCATCCGACTGCTCCTCGCCGACGACGAGGTCCTGATCAGGGAAGCGCTCGCCGCCCTGCTCGCCCTCGAGCCCGACTTCGCAGTCGTCGGGCAGGCGTCGGACGGCAGCGAGGCGGTCGAGCTCGCTCACCGGCTGACGCCGGACGTCGTCGTGCTCGACCTGGAGATGCCGGTGCTGGACGGGATCGAGGCGGCCATGCGCATCGCCGCGGGGACGGACGCGGCGACCGTGATCGTCACCCGGCACGCCCGCCCGGCCGTGCTGCGCCGTGCGCTGACGGCGGGCGTCCGAGGCTTCGTGCCGAAGACGACGCCGGCGCAGGAGCTGTCCCGCATCCTGCGGGAGGTCCATGCCGGCGGGCGCTACGTGGACTCGGAGATCGCGGCGTCCGCGCTCACCGAGAACGCCTGCCCGCTGACCGACCGGGAGCTCGAGGTGCTGCGCCATGCCCGCGACGGCGGCACCGTGGCCACCATCGCGGCCCGGGTGCACCTGGCCCCCGGCACGGTGCGCAACTACCTCTCCTCGGCCATCACCACCCTCGGCGTCAGCACGCGCGCGGAGGCGGCGCGGCGGGCGTGGGACGAGGGGTGGATCTGACGGTGCCGACGTGCGAGGGCCGCTGAACCGGCGCACGATGGGCCCGTGGACGTGCGACGAGTAGGCCTCGAGTCCGTGTGGGACTACCCGCGCCCCCCGGCGGCTGTGCCGTCCGACGAGCACGTCGTCGTGCGGCTCGGCGGCCTCGTCATCGCTGACACACGAAGCGCGATTCGTGTCTTGGAGACCAGCCATCCGCCGACCTACTACCTGCCGCCCGACGCGTTCTCGCACGGGGCGCTGGTGCGGGGGGCGGGCTCGTCCTGGTGCGAGTTCAAGGGGCAGGCGGCGTACCTGACGGTGGTGGGCGGCGACGGGCGGCGGGAGGAGCAGGCCGCCTGGACCTACCCGGTCCCCTCCCCGCGCTACACCGCGCTGCGGGGCTACGTGGCGCTCTACCCGGGCCGCATGGACCGCGTGACGGTGGACGGGGAGCAGGTCGTCGCGCAGGAGGGCGGCTTCTACGGCGGATGGATCACCTCCCGCGTGGTCGGCCCCTTCAAGGGCGGGCCGGGCACGTCCGGCTGGTGACCCCGGTTCCCCGACGGCACGCGCCGGGGCGCCCGGCGCCACGGCACCGGCCTCGCCGCCGACGCAGGGCACCGCGTTGCAGGTGTCCCAGGACGAGCGCCCGCGCCCGCCCGAGGTCACGGCGCCCGCGACGCCGCGGTGGCGGCCCCTCAGCGGGAGCCGAACCGGAAGGCAGCGCGGTCACGCCCATCCCGGCCCCCTCGGCTGGTGAGGGGAGCGGCAGCGGCCCGCAAGGGGCGGAGCACGGCCGGGGGCACCGTGACGAGGCCGCGCACCGCCGGTCACGCACGGGAGGAACGGCCGCCGGCTCACATGCGGCGGAAGTCGCGCGGCGCGTAGCGCGGCGCCCTGCGCGGCACACGTACCAGCCCCGCAGCCGCGGCCAGCTCGACGAGGCGGACGGCGCGCTGGCGGTGCCCGGCGTACGGCGCGAGCAGCTCGAGCATCCCGTCGTCGTCGACCTTGTGCCCGACCAGGGCGTGGCCGACGAGCCCGGGGACGTGCAGGTCGCCGACCGAGGGCGAGTCGGCGTCGCCGTGGGCCCGCTGCAGCGTCTCGGCCGCGGTCCAGACCCCGATCCCGACCACGCTGCGCAGCGCGCGCTCCGCCGCCGACATCTCCCCGCCCACCCTGCGCGGCACCTCGTCCGCGGTGGCCTCCAGCCGGTCGGCGACCCGGCAGGCCGCGAGCACCGCCCGCGATCGCTTGCCGTCCACGCCGGCCCGGTGCCAGTCCCAGGACGGCACGCGCAGCCATTCGGCCGGCGACAGCGGCACCCGCAGCCCCTCGGGGGCCGGGCCGGGGGCCGGCTGGGCGTACCACCGGAGCAGGTCCCGCCAGGCCCAGCGCGCCTCCGTGCTCGTGACCTTCTGCTCGAGGACGGCGGGGACGAGCGCCTCCACGACCCGGCGCGAGCGGGGCGCCCGCCACCCGGCCCAGCGGCGGTACGCCTCGACGAGCAGCGGGTGGCGCGGCTCGAAGCCCGCCGGGTCGTCGTCGGCGCCGAGCAGCCCGGGGACGCTGTCGATCAGCCACCCGGCGCCCGGGCCCCAGGCCCGGGCCTCCACCACCGCCTCGTGCGGCCGGGCCTGCAGGCGCAGCGTCCCGGGGCCGTCCGGGGTACGCACCCCCCGCCAGACCGCCCCGTCGGGCGTCCGGGCCCACGCCGGGTCCCCGGCCCCCCGCCGCATCGGCCCGAGCACGACCGCGAGGTCGACCGGGTGTGGCGAAGCCCACGAGCGCGACGCCTCCCCGCGCGGGCCGGGCACCCGGAGGGCCTGGTCCGCGGGGTGTTGGGAACTCCCGAGCGCCTGCTGCACGTACCCATCCTCGTCGAAGGTTCGTCCGGGAGCGCTTTCTCTCCGTAGGGTGTCCCCGGTCCAGATGCACAGCAGCAACGCGAACCGGCCGTCCCCGGCCGGCTCGAGAGGAGCAGGAGTGAGCAGCAGGACGCGGGGCTCGGAGAAGTCGCGCAAGGAGACACTCGAGGCTATGCGCCGCGAGCAGCGTGCGGCCGAGCGGCGCAAGACCCTGCTCTTCGTCGGCATCGCGGCCGTCGTCGCGCTCGCGCTGGTCGGTGTCGGCACGTTCGGCTTCCTGCGCGAGCGGGCCAACGACCCGGCCTCCAAGCCGTTCACCGACTTCGGCGTCGCCGCCGCGTCGGCCTCGTGCGACGAGGTCATCTCCGAGCCGGCCTCGGGCAGCTCGGTCCACGTCGGCCCCGGCACCGATCAGCCGGACAAGACCACGGTGCAGTACGCGAGCGCCCCGCCCACCTCCGGCGAGCACTTCGTCGACTGGGACATCAGCGGCCGCAACTTCTACACCAGCGACGACGTGCCGCCGGTCGAGCGCCTGGTGCACAACCTCGAGCACGGCTACAACATCCTCTGGTACGACGACAGCGTGCTGAGCGACCAGCGCGACGTGCTCGAGGGGCTGGCCACGCGCGCCGCCGCAATGGACGAGGCCGCCGGCAAGATCAAGGTCGTGCCGTGGGACACCTCGCGCGGCGAGTTCCCCGAGGGCAAGCACGTCGCGTTCAGCCACTGGGGCGGTGGCGAGGAGCAGATGGGCCACCGGCAGTACTGCGGTGAGCTGTCCGGCGAGGCGTTCGAGAGCTTCGTCAAGCAGTACCCGCGCACCGACGCGCCCGAGCCGAACGCCTCCTGACGGGCTCGCCCTCCCCGTCGTAGCGACCCTCCGCCGCCCGTCCCCCCTGCGGGGCGGGCGGCGGACGTGTTCTGCGGGCGGCAGGTAACGCAGCAGAGCGGCGCGAAGCCGGCGTATCAGGCGGCGGGCCTGCCCGGCTCCTTCCGGATGCGGGCAGAGCCGCCCGCATCCGGAACCCGCACGCCGGGAGGCGATGCCATGTCGCACGGCCACGCACAGCTGGGCGAGACCACGCCCCGATCTCGGTACTACGACTCCGGCAGGTTCGGGCGCCTGTTCCCGACGCTGCCCCCCTTCGCCCCGGACACCCCGCTCGTCCGCGACTGCCTCAGACGGCTCGGCGCCAGAGGCGGCCCGATGGACGCGGGCGACGACCTGACCGACCCCGTCGCGCTCATCACCTCCGCCGCGCTCAGCGAGCACAACGCGGACAACCCGCGGATGACGGCGGGGATGACCTTCCTCGGGCAGTTCCTCGACCACGACATGACGTTCGACCCGACGTCCAGCCTCGCCCGCCGCCAGGACCCCGAGGCCATCCGCAACTTCCGGGTCCCCGCCCTGGACCTGGACAGCGTGTACGGCGGCGGCCCGGTCGTCTCCCCGTTCCTCTACGACCAGGCCGTCGACTCCGGCCGCACGACCTTCCTGGTCGACGACATCCCCGGCTGCACCGCCGTCTCCGTCGGCGGCACCCCGCGCTTCGACCTGGCCCGCAACCGGCAGAACGTCGCCCTGATCGGGGACCCGCGCAACGACGAGAACCTCGTCCTGTCCCAGCTGCACCTCGCCTTCCTGCGCTTCCACAACGCGACGGTCGAGCAGGTCCGAACGCGGCTCGGGCCGGCGTTCGGCCCCGGTGAGGTCTTCGCCGAGGCGCAGCGGCTCGTGCGCTGGCACTACCAGTGGCTCGTGCTGCACGACTTCCTGCCCACCACCGTCGGGCAGGAAGTCGTGGACGACGTCCTCGCCGACGGCCCACGCCACTACCGCTGGCGCAACGAGCCGTACATCCCCGTGGAGTTCTCGGTCGCGGCGTACCGCTTCGGCCACTCGCAGGTCAGGCCGAGCTACCGCGCCAACTTCGGCACGAGCACCACCGACGTCGGCCAGCAGTTCTTCGCGCTGATCTTCGACCCCACGCTCGCCGACCTCGACGACCCGGCCGACCTGCGCGGCGGCAAGCGGGCCGCCCGCCGGTTCATCGACTGGCAGACCTTCTTCGACTTCGGCGACGGCCGCGCCAGGCGCAACAAGAGGATCGACACGACGCTCTCGTCGGTGCTGTTCGAGCTCATGGGGCAGCCGGCCGAGGAGGCGAGGTCGCTGGCGACGCGCAACCTCGAGCGCAACCTCACGATGTGCGTCCCGTCCGGGCAGCGGGTCGCGCAGGCGATGAGCCTGGAGCCGCTCGCCGCCTCCGACCTCGAGGACCTGCGCGACTTCCACCTCGACGCCAGCACGCCGCTCTGGCTCTACGTGCTGCGCGAGGCCGACGTGCAGCAGAAGGGCGAGCGGCTGGGGGCGGTGGGCGCGCGCATCGTCGCCGAGGTCATCGTCGGCCTGATCCGGGGCGACAAGCAGTCCTACCTCAACCAGGCGCCGGACTGGAGGCCCGAGGGCGGCGACTTCGGGATCGTGGACCTGCTGCGCGCGGCCGGCGTGGTCGCCACGCTCTCCTGACGGCCCACCACGGCCCTTAGGGGGTACGCCGGGCCGCCCCGGCGTACCCCTTCGGCGTCAGGACGCGTCGCTGCTGAACCGCACCGCCTTGTCCGGGAGCTCCGCCCCCGCCCACACGCGAGCGCCGGCGAGCAGCTCGTTGTGGGCGCCGATGCGCGCCGCCTCGCCGACGACGACGCCGTCGAGCACGGTCCCCCGGCCGACCGCGGCGCCCGCTCCGACGACCGAGCTGCGCACCACCGCGCCCGCCTCGACCAGCGCACCGTCGAGCAGCACGCTGCCGTCGACGACCGCTCCCGCCCCCACCGTCGCGCCGGCCCCGACCGTCGAGCCGCCCGTCACCTGCGCGTCGGGCGCGACGTCGGCGCCGTCCAGCACGAGCCGGTCCCCCACCGGGCCCGGGAGAGCGGTCGACGCGATCGTGCCGAGCACCAGGTCGCGCGAGCCCTTCACGAACGCCTCGGGGGTGCCCAGGTCCAGCCAGTACGCCGCCTCGACGTAGCCGTAGACCGGCGCGCGGGCCGCGAGCAGGCCGGGGAACGTCTCGCGCTCGACCGAGACGACCCTGCCCCGGGGGATCGCGTCGATGACCGAGCGGCGGAAGACGTAGCAGCCGGCGTTGATCCGGTTGGTGGGCGGGTCCGGCGTCTTCTCCAGGAACGCCTCGACCCGCCCGTCGGCGTCGAGCGGCACGCAGCCGAAGGCGCGCGGGTCCTCGACCTCGGTCAGGTGGAGCGTCACGTCCGCGCCGCGGTCGCGGTGCAGGGCGAGCTGGGCGCCGATGTCGTGGCCGGACAGCACGTCGCCGTTGAAGATGATCACAGGCTCGTCCGGGCCGCTCTCGAGCAGGCCCGCGACGTTGCGGATGCCGCCCCCGGTGCCGAGCGGCTCGGTCTCGGTGACGTAGGAGATGCGCAGCCCGAGCTGGGACCCGTCGCCGAAGTGCGCGGAGAACGTCTCGGCGCGGTACGAGGTGGCGAGCACGACGTGCTCCACCCCCGCCGCCGCGGCCCGGGCCAGCTGGTGGGTCAGGAAGGGCACGCCCGCCGTGGGGATCATCGGCTTGGCGCAGGTCAGGGTCAGCGGCCGTAGCCGGGTCCCCTTGCCGCCCACGAGCAGGATGGCCTCGAGCATGTGTCCCCTCCACCGCGGCTGCGCCGCCTCACCGATCGACCACGTCCACGAGGAGGCCCCGGCGCCCCTCGCGGGCCCATCCTCCCAGGCCCCGGGTGTCGGCCACGTTGATCATGGGCGTCTCAGCGCGGAACGCGGCGTGTCCCGCTGACCTGCCGATGATCATCGGGCTCCAGGGCGGGGGCGCCCCGGCCGCGTCGCCCGGCCCGCCACGTCAGCGCCGCCGCGCCCGCGGTGACCACGTCCCCGCCGGTCATGAGCAGCCGGGAGACGAGCGCGACCGCGGTGCCGTCGTGCGTCGTCAGCACCGGGGACAGGATCGCCACCAGGGCCACCTCACGGGCGCCGGCGCCCGCGGGGGCGACGATGAGCAGGAAGCCTGCGCTCCATGCCAGCGCGAACCCGCCCACCGCCAGCGGCAGCGCCCGGCCCGCAGGGGCGCCCAGGTCGACCGCGAGCAGCTCGACGTGGAGCCCGAACGCCAGCCAGGACACGACCGACCAGGCGAAGGCGGTCATCGTCCCGCGCCCCGTGAGCGGCTGCTCCGGCGGCTCGCGCCGGGCCAGCGCCAGCACCCGGGCCAGCAGCGGGTTGAGCACGCCGGGGTGCAGCAGGAGCAGGAAGAGCGGCGCCAGCAGCACCACCCAGCGGTAGCCCCCGGCCTCCTCGCTGGCGAACGGCAGTGCCACCGCGCCGACCAGCAGCCCGGCACCGAGGTAGATCAGGATCGTCAGCGCGATCGCGGAGGCGCTGCGCCGCCGCGGGACGCCCGCGTCGCGCCCCATCTCCATCTGCGCGACGACCGGCCAGAGCGAGCCGGGCAGGTACTTGCCCAGCTGTCCGACGAAGAAGATGCGCGCCGCCGTGGGCACCGGCAGCGGGGAGCCCATGTCCGCGAGCAGGGCGCGGTAGGCCAGCATGCTGCCGACGAGCCCGACCAGCACCGCCGCCAACGAGCCCACGAGGGTCAGCGGCTCGATCCGCCCCAGCGACGCGGACACGTCGCCCCACTGGGAGGCCACCGCGTACGCCGCGAACGCGACGACGGCGGCCAGGAACCCCACGCGCACCCATCGGCTGGCGAGAAGCGCGCGTGCCCGGTCGCTCCTCACCGGCGCAAGCCTAGCCGCGGGATAGCCTTCGACCTGCGCCGGCGACGGGGACGGCGCGCTCCCCGGCCGCCCCGTCGTGCGACAGGAGGCCCCCTTGCCCCGCCCGACCACCCGCTCGTACGCCCTGCTCGCCGGCCTCGTCGCCGCCCTGGTGGCGCCCCTGGCCGCCGCGCCCGCGTCCGCCGCCGGGCTGCCGCGCGTCGCCGTGCCGGGGACGGTCGGCGTCGACGTGAGCAAGGAGCAGGTGGGCGACGAGCTGCCCGGAAGCGACCGCGCCGGCTTCGGCGTCCTCAACGTCAACGGCGGCAACTTCGGGCTGAGGAACCCGGACCTGGCCCGCCAGTGGGCGTGGGCGACGTCCCTGCCGGGCGCGCCGCAGCTCTACCTCACCCCCGCCAACCCGGGCCCGGGCGGAAAGTACTGGCACAAGGGCGGGCCGCGGCCCTGCTCCGGCGGGCGGACGCCGGGCTGCGCCTACGACTACGGCTACGTCGGGGCCCAGCAGGCCGTGGCCTGGGCCCGGGAGGCGGGGCTCGCGCCGGGCCAGAAGGTCCAGTGGTGGATCGACATCGAGGACGACGTGACGTGGGACGACGCCCACCCGGCGCTCAACGCCGAGGTGCTGCGCGGGGTGCGCGACGGCCTGCGCAGCAGCGGCACGGCGAGCTCGGTCGGCATCTACGTGCTGGCGGCGCACTGGACGTCCCTGGTGGCGCCGACCGCGGCGCTGCAGAAGCGGGCGTCCGACCTCGCGGCGCTGCCGGTCTGGGCGGTCGCGGGCGGGGCGGCGACGTCCGCACAGGCACGCCGCCGGTGCGCGGAGCCCTCGCCGACCGGCGGCCCGGTCGTCATGGGGCAGTCGTTCGCGGAGCCCGGTGAGATCAGCGTCGACATCGTCTGCCCGGTGAAGGCCCCGCGCCGGGTACGGGTGAGCCCGGCGGGCGTCGCCGTGCTGTCGGGCAAGGCGCTGCCGGGGACCTCGGTGTCGCTGACCGTCACCCAGCCCGGGCGCAAGGCGCGCATCGTGCGCGCGACCGCCGACGAGCTGGGAGCGTGGACGGTGCCGGCCCGCTCGCTCGCGCCGAAGGCGGGCGGCTCGGTCCGGGTCTCCGGCTCCTCGCAGGTCGTCGCCCTCCTGCCGGCGCGCTGAGCGCGGCGTGCGCGTCCTGTTCTTCGGTACCTACGACGTCCGCTCGCACCCCCGGGTCGGCGTGCTGGCGGCGGGGCTCTCGCGGCACGGGCTCGACGTCCGGCAGCTGAACGCGCCGCTGGGCATCGGAACGGCGGGGCGCGTCGCGGTGCTGCGCCAGCCGTGGCGGCTTCCGGGCTTCGCCTGGGCCCTGCTGTCGCGCTGGGCGTCGCTCGCCCGGCGGGCCCGCAGGCTGCGCGGCGCCGCCGCCCCCGACGTCGTGGTGGTCGGCTACCTGGGCCACTTCGACGTGCTGCTCGCGCGGCGGCTCTTCCCCCGCTCCCGCATCGTCCTCGACCACCTCATCGGGGCGAGCGACACCGCGCTCGACCGCGGGGAGTCCGGCAGTCTGAAGCAGCGGCTGCTGCGCGGGCTCGACGAGGCGGCGCTCGCGTCCGCCGACGTGGTCGTCGTCGACACCGAGGAGCACCTGGCCACGCTCCCCGAGGAGCACCGGGGCCGGGGCGTGGTCGTCGCCGTCGGGGCCCCGGACGCGTGGTTCGCGCAAGCCGCTGCGCCGGCTCCTGATCACGCGAGCGCGTTGCGGGTCGTCTTCTTCGGCCTTTTCACGCCGCTGCAGGGGGCGCCCGTGGTGGGGCGGGCCCTGGCGCTGCTGGCGGGCACCGGCGTCGAGGCGACGCTCTACGGCATCGGGCAGGAGCTGGCCGCCACCCGCGCGGCTGCCGCCGGCGCACGCGGGGTCACCTGGCAGGACTGGGCCGCGGCCGAGGACCTGCCCCGACTGGTGGCCGCGGCCGACGTCTGCCTGGGGATCTTCGGCACCGGGCCGAAAGCGCTGCGCGTCGTGCCGAACAAGGTCTTCCAGGGCGCAGCGGCAGGGTGCGCCGTCGTCACCTCCGACACGGGGCCGCAGCGCCGCATGCTCGGGGACGCGGCCGTCCTCGTGCCGCCCGGCGACGCCGCCGCGCTCGCGGCGGCGCTGCGTGCCCTCGCGGCCGACCGCACCCTGCTGGAGCGGCAGAAGCAGGCGGCGCGCGCCCTCGCCGAGCGCGCGTTCCGCCCCGAGCGCGTGGTCGTCCCCCTGGTCGAGGTGCTCACCGGGCGGCTCGACGGCGGGGGCCTGGAAGGATCTGTCCCGTGACGTCCGCGCAGCTGCCCCCGCTCACCGCCAACGCCTGGCTCCGCTGGGACACGGTCTCGCGCCTGCTGCCCGCCGGGCCGCTCGACGTGCTGGAGGTCGGGTGCGGGCAGGGCGCCGCCGGGGCCCGGCTGGCGGCGCTGGGCCGCTACGTGGGGCTCGAGCCGGACCAGCAGTCGTACGCCGTCGCCGTCGAGCGGGTCGGCGCGGCGGGCGGGACGGTCCGCCACGGCTCCCTGGAGACGCTGGCGCCGGACGAGCGGTTCGACCTGGTGTGCGCGTTCGAGGTGCTCGAGCACATCGAGGACGACCGTGGCGCGCTGGCCGCCTGGGTCGACCGGCTGCGTCCCGGCGGCTCGCTGCTGCTGTCCGTCCCGGCGTACCAGCGCCGCTTCGCCGCGGCCGACGAGCTCGTCGGGCACTACCGGCGCTACGACCCGCCCGCGCTCCGGCTGCTGCTGCGCTCGGTGGGGCTCGACGCGGTGGACCTGCGGCTCTACGGCATGCCCGTGGGCTACGCGCTCGAGGCGGCGCGCAACGTGCTCAGCGCCCGCAAGCTGGCCGCGGCCGGCTCCATGCAGGAGCGGTCCGGGCACAGCGGGCGCTACCTGCAGCCGACCGAGAACTGGCAGAGCACGCTGATCCGGCTGGGCACGGTGCCGTTCCGGGTCGCCCAGCGCTCGTTCCCGGGCCGGGGGCCGGGCATCGTCGTCCGGGCCGTCAAGCCCGCGTCACACCTCTGACCCCGCCCCTCGCCGCTGATCATGCGTTCGCGGCGAGTTGTCCGCAGCCTGTGGGCAACTCGCCGGATGTGCATGATGAGCGAGGGAGGCGGGGGCGTCAGTAGTCGTCGCGGCTGCGCACGATGAGGTCGGCGAGCAGGCCGAGCACCGCGATGAGCACACCGGTGACGAAGATCAGCACGGTGTTGCTGGCGAACCGGACCGGGTGCGCGATGAGGTCGTAGATGCCCTTGCCCACGCCGACCGTCAGCAGCGTGAGCGCCACCGGCATGAGCACCTTGAGCGGGTTGAAGTACATGACCATCCGCAGCACCTGCAGGATGTAGCGGTAGGCGTCCCGGACGAACTTGAACTTCGACGTGCCGGCCCGCTTGGCGTAGTCGATCGGCACGTAGCGCACGTCGTGCTGGTTCGACAGGAACGCCAGCGTGATGGTCGTGACGCAGGAGAACCCGGGGGGCAGCAGCCGCATGTACGGCAGCGCCACCGAGCGCCGGAAGGCGCGCAGGCCGGAGTTCAGGTCGGGGATCTTGGAGTTGCTGAGGACCTCGGCGAGCTTGCGGATGAACCACTTGGCCGGCACCCGCAGGAAGCGGTGCGAGCCCTGCTCGGAGGTGCGTGCCCCCACGACCTGGTCGACGGTCGGGTCCTCGTCGAGCATCCGGACGAGCTCGGGGATGCGCTCGTTCGGGTACGTCATGTCCGCGTCGGTCCAGACGACGATCTCGCCGCGCGCCTGCTGGGTGCCGATGCGCCGCGCCGTGCCGGACCCGCCGTTGCGACGGAAGGGCAGCAGCCGCATGTGCGGATGGCGCAGCAGCGCCTCCTGCAGGACGCGCAGCGTCCCGTCGGTCGAGGCGTCGTCGATGACGAGCAGCTCGTAGGCGTAGCCACTGGCCTCGAGCGCCTTGGTGATGCGCTCGATCTCGAGCAGCACGTGGTCCTGCTCGTTGTAGCAGGGCAGGACGACCGTGACGTGGACGGCGTCGGCGGTCGGCGGCGTGGAGGCGGGGGCGCTGGTCATGACTGCCGAGGAGGCTACCTGCTCCGCCTGCCGTCCCCCGCCGCGCCACGTCGTCAGGCGGTCCGCCCGATCCAGAGCCGGACGGCGAGCGGGACGGTCTCCTCCGGCCGGACGAGCAGCGTGCGGTCGTCCTCCCGGGTGCGCAGCCGCACGGCCTCGACCGGCTCGACCCCGGCCGCGGAGATCCGCCGCGGGTGGTCGGCGGCGACGAGGACGGGGTCGTTGCCCGCCTCGCGCACCTTCGCCACGAGGCGCGCGAGCTGCGTGCGGTCGAGCACCCCGACCGTCGGCACCCCGCACACCCCGCGCAGCGGCTGGGACCACTCGCGGCGGGCGCGCAGGTCGAGCAGCAGCGCCACCTCGTTGGGCCGGAACTGCCGGCACGCCTGCTGCACCGCCGCCAGCTCGCCGGACTCCGTGCGCTGGTCCAGCAGCGGCCGGGAGGCGAGCGCGGGCGGCACGAGCAGGGCGAGGACGCCGATGCAGGCGACGAGGGCCGCAGCGGTACGGCCACCGGCCCCGGGCGCCCGGCGGCGCGCCCAGCGGGCGGCCGCGACCACGGCCGCGGCCGCGCAGAGCGCGACCAGCGGGAGCACTCCGGGGACCAGCCGACGGTCCGCCCAGGGGTGGTCGGGCGTGATGCCGGGGCGCCAGAGCACGAGCAGGCCGGAGGCCAGCAGCACCCAGAGCACGGGCCCGGCCGCCGCGTACCGCGGGTCGTCGCGCCGGCCCCAGGCCGCGTGGGCGAGCCAGGCCGCCCCCGCGACGGCCAGCAGCACCGCCGGCCACCCCGTCCACCAGGCGACCCACTCCGGCGTGCGCTCGGCGTAGGTGCGGCTGCCGTCGGCGACGATCTGCTCGGCGCGCTGCAGGCCGGCGACGGCGCGGCCGCCCGGGCTCGCCGGGTCCTGCCGGCCCCAGTCGAGCAGCGGGCGGGCCGCGAGGACGAGAGCGGCGAGGAGGACCAGCGCCGCGCTGAGCCGGGGCCCCCGGGCCAGCAGCCGGGCGGTTCCCGCGGCGCCGAGGGCCCGGTCGGCGAGGGCCCGCAGCTGCCCGCTGCGGGCGAGCCCCGCCAGGCCGGCGGCGACCACGGCGAGCAGCGCCCCGCCGACCGCGAGGGGGACTACCGAGCCGCGGATCTCGGCGACGTACGGCTCGGCGAGCACGGTCATGTCCAGGGCCCCGACCAGCACACCGACCGCCAGCCCGACGGCGAGCGCGCCGCCCGCGGGCCGGCGACGGGCGGCGAGGGCCGCGCAGACCGGGATGAGCAGGGCGGCCTCGCGCAGCGCCTCGACGCGGACCAGGGTCGCCGCGCCCAGCACCCCGCCCGCGAGCAGCGCGACGACGACCGTCTCCCGGCGCGAGGCGCTGCCGGCCCGGGGCGCGACGGCGTCGACCAGCAGGGCCAGGCCGCCGAGCAGGAGCAGCTGGGCCAGCGGCTCGCTGTAGGTCGAGCGGGCGACGTGCTGGACCGGGTACGCCAGGGCGAGCGCGGCGGCGGCCAGCACCCCGGCCGGGCCTCCCAGCAGCCGGGCGGCGAGGCCGCCCATCGCGAGCAGCGCCAGCGCGCCGAGCACGGCCGGGGCGAGCAGGGCGCCGGAGACCCCGCCGAGCCAGTCCCCGACCGCGACGACCATGTGCTGGCCGGAGAGGAACTGCGGCACCAGCGAGTCGCCCGCGGGGTAGTAGGCCGGGCTCTCGGCGACGAGCGCCGGGTCGGGGCCGCCGAAGGCGCTCCAGTCGACCGGGATGTCGCGCGTCCCGTGCTCGGCGACCCAGAGCCCGGTCAGCGCGTACGCCCCGGGGTCGCGGCGCAGGACGAGGTGCTCGGAGGAGTACCACGCGGCCAGGACGCCGGCTCCGACCGCCACCAGCAGCACGGCCGCGACCGCCCACCACGGCGCGGGCGCCGCACGGCGGGCGCTGACCCGGGCCGACACCAGGGCGGCCAGCAGCCCGCACGGCACGGCGACCAGGCCGACGGTCAGCGGGACGAACGCGCCGAGCGCGAGCAGCGGCCACGCGACGGCCAGCGCGGTGACCAGGCCGGCCGACGGCGCGGTGGACAGGGCGGCGAGCAGCTTCCCGGCCCGCGGGCTGCCCGCCGGCCGGGGCATGGCCTCGCCGGCGAGCCGCTGGGCCCCCGGCGGCCCGGCGGTGCTCGTCACCAGGGTCACGGCCGGCGCAGCACGGCGTAGCTGCCGTTGTCCAGCACCAGCTCGTAGCCGCGCGACTGCAACAGGGCGACGCGGTCGCGCTGGACCGCCAGGGAGTCGATCGGGAACGACGAGCGGGCCACGTCGACGACCACCCACGGGGCGTCGCGGGGCGTCTTGTCCAGGAGCAGCACGGTCCCCCGGTCCGCCAGGTGCGGGCCGATCTCGTTGTCCGCCTCGACCGTCACGCCGTCGGGCACCGCCGCCACGGCCTGGGCGGCCGCCCGCTCGTGCGCGTCCAGCCGCCAGGTCTCGCGGTCGGCCAGGTCGGCGAAGGGGAACCTCGCGCAGAGCACGACGGCGGCCAGCACCGCGTACGCCGCGAACGCCTGCCGCCAGCGCAGCGGCAGCCGACGGGCGGCCTCGACCGCGGCGACGACGAGGACCGGGAGGAGCACCGCGTTGTAGTGCTGCTCGAGGCCCCAGTGGTTGGGGTTGGAGGAGATGGCCCTCTCCCCCAGCTGCGGCAGGGTGAGCAGCACGACCGGCGACGCGAGCGGCAGGAACGCGAAGGGCGCCAGCAGCCAGAGGACGGTCTCCTCCTTCTGCACCGGCGTGAAGATGACCTCCAGCGTCTCCACCGGGTCGGGCAGCGCGGCGAAGAACGCCTCGTAGTAGTCGCCGTCCGGGGACCCGTGCCCGTAGAACGCCGGCACGATGACCGAGGTCGAGAGGTACGCCCCCAGCAGCCCCGCGGCGGCGAGACCGGCGCCCAGCCGGCGCTGACCGCGCAGCGCGAGCAGCACCCCGAACATGACCGTGACGAAGCCCATGTCCTCCTTGACCAGCATCAGGGAGGCGGCCCAGGCGGCGGCCTGGCCGGGCCGGTGGGCTTGCAGCCGCTCGCAGGCAAGCAGGATCAGAGGTACGGCAAAGAGGACTTCATGGAAGCCGACTACGGACGCCTCCTGCAGCGGCCAGGCCAGCCCGGTCGCGACGGCCACCGCGTACGCGATGCCGGGTCCCAGCGCCCGGCGGGCGATCACCCAGGCGAGGCCGATGGACACCGCGATCAGCGCGGCCTGGGCCAGGATCAGCATCCGCGGGTCGTCCCAGACCCAGTAGAGCGGCGCGAGCAGCACGAGGATCGGGGAGAAGTGGTCGCCGAGCGCGATGAGGTCGGGCCCGACGTCGAGGTGGACACCGAGGGCGGGCTGGACCGGGGACCCCCACCCGGCGTAGCCCCTGACCGTCTCGTCGAAGAGCAGCAGGTCCCACGAGCCGACCCGGAAGTTGCGGTACGCGAGCAGGCCCAGGGTCGCGTGCACCGCGGCCAGCGCCAGCGCCACCGCCGGCACGGCGACCGCGTGCGGGCCGACCGGTCGCCGCGGCGCGCGCCCGGCACCCTCCAGCTGGGGCGGGCGCTCGAGCAGTGGGGGGCGCTCCGTCACCCGCGCGACGGTACAACGTGGGGCGCAGGGGCGTGGGCCTACGCTGCCGGACGTGGCCTCCCCCGACACCCCCATCGGCCTGCTGCGGAACGCGCTGACCGCGGACCCAGCCCGGCCTTTCGTCACGTTCTACGACGACTCGACCGGTGAGCGGGTCGAGCTGTCGGTGCTGACGTTCGACAACTGGGTCGCGAAGACCGCCAACCTGCTGCAGGACGAGCTCGCCGTCACGCCCGGCCAGACGCTCGCGCTCGTCCTGCCCGCGCACTGGCAGGCCCCGGTGTGGCTCCTGGCGGCCTGGTCGGTGGGGCTCGAGGTGACCCCGGCACGCCCCGGCGACCCGCTGCCGCAGGCCGACGTGATCGTCACCGGCCCGGAGAGCCTCGACGACGCGGTCGCGGCCGGGGCGGGCGAGGTCGTCGCGCTCAGCCTGCGGCCCGCGCTGCTGGCGGCGACGACGCCCGGGCCGGCTCTGCCCGCGGGCGTGATCGACGGGGACGCGGAGGTCCCCCCGCAGGGCGACCGCTTCCTCGCCTACGCCCCGCCGGCGCCCGACGCCCCGGCCCTGGACTGCCAGGACCAGGCGCTCACCGCCGCCGGGCTCGCCCGGTCCGGGCGCGACGCCGCGGCCCGGTTGGGGGCCCGCCCCGGCGCACGCCTCCTGACCGGGCGGGCCTTCGACACCGCCGAGGCGATCGTGGAAGCGCTGCTGGTGCCGCTCGCCGTGGGCGGGTCCCTGGTGCTGTGCCGCAACGCCGACCCCGCCGCGGCCGACGCCCGGCGCGACGTGGAGCAGGTCGACCTGGTGGTGTGAGGACGGGCCCGCCGGAGGCGGCCCGTCAGCCCGGGGCCCCGTGCACCACCTGCCCGCCCACGACCGTCGCCAGTACGGGCAGCCCGGGCAGCTCCTCCGGCGCGCAGGCCACCGGGTCGCCGCCGAGCACGGTCAGGTCCGCCCGCATGCCGACGGCGAGCCGGCCGGCGACGGCCTCCTCGCGCAGGGCGTACGCCGGCCCGGTCGTCATCGCGGCGAGAGCCTGCGCGGGGCCGAGCGCCTGCCCGGCCCCGCCGTACGCCGGCCGGCCCGTGCCGACGGGGGCGCGCAGCGCCGCGCTGGCGAGCGTGCGCCGGGGGTCGCTGCTGCTGATCGGCCAGTCGGACCCGAGCGCGAGCGTCGCTCCCGCGGCGGCCAGGTCGCCCAGCCGCCACGCGCGGCGCACCCGTCCCGCGCCGACCCGCCGGGACCAGGGGTCGGCCAGCCCGGGGTCGGACCAGTCCATGTGCGCCGGCTGGACCGAGCCGACCACGTCGAGGGCGCGGAAGCGCCGGACGTCTGCGTCCGCGAGCACCTCGAGGTGCTCGACCCGGTGCCGCGCCGTCCGCGGCCGCGGGGCCAGCGCGTAGGTGTCGAGGGCGTAGGCGACGGCCGCGTCGCCGATCGCGTGGGTCCACGTCGGCAGCCCGGCGTCGGCGGCGGCGAGCACGGCCCTCCGGTAGTCGACGGGGTCCAGCCACTGCGGGGCCTGGCACTCGCCGCAGGCGTCCGGCTCGGCGAGCCAGGCGGTGCCGGCGTCGACCACGCCGTCGAGGAACGCCTTGACCGCCGCGACCCGGTAGCGCCGGCCGGGCCGGCCGGCCCGGGCCGCGGCGAGCGCGACCGTCTCTCCCGCGGTGCCCGCGGTGCACCAGGGGGCGCTGACCACCCGCAGCGGCAGCCGCCCCTCGGCGTCCAGCAGCGACAGCGCGTCGTGCGTGTCGCCCCAGGAGTCGAGCACGTGCACCCCCGTGAGCCCGGTCGCGGCCTTCGCCTGCAGCAGCGTCTCGAGCCGGTCGGCCAGTTCCGGCACCGTCCCGGCCGGCAGCGCCCGCGCCGCGAGACCGACGGCCGACATCTCCCGGACCACGGCGGCGCCGTCGACGGCCACGCTCGACCGGTCGGCGAAGCGCTCCGCCCCGGTGAGGCCGCCCAGCCGCACGGCGGCCGAGCTGAGCAGGACCGTGTGCAGGTCGGCGAGCCACACCCAGGCCGGGCGCCCTCCCGCCGCCGTGTCCACGTCCCTCGCCGCGGTGGCCAGGTCGTCGACGGCGCCGTAGTCCAGCCCGTGCGCCACCACCCACTCGCCCGGGGCGGTGGCCGCTGCGGCGGCGGCGATCGCGGACCTCAGGCCGGCACGCCCGGCCACGGCGGACAGGTCGACGCCCCGCTCCTGCTCGAGCCCGATGCCGAGGTGGACGTGCGCGTCGACCAGGCCGGGCACGACGACCTGCCCGGGCGCCTCGAGCACCTGGGTACGCCCGCCGATCGTGGTCTTCACGTCGCGCTCGTCCCCCACCGCGACGATGCGGCCGCCGCTGACGGCCAGGGCGGTGGCCGGGGCGGCGCCCGGGACGAGGGTGTGCACCCGCGCCCCGAGCACGGCCAGGTCGGCCTGGGGAGGCGCGCTCACCGCGCACCGCCGCCGGCGAACGAGGAGGCCGCGGCGACGCGTCGGTGCGGCTGCGCGACCAGCAGGTAGAACGTGCCGGCGGCCAGCGCGAGGACGGTCACGAGAACGGCGGCCCAGACCTGGTACCACGGCGCGTCCGGCGGGGCGAGCTGCTCGCGCGGCCACGCCACGTTGACGAACTCGAAGCCCAGCCACGCCACGGCCGCGACGTTGAGCGCGAGCCCGCGTCGGGCGCGGCGGGCACCTCCGGCGGGCTGCCAGCGGCCGGTCAGCCGCCCGATGAGCGCCGCGACGGCGATGAGCAGGAAGACGAGGTACGCGACCGCCGTGCCGAACGCGAGCAGGCTGCCCATCGCGGTGGAGTCGAGGCCGAGCAGCAGCCCTGCGCCCCCGACGAGCGTCACGCCTGCGATCGCGCCGACCGGGGCCTGGTGGCGGTTGAGCCGCTGCAGGGCGCGCGACCCCGGCAGCACCTCGTCGCGCGACATCGACCACATCATCCGCGCGGTCGCCCCCTGGGCGGCCATGCCGCAGGCGACGAAGGCCACGAGCACGAGCACGGCGAACGGCTTGGTCGCCCAGTCGCCGAAGCCCTGGGTCACCGCGGTCGTGACCGGGTCCACGTCGGCGCCGGCGGGGACGAGCGACGGGTCCGGATGGGCGAGCGTGACGGCGACCGCGTCGAGCACGACGATGGCGCCGACCGACAGCAGCGCCGCCCAGACCGCGCGCGGCACGTGGCGGGCGGCGTCGCGCGTCTCCTCGCTGGAGGCGATGCAGGCGTCCATGCCGAGGAACGCCCAGCCCGCGACCGCGAGCACGGCGAGCCCCGCGGCGAGCGACGACCCGCCGAAGGCCGCTTCGGCACCGAGCGAGTCGGTCAGGACGGACAGGCCCTGCTCCCGGAAGGCAAGCAGGAGCACCAGCCCGACCACGACGGAGGCCACGATCTCGGCCGCGATGCCGAGGGACACCAGCCGGCGCAGCGGCTCGATGCCGTACGTGTTGACGGCCGAGCACGCCAGGAGGAACACCGCCGCGGTGGCGACGTGCAGGGCGGGGCCCGGGGTGTCGCCGAGGGCGGCCCACACCCACGGCGCGGCCAGATAGGCGATCGTGGTGTTGGCCGCGAGAAAGGCGCACAGGGACAGCCAGCCGGTCATCCACGCGTACCTCGCGCTGGGCAGGACGCGTCTGGTCCATTGATAGGCGCCGCCGGCCACGGGGAAGCGCGCTGCGAGCTCGGCGTAGACGGAGACCAGGCAGGCCTGGCCGGCGAGGGCGACGGGCAGCGCCCACACCCAGAGCCCGCCGGCGACGGCGAGCCCGACGAGGGCGACGCCGTAGAGCCCGACGACCGGGGAGATGGTGGCGAAGCCGAGGGCGAGGTTGCCGCGCATGCCCAGGCTGCGCCGCAGCTGCTGCTCGTAGCCGAGCAAGCGCAGGCGCGCGGCGTCGTCGGCCGTGGTGACGTCGAAGGTGGTCAGGGTGGACATGGTGGTCCTCTCGGATGCGGATGGGAAGGGCCTCCAGCGTGACCTAACATCGTTAGGAGGCACCGTGGAACCTAACGCTGTTAGGAAGCGGGCGCAAGACCCATTTCGCCAGGAGATCGACATGCCACGCACGACCACCGCGCCCCTGACCCGCGACTCCATCGCGCGCGCAGCGCTCGACCTGCTCGACGAGCGGGGGTCGGCCGGCTGGACCATGCGGGCGCTCGCGGACCGGCTGGGCGTCCGAGCGCCGTCGCTCTACAGCCATGTCGCGAACCAGGACGAGATCCTCGACGCCGTCCACGAGCAGATCAACTCCGAGATCGACCTCGACGCGCTCGAGGGGGACGACCTGCGGACGGCGCTGACCGACTGCGCCCGCTCGTACCGCGCCGCGTACGTCCGGCACCCGCACGCGACCGCGCTCATCGCGCACCGGCCGATAGGCACCGACTCCGCCCTGCGGGTGTACGACGCGATCCTGCGCACGCTGCTCCGGCACGGCGTGCCCGCCGGCGAGGCGATGCGCTTCACCGCCGTCCTCGACTACCTCGTGCTCGGGTCGGCCGTCGAGACGTTCATCGGCGGGTTCGGCGAGGCCGCCGACTACCGCGAGGCGTACCCGTCACTGGCCGCCGCCCTGCAGGCGTGCGACCGCGACTGCATCGACGAGGAGGGCTTCGAGCTGGGCCTGGCCCGCCTCGTGGAGGCGGTGGTGGCCGCGAGCACGGAGCGGTGACAGCGGGTCTTGACCCAGCTCCCTAACGGCGTTAGGTTTCCTAACACTGTTAGGCGCCGCGTCCGTCGGCGTCGCTGACCGCAGGCCGCTCCGCCTGCCCGGCCCGCCGAGGACCCCCCATGACCACCTGCCTGCCGCTGGCCCAGGCCCTCGTCACCGGCGCGCTCGCCGGCCTGGCGCTGTCGGTGCCCTTCGGTGCGCTCAGCTCGATGCTGATCGACACCGGCATGCGCTCGACGCGCCGGGTCGCCGCGGCAGCGGCCGGCGGGGTGGCCCTGACCGACTTCTCCTTCGCACTCGCCGCCGGCGCCGCAGGCGCGTCCGTCACGGCCACCCTGCAGCCGTGGGAGCGGCACGTCCACGGGCTCTCCGCCGCGGTGCTCCTCGCCCTCGCGGCGTACTCACTGGTCGGCGCGCGCAGCCCGGCGCCGCCGGGCCCGGCCGGGCCGGGCAGCGGGCTGCGCGCCTGCCTTCGCTTCGTCGCCGTCACCGCCGCCGACCCGCTGACCGCCCTCACACTGGCGACCGCTGCCTCCACCCTGGGCAGCACCTCCGCCCTCACCGCGGCCTGCTTCGCCCTCGGGTGCGGCCTCGTGTCCGTCTCCTGGCACAGCGCCCTCGCGCTCGGCGGCAACGCCATCGGGCGCCGCCTGTCGCCCACGGCCCGGCGACGGGCCGGATATGCGGGAGCTGCCACCACGGTGGCCCTCGCACTCCACCTCGCGGTCTCGGCCGCATGAGCCCCGACCATCGACAGCAGAGGAGTACTTCCATGCAGCGCACTTCGCCGATCGTGTCCGCCGTCCTCGACTTCGGCTACTACTGGCCGTTCCTCGACCCCGCGGCCGACCCCATGCCGACACCGGCGACGCCGGTCCCGCTCACGCGCCGGCCGGCCGGCCCCACCGCCGGGGCCTGCTCCGCGGCGGGGTGAGCCGCACCGGGTATGCGGCGAGCTCGTGCTCCCACCGCTCGGCCGCGTGCAGCAGTCCGGCGCGCAGGACGACGAGCCTCAGGACGTACTCGTACGGCTCACGCTCGAGGCCGTCCGGCGGCTCCGCCTCCAGCGAGAGGTGCGCTCGCACCGTGCAGGCCGTGCCCGAGACCGCCGCCACGCTGAAGGCCAGGACCGGCTCCAGGAACGTCAGCAACCCGGGCGAGGTGTCGTCCCACAGTCCGTCCGCCGGGGCGGGCAGCGGAGCCACGTCCCCGGCCGCAGCCGCTCGCAGCCAGGTCCCGAGGGCTGCCGCTTCCCCGGTGGACAGGCAGGGGCTGGAGAAGGCCCAGGCCGCCCCTGCCGCCGCCCGGGCCTCGCCCCGGACGACGAGCCAGTTCGCGTCGTCCTCCTCCCGAGCGGCGGGGAACTCGTACGCCGAAGGGACAAGCCGCAGTGCAGCGCCGTCCTCGCCCTCCAGCAACACGTGCGACTAGCGCTTCGCCGAACTCGACTTCGGCTTGGACGTGGCCTTGGGCGTCGGCGCCGCCTTCGGCGGCGCGGGCGGCGCGGCCGTGAGCTTCACGACCGACGTCAGCACCCAGTCCGCCTGCCGCCGGTAGCTCGGCCTCGCCGAGACCTGCACGACGACCGTGGACCTGATGAAGACGTCACAGGTGCGCGCCGCGGGCGCCTCCGCGTCGCAGGAGACCTTGTACGCCCGCCCCGCGGACGAGGTGAACTCGCCCGTGTGCGTGATGCCGTTGGCGTCCCACTTGGCCGACGTGACGTCCAGGAACGTCGTCCGGTCACGGGCCCATCCGGTCACGGTCTCGTACTTCTTCGCCGTCGCGTTGTAGACGACCCGGGTGGACTTGACCTTCGCCTCGCACGTCGCCGAGGGCGGGCTGCCGTACGTGCAGGTGACGTCCCACCACTTGCCGTCGATCAGGTGGATCCCGGGCGTCGTCATCGGGTCGAGCGACCACCAGGTGGTCCGCTTGAGGGCGCCGGCCCAGGACAGGCTGATGTGGATGTGGTCCGAGTGCGCCTCGGCGCCGGTGTAGGGCAGCCAGCCGGCGCCCGGGCGGTAGGCCCGCCAGATCTGCTTGTCCCAGATGATGTACATGACGCCGAGCCGGCGCGCCATGGCCGCCTGGTTGCCGTAGGCGTCGGGCGCGGTCAGCCAGTCCACGATCGACTGCGCGGTCGCGTCCTCCTCGGGATCGCTCGCGTCGAGCATCACGTCGAGGGCGCGGCCCTCGTGGTGCTCGCTGATGGCCTTGCTGCAGGCGCGGGTGATGCCGAAGCCGGAGATCGCCGGGTACGTGGCCGCGAGCAGCTCCTGCAGGCCGACGGTGCCCGGCTGCGCGGTCTTGACGCAGGTCTTCTGCTCCTCGTAGCCCGCGAGGTCGTCGATCCACTCGGGGAACTGCGGAGTGGCCGGCGGCGGCGGGAGCGGCACCGCGGGCGCCGTCGGCGGCGCAACGGGAGGGGCCGGCGTGGCGGCAGGGGCCGGCGCCGGGGCGGCGTGGGCGACGGTGGCGGAGCCGGTCACGACGGCGACGGCCAGCGCGACGGCGGCCGCGCCGCGGGAAGGGGCGCTCACCGCGGCACCGTCAGCCGGACGTAGCGCTGCACGACCCAGGTGGGCCTGGCGACGTAGCGGTAGCCCCCGGCCGTCGTGACCCGGGAGATCAGCTTCTTGTTGACGGAGACCGTGCACTGGCGCGGCCCGGTGGCGGCGGTGCACGTGGTCCTCCAGGTGAGGCCCTTCGCGTCCTTCCAGGTCCCGTTCCGGCCGTACGGGCTGCGGTCCCACGCCGCGGTCGCCGGGGTGTCGTACGCGGTCGCCATCGGCTTGTAGCCGACGCGGCGGGCGTAGCCGCCCCGGGCGCTCTTGTCCCGCACGTAGAACGTCGCGACGCCGTACGCCGTGCAGCGGTGGGTCTGCCCGTAGTCGATGCAGGTGGTGCGCCACTGCCGGCCGTTGTGCGTGCGCTCGCCGGGCTGCCGGTAGACGATCGAGAGCGTCGGCGGGTCGACCGCCGGAGGCGCGGGCGGGGTCGGGGTGCTGACCGGGGGCACGTCGAGCGAGATCGACCGCACCCATGCGGACCTGAGGCCCAGCTTGGTCCGGAAGACCTCGCCGTCGAGCTGCTTGCTCGTGCCGTCCGGGCCGGTCGCGGTGACCGCGGTCGCGGCGTCGGAGCCGTCCTTCTCCGTCACGGCCAGCGCGGCGATGCCGGAGAGGCCGAACGCGGAAGCGACCTTCGACGCGGCGACGCTCACCGTCCAGGAGCGGTTCGGGTTGTAGGAGCCGTTGCTCCAGCGGTCGTCCACGGACTTCGCGTAGCTCAGCGGTGACGTCCAGACCCACTCGCTGTTGCGGGTGCGCCCGCCGCTGGAGGAGAAGTAGTACGTGCGGATCGGGCTGCCGGACGCGTCCTTGACGACGAGCCCGGAGTCGGCCCCGACGGTCGTCGCGTCGACCGCGGCCCGCCAGCGGTCCCCCCAGACCGTCGACCCGGAGCGCTCGCCCTCCTTCTTCCAGCCGGTGTAGACCTGGCTCGCGTCGGTGTCGTAGACGTTGCAGTCGCCGCAGCCGCGCGTGCCCCCCGGCTTCGCGAGCACGATGCCGAGGGCGTACGAGCGGGCCGCGATGGCCTGCGCGCGCAGCGCCTCGGTCGGCCAGGAGGACGGGACCTCGGCCAGGCCGTAGAGGTACTCGTCGTGCAGGCTCAGCACCCCCACGGCCTCGAGCCGGCCCTTCGACCCGCCGTACGCGGCCGAGGGGAGGATCTCGACCGAGCCGCGGCGCAGCTGGTCCGACCCCACCGACACGACGGTGGCGGGCGAGCCGGCCAGCGCGCCGGCACCGCCGCCCCACTCGACCGCGAGCCGGCTGCCGGCGTACTGCTCGGCGGTGCCGTCGGCCCGGGCCACCGCGACGGCGACCGAGGAGTCCGAGGCCGTGGCCGTCGCCCGGTCACCGGCGGCCAGGCCGACCGGCGTCGCGTCGATCGTCAGCTGCCACGCGCCGCCTCCGGCCGCGACCGCCGTGCTGGACAGCGCGAGGCTGCTCACCCCGTGCGCGAGGTTGACCCGGATCGGGCGGGCGTCGGGCGCGGCCGACACCGTGGTGCCGGTGAAGTAGTGCGGCAGGATCTGCTCGGCCGTGCGCCCCTCCTGGGCCTGGCCGTAGGCGCCGTACTGGCTCATCCCGACGCCGTGGCCGAACCCGGCGCCGGTGACCGTCACGGTGGACGCGGCCGGCAGCGCGGCGCGGGTGACGGGCGCGGCCTGGGCGGCCTGCCCGACCGCGCCGGCGAGCGGGGCGAGCGACGCGGCGAGGCCGAGGGCCGTGACGCCGGCCAGGCCGCGGGCGAGGCGGGTCACCGGACCACCGTCAGCCGGACGTAGCGGTTGAGCTTCCACACCTCGACGGCCTTGTAGGTCACCCTGCCGCCCTTGCCCTTGACCGGGGTGAGCACCTTGGTCAGCACGTCGCTGCGGCAGCGGCGCGGGCCGCTGTCGGCGGTGCAGGTGACCTTCCACTTCTTGCCGCCGATGACCTTCTCGCCCGGGGTCGCGTAGGGGCTCGTGTCCCAGTTGGCGGTCGCGGGCGAGGTGTAGCCCCAGCCGGAGAAGACCTTGCCGTACTTCTTGAGGACCTTGCCCTTGCCCTGCGCGTAGTAGGTCGCGGTGACGTAGGTGGAGCAGCGGTGCAGCGCCCCGAAGTCCTCGCAGGACGTGGAGAACTTGCGCCCGTTGTAGGTCGTGTCCCCGGCGTCGGTGTAGACCTTCGCCATGATCGGCGGGTCCTTGACGACGGGCTTCGGTGGGGCGACCACGGGCGCTTGCGCGGAGGCCTTGACGTTGAAGGTCGAGACGTACGGCGCCACGGGCGCCCCGCCCTCGGTGGTGCCGGTGAGCCGCAGGGTGTAGAGGCCGGCCGGGGCCGGCTGGCCGTTGACGGTGCGGTTCCACGTCGCCGAGATGCCCGGCAGCTGGCCGGTCGTGTGCCCGCTCTGGCCGCGGACCACGGTCCCCGCCGAGTTCGTCACCGTCATCTTCCACAGCTGCGGCTCGGAGGACCGCGCCGTGAGCGTGACGTTGCCGGCCGGCGCGGTGAAGAGCGTGGTGCCGTCGGGGGCGGTCCCCGTGGCGACCGCGTTGACCGCCGCGGGCGAGGTCACCGGGTCGAAGAACGACGGGCCCATGAGCTCGGTCACCCTGGACCGGATGGCGGGCAGGTCGTCGTAGAGGTAGCGGCCGGGGCAGGCGGTGGCCCCGACGTCACGGTGTCCGGCGACGACGGGGACGGTCGCCCGCTCCCCTGACCGGTAGCGGGACGTGCCGCCACCGGCGCTGGTGACCGTGACCGAGGCGTTCGGGTCCCGGTACGCCGACGCGAGCTTCCACGCGAGCACCTGCGAGATGGACTCGACCATCGGGCCGGGGGCGTCGGTGGTGTCGTAGTTGCCCAGCGCGGAGACGCCGAAGCTGTCGGAGTTGAAGCCGCCGGTGTGGGCGCCGAGCACGGCCCGGTCGATCCCGCCGGCGCGCCCCTCGTAGACCGTGCCGAACTTGTCGACGAGGAAGTTGTAGCCGATGTCCGACCACTTGTTGACCTTGGTGTGATACGCGTAGATCGCCCGTACTTGCGCAGCTGCCGTCTCGGCGCTGTAGCTGTTGGTCGAGGCCGTGTGGTGGACGAAGCCGATCTTCGGCGTGCCCGTGTAGTTGGGGGTACGCCCGCGCAGGCTCTCGTCGGCGCCCCACTGCGCGCGGGTGACGATCGCCGGCGCGGCGACCGCCGCGTTGGCGACCGCTGCCGGGCGCACCGGGCGCCGGCCGTCCGCGGCGGAGCGCCCGCCGTCGATGAGCTCGGCCTTGACGTCCTGCGGGGCCTTGCCGCCGACCGCGTCGACGCGCACCTGGACCCCGTCCGCGCCGTCGACGAGCAGCATGGCGCTCGCGGTGCGCGACTGCGCCGCGGCGTCCGGGGTGCCTGCGTCGGGGCCGTCGTCGGACCGCTCGAGCGCCTCCCACGCGCTCCACCGCCCGTGCTCGCGGACGCGCACCGTGATCGCGGTGCCGGCGCCCTCGCTCCCCTTCTCCCAGCTCACGGAGACCAGGTCGAAGCGCGCCGTGCGCACCGGTGGCGTCAGCACGGCGGGGCGGACCGCGCCGGCCGACAGCCGGGTGACGCCACCGAGAGCAGAGGCCGCCTTCGGGTCGACCCCGTCGAGCGCCAGCTCGACGACCTTGGGCTCGACCGCGTGCGCGCTCGGGGCGGGCGGCGTGACGACAGGCAGAGCGAACGCCGCCGGAACGATGCCGACGGCGAGCAGAGCGGAAGTCGGGCGCACGTGCGTTCCTTGCTGCGGGGCGGTCAGAGCGGCCGGTCGAACGACGCCGGCCGGGGCCGGCGACGGTCGTCCGCGTACGGGCCGGACCGGACGGCCAACCTTCCCCGGGCGCCGACGCCTCCTCCTAGGAGGACGTGCCGTGCGCCCAGCTCGGTAGGCGCGACTGGCACCGATCCGCGGGCGCGGTCCCCTGTCCCTCGGCAGGAGCACCGTCCGACATGAGGAAGCAACTCCTCGTATCGGACGAAGCACATGCGACAGCATCAGGAGACGACAGCAGTCACTGTAGTCACAGCAGCACCGCCGTGTCTCCCCTCCGGAGCGTTGCACATGCCTCAAGGATTTCCGTGAACCCGCGCGGCGTGTCGCCGTCTCGGCCTGCCGGCGCCCCCGATCGCGCGGCCGTCCGGCGCGCCCTGCCCCGGCCCCGTCGACGGGAGCCGGCCGGCGGCCGCGGCAAACCCCCCGAGCGGGAGAGGTATGCCACAGCCTCCGGCTGCCAGGACAGCGACGCCGGTAGGCTGGAAACGGCTCGCCCCGTTGTGGCGTTGATGCCGCTGGGCCCGTCCTGGTGACGCGCCCCCCGGGTCACCGGCAACCCCGACCCGGACTGCACCGGAGTGATCGGCAACCGTACGAGCCCCGCCGGGTCGCCCGGCCAGACCCGAAGGAACCCATGCGCCGTTCCGCTGGCATCCGAGCGCGCCACGCCCGTGCCCCACGCGTCTGGCACCGGGTGCTCGTCGCCCTGGGGCTGACGCTCGCCATGACCTTCGTCGGGGTCGGCGCGGCGGCGGCCCTGCTCTACCGGCGGCTCGACGGCAACATCACCCAGAAGTCGATCGACGAGGCGCTGGGGACCGACCGCCCGACCAACGCGCCGGCGGTCGAGGAGAAGCACGAGCCGGTCGACATCCTGGTGATGGGCTCGGACACCCGCGCCGGGGACAACGGCTTCGTCGGCGGCGACGAGGTCGACGAGCGCTCCGACACCACGATCCTGCTCCACCTGTCCGGCGACCGGCAGTCGGCGTACGGCATCAGCATCCCGCGCGACTCGATGGTGGAGATCCCCGACTGCGAGCGCACGGACGGCAAGGGCCGCACCTACCGCTCGGACGGCTCGCTGCACATGTTCAACGAGGCGTTCACCATCGGCGGCGCCGCCTGCACCGTGAAGACGGTCGAGCACATGACCGACGTGCGCATCGAGGACTACGTGGTCGTGGACTTCAAGGGCTTCACCTCGATGGTCGACGCGCTCGGCGGGGTGCGGGTGTGCATCCCGGAGGCGATCAACGACCGGACCGGCAACATCTCCTTCGCCGCCGGGCCGCACAACCTCAAGGGTGAGAAGGCCCTCGACTACGTCCGCCTGCGCTACGGCATCGGGGACGGCACCGACACCCAGCGCACGGTGCGCCAGCAGCTCTTCATCGCCGCGATGATCCGCAAGGCGACCTCGAAGGGCATCCTGGCCCGCCCCGACAAGATCTACAGCTTCCTCGACGCGGCGACCAAGTCGCTGACCACGGACATGTCGATCTCCTCACTGGCCAAGCTGGGCCGCGAGGTGCAGAACATCGGCCTGGGCAACATCGCCTTCACCACCGTGCCGACGCAGGAGTGGCCGGTGGACCGCAACCGCCTCATCTGGACCTCGGCGGCGGACGGCATCTGGGAGGCGGTCCGGACCGACCAGCCGCTGCCGGGCCAGAAGGTCAAGCGCACCTCGACCCCGTCGCCGACGCCCACCCCGTCGACGGCCCCCACGCCGCGGGTCCAGACCGCCCCGAAGGACGTCAAGGTCAAGGTGCTCTCCGGGACCGGCTCGCTCGCCGACGCGGAGACGGCCGCGGAGGCGCTGCGCGCGCGCGGCTTCCAGGTGGAGTCGGTCGAGCTCGGCGAGCAGACGGGCGTCACGGCCTCGGTCGTGCGCTACGACCCGCGGTGGGACGAGTCCGGCCGCACCCTCGCCACCTCGGTGATCGGCGCGACGTCCGAGCAGGTCGAGGGCCTGTGGGGCACGCTCGAGCTCGTCGTCGGCAGCGACTGGAAGGGCGTGCGGGCCGTCCGCGTCGGCGCAACCGGGTCCGGCAAGCCCTCCCCGTCGGCAACCCCGCTCGAGCTGCGCACCGCGCTGTCGGACACCTGCGCGTAGCCCGGACGGCCGGGTCGGAAGGGATTCCCCGCCGCCGCTGTTGAGCGGCCACCGAAGGAGGAATCCCATGACCACCACCCCCGACCTGTACGCCGAGTTCCGCCGCGGGGACTTCCTGCTCGAGCTGGGGCAGCCCGCCGAGGCCGCCCGGGTGCTCGCGCCCGTCGTCGCGGCGGCGCCCGAGCACACCGGGGCGCTGGAGCTGTACGCCCGCGCCCTGTTCGCGTCGGCGCAGCTGCGCCGCGCGGAGGAGGCGCTGCGCACGCTGGTGGACCGGCGGCCGGACGACGGCTGGGCCCGCATCGCGCTGGCCCGGGTGCTCGAGCGGCAGAGCCGGCCGGCGGACGCGGCCGAGCACCGGCGGCTGGCGCAGGCGCTCGGGCAGGCGGCCTGACCCAGCCGCTCCCGTCGGAGCAGGCTGCGGCCCCCGGAGGGCGCCCGGGGGCCGCAGCGCGCCCGGGCGTGCTGGCCCGGTCAGCCCGAGGCGTCGAGCGACCCCGGCCGGCCGAGGAAGTAGCCCTGCCCGTGCGTGACGCCGAGGGCGCGCAGGCAGTCGAGCTCCTCCGCCGTCTCGATGCCCTCCGCGACCAGGAACGCCCCGGTGTGCCGGGCGAAGGTGGTGAGGGCGGCGGCCAGCGCATGACGGGTCGGGTCCAGGTGCACGTCGCGGATGAGGCTCATGTCCAGCTTGATGAACTCCGGTGACAGCGCGAGCACGTGCCGCATGCTCGCGAAGCCGGCGCCCGCGTCGTCGACGGCGAGGCGCAGCCCGCGTGCCCGGAGCGGGGCGAGGTGCTCCAGCAGGCCGCGGTAGTCGTCCACCCGCTCGTGCTCGGTGAGCTCGAGCACCAACGTGTCCAGCGGCTGCCCCTCCAGCGCGCGCGCCAGGCCCGGTGACGCGGCCACCGAGGGCGTGACGTTGATCGACAGGAACCCGCCGACGGCCGGCCGGTGGGCCAGCGCCGCGCGGACGGCGGCGTGCTCGAGCTGCTCGCCGGCCCCCACACGGGCGGCGTCGGCGAACCACTGGTCCGGCAGGCCCGAGGGGAAGCGGCTGAGCGCCTCGGCGCCCGCGAGCCGCAGCTGCGCGAGCTCGACGATGGGCTGGTAGACGGGGACGGGCCCACCGGCCCGGCGCAGCTCGTCGAGGCGCGCGAGCACGCTGCGCCGCTCGGCGGCCTGCTCCTCGTCCCGCGTCACCAGCTCCCCGAGCGCCTCCGCCAGGATCTCCAGCACGCTCGCGTCGCGGGGGCGCAGCTCCGGCTGGGCGTCGGCCGACAGGGCGCACAGCACCCCGTAGTCACTGCCGTCGCGCAGCCGGACCGGCACGCCGACGTACGCGCCGATGCCCAGCGCCTCGGTGATCGCCAGGTCCCGGGTGACCGGGTGCGCCGCGGCGTCCGGGACCACGGGCGCCAGCCGCCCGTCGAGGACGCGCTGGCAGTAGGACCCGGCACGCTCCCAGGTGAACCCGTGCGGTGCGGGGACGCCGGCACGGGCCGCGAGATGGCGGATCGACCAGGTGTCGCCCTGAAGGCTGCCGAGGACCGCGACGTCCATCCCGAGCTGGCGGCGCGCCGAGTCCAGCAGACGCAGGATCTGCTCGGCTCCGGCGACGGGCTCCGGCCCGGCGGCCCGGCGCGAGCCGGAGCGGCGGGGGGCGGACGAGCTGCCCCCGGCGTCGGCAGCAGCGGCCCGAGCGGCCTTGTCGGCGTACATCGCGGCGTCCGCCTGGCGCCACGCCTCGACCAGGCCCGAGGACGCTCGCCGGGTGGCCGCGCCGATCGAGGCGCGGACGTCGGCGTCGTCGAGGCTCTGCCGGAGGCGGTCGACCACGGTGACGAGGCCGGGCGCGGTCGCACCGGGCAGCAGTACGGCGAACTCGTCCCCACCGAGCCGGGCGACCAGGTCGTCGGCGCGGAACTCGCGGCGCAGCACGTCGGCGGCGCGCTGGAGCAGGGCGTCGCCCTCGGCGTGCCCTCCGCTGTCGTTGAGCGCCTTCAGGCCGTCGAGGTCGAGCACGAGGACCGACGCGGTCAGCCCCAGGCGGCGGGCCCGGGCCTCCTCCGCCTCCAGCGCGCGGTCCCAGGCCCGGCGGTTCCCGAGCCGGGTCATCGCGTCCCGGCAGGCGTCGTCCTCCGCGACCTGCGCGCGGCGCGCCTCCTGCTCGAGGCGGGCCTCGTACGCGAGCAGCGTCCCGAGCAGCCCCGCGGCGAGCTCCACGTCGGGCAGGCGCAGGGCCAATGACGGGTCGACCGGGGAGCGGGACCCGGCGCAGACGGTGCCGAGCAGCTCCCCGTCCGGGCCGGCCATCGGGACGGTCAGGTACGAGTGGAAGGGCAGGCCGGTGGCGGCCCGCGCGTGCGCCCACCCGGGGACGTCGTCGACCTCGACGGCGAAGCGCGGCGCGTCACCGGCGATGCTCGCCGCGCAGAAGGTGTCGTCCCAGGGCAGGACGTCGTGGGCGGCGACGCCCACCCCGCCGGTGTCGAGCGCGGACAGCACCACGTAGTCCTCGCCGTCGCGGCGCGACACCGCCCACATGTCCATGCCGAGCTGGGCGTGCAGCCGCTCGAGCGTGGCCCGCGCCGCAGAGGTGAAGTCGGCGACGGAGCGGGTGGGCTCCGCCCACACCGCGGAAGGGCCGCCGGCAGGAGCCGACACCGGCTCGATCTGGGTCACCTGCGGGAGATCGGCACGTCCCCCTGGAGCTTGAGCGCCTGCCCAGACGGCACCGGCCGCGGCACGCGGGCCGCGTCGACCTCCCGGTCCCCGCCCCGGACGGCCGGGTGCATAGACTCCGCGGCGCTGATCGGGAGCTCGGGACGACCGGGCTGAGAGGGCGGCTACGACGCGCCGCCGACCGTTGGAACCTGTCCGGGTAATGCCGGCGTAGGGAGCATCGCGTGACCGTTCCTGCCCGTGCCGCGAGCGACGGCGCTGACGTCGTCGTCACGGGCGGCGGCCTCGTCGGGCTGGCCGTCGCCTGGCGCACCGCGCAGCGCGGCCTGCGGGTCAGCGTCGTCGACGAGGCCCCGGGCACGGGCGCGTCGTACGCCGCCGCCGGGATGCTCGCCCCCGTGGCCGAGGCGGCGTACGGCGAGGAGGCGCTGCTCGCCCTCGCCCGGCTCTCCCTGGAGCGCTACCCGGCCTTCGTCGCGGAGGTCGAGCGCGCCGGGGGGCTGCCCGTGGGGCTGCGGACGGCGGGCACGCTCCTCGTCGGGTTCGACGAGGACGACCTGCGTGCGCTGCTGGCGCTGCACGACTTCCACCGCGAGCTGGGGCTGAGCGCCGTCCGGCTGACGGCGGGCGCCTGCCGACGGCGCGAGCCGGCCCTCACGCCCCGGGTGCGCGGCGGGGTGCTGGTCGACGGGGACTACTCGGTGGACCCGCGCGCCCTGCACGCGGCCCTGCTGGCCGCCGCGGACGGCGCCGGGGTGGAGCTGGTGCGTGCCCCGGTCGCGGCGCTCGCCGTCGAGGACGGGCGGGCTGTGGGCGTACGCCTCGGCGACGGGCGCCTCCTCCGGGCCGGCGCCGTCGTGCTGGCCCTCGGGCCGTGGAGCGGCCGGCTGCCCGGCGTCCCGGCGGGCGCGGTCCCGGTCCGCCCGGTCAAGGGGCAGGTCCTGCGGCTGCGCGGGGAGCAGCTGCTCAGCGGCACGGTCCGCGGCCTGGTGCGCGGCCGCGGGGCCTACCTCGTCCCGCAGTCCGACGGACGCCTGGTCGTCGGGGCCACGTCGGAGGAGCTCGGCTTCGACGGGCGGGTCACCGCCGGGGCCGTGCACGACCTGCTGCACGACGCGGCCGAGATGGTGCCCGGCGTCTCGGAGCTCGAGCTGGTCGAGACGCTCGCCCGCTGGCGGCCGGGGACTCCCGACAACGCGCCGCTGCTGGGCGCCTCGGCGCTGCCCGGGCTCGTGCTGGCGACCGGGCACCACCGCAACGGGGTGCTGCTGGCACCGGTGACGGCGGACCTGGTCGCCGAGGTGCTCGCCACCGGCTCCTTCCCCGCGGCGGCAGCGCCGTTCTCGCCCCAGAGGTTCCAGGCAGTCGACGAGCAACCGGAGGTCGCGGCACTGTGATCGTCTCCGTGAACGGGAAGCAGGCGTCGGTCGACGAGGCCGCGACGGTCGCCCAGGTGGTCCGTCGGTCGGCGCCGGAGGCCCGCCGGGTGGCCGTGGCCGTGAACGGCGAGGTCGTCGCGCGCGGCGCCTGGCAGACGACGGTCCTCGCGGCGGGCGACGCCGTGGAGGTTCTGGCACCGGTGGCAGGAGGCTGAGATGGCGGCGGAGGCGACGCCCGCGGCGCGGGCGGACGAGGCGGCGGACCTGCTCGAGCTGGGCGGGGCGGTCTTCGGCTCCCGGCTGCTGCTGGGCACCGGCGGCGTGCCGAGCCTCGAGGCGCTCGACCGAGCGCTGGCGGCGTCGGGCAGTCAGATCGTCACGGTGGCCCTGCGCCGCGTGAGCCCGGCCGACGGCGGATCGTTGCTCGACGTGATCGAGCGGGCGGGGGTGCGGCTGCTGCCCAACACCGCCGGCTGCATGACGGCCCGTGAGGCCGTGCTCACGGCCAAGCTGGCCCGGGAGGCCTTCGAGACCGACTGGGTCAAGCTCGAGGTCATCGGCGACGAGCGGACCCTGCTCCCGGACCCGGTGGAGCTGCTGGACGCGGCCGAGCAGCTCGTCCTGGACGGCTTCCGGGTCCTGGCCTACACCAGCGACGACCCGGTCGTGGCCCGCCGGCTCGCGGACGTCGGCTGCACCGCGGTCATGCCCCTCGGCTCGCCGATCGGCTCGGGGCTCGGCATCCGCAACCCGCACAACATCTCCCTGATCCGCGAGTCCGTCCCGGTCCCCGTGGTGCTGGACGCGGGGATCGGCACCGCGTCCGACGCCGCCCTGGCGATGGAGCTGGGCTGCGACGCCGTCCTGCTCGCCTCGGCGGTGACCCGGGCGCGCGACCCGGAGCGGATGGCGCTGGCGATGCGGCACGCGGTGGAGGGCGGGCGGCTGGCCTACCGCGCCGGCCGGATCCCGCGGCGCTGGCACGCGGAGGCCTCCACGCCGATGGCCGGCCTGCCGCAGCTGTGAGGCTGCCGCCGCTGCTCGTCCTCACCGACCGGCGGCTGTGCCGCCGGCTCGAGGACACCGTGGCGGCAGCGGTGGACGGCGGCGCACGGGCCGTCGTGCTCCGGGAGAAGGACCTGCCGCTCGTGGAGCGGCTGCGGCTGGCCGACCGGCTGCGGGCGGAGCTCGAGCCGGTGGGCGGGCTCCTCGTGCTCGCGGGGGCGGCCGCCGGCGCGCCCGCCGTCCACCTCGCCGGCGCGGAGGCGTTCCCCGCCGACCGGCCGGCAGTCGTCGGGCGCTCCTGCCACTCGGCGCAGGACGTGCGCGACGCCCTGGCCGAGGGCTGCGACTACGTGACCGTGTCCCCGGTCTTCCCGACGCCGTCCAAGCCGGGGTACGGGCCGGCGCTCGGCCTCGACGGGCTCGCCGCGATGGCCCGCGTCGCCGGGGCGCTGCCGGTCGCCGCGCTCGCCGGCGTGGGGACGGGGAACGCCGCCAGCTGCCTGGCCGCCGGCGCCGCGGCCGTCGCGGTCATGGGCGAGGTGATGCGGTCCGACGCCCCGGACCGCGAGGTCGCGCGGCTGCTGGCCGCCCTGGACGGACGGCCCGCCGCCGCAAAGGCCTGACCGCTCGGCCCGCGGCCCCTACGCCCGGGGCCGGGTCAGCACCACGTGCCGTACGCCGCGCCCCAGCGCCGCGGTGCGCGGCACGACGACGTCGAGAGTGGCCCGGCGGGCCGTACCGGCCGGCACGCGCAGCGCGAAGCCTCCGGCCGGCCCCGTCCGCGCAGTTGCCTGCCGCCGCCGCCCGGACCACAGCTCCACCCGCAGCCCACGCCGCCGCGGCTCGACCGTGCCGCGCACGGTGCCCGACCGGCCGCTGGCCAGCGCGAGCCGGGCGGGGACGACGATGCGCGGGGTCAGCTGCAGGGTGGTGACCGCCGAGCGGGTGGTGCTCCCGGGCAGCCGCAGCTGGTACGCGGTGGTGACCCGCGGCTTGACACCCGCGGCGACGCGGCCGGCCGCCGTCGGGCGCAGGACGGCCGTCCTGGACCAGCGCCCGGCCGCGGGCCGCGACCAGAGCTCGACATCCACGGTGGTTACGGGGGCCCCGGTGCCGGAGAAGAAGCCGCGCAGGACCGCCGTCCCGCCCGTGCGCACGGCCGCGGGCGGGGAGTCGAAGCGCAGCGTGGCCGCGGGCGCGGGCCGCCGTGACGTACCGGGCAGGAGCGCGGCGCACTGGGCCTCGTCGACGAACTCGCCGAAGGCGCGCCAGCCCTCGCCCGCGCAGTCCGCCCGGGACGCGGTGCGCACGACGAGCCGCAGCCGGCCGTAGTTGTCGCCCGCGTTCACGTCGCGGACGCGGAACGCGATGCGCTTGCCGGTCCCGACGACGACGTAGGTGTAGCGGTGGTCCGGGCGGGGCGTGGAGTACGGGCCCCCCACCGCCTGCGGATGGGTGAAGCCGCCCCCGGCGTCGATCAGCAGGTCGCCGAGGTGACGCGGGAGCGGAGCGTCGTCCGCGTCGCAGGCGTAGGACTGCGCGAACTCCACCTCCGCGTCCTGGCCGACGAGGCCCTGCCCCCCGCCGGCGCTGGGGAACGCCGGCGACGGCTCGGGCACGCCGCACACGCCCCGGGTCCCCCAGACCGCGCCGGCCCAGCGGGAGAACGTGCCCTGCGCCTCGACCACGGCGTACGTGCCGGAGGGCCAGGCCTGCCGGGTGAGAGCGCCCGCCCGGCCGGCGTCGTCGTCCCCGCCGGCCGCGGCGTCCAGCAGGACGGCCTCCACGGCGGGGGCCGTGCGCTCGGCCGGGGTGGCGGCGGCGTCCGCGGCCGGGAACGAGGCGAGGAGGAGGGCAGCCACCACGGCGGTGACGGGCGTACGGGGCATTGCGTGGAGCTCCTGCGGGGTGGACGGCACGTGCACGGTAGGCGCCGGCCGGGGCATCAGCGCCCACGGCCGGCCCGCGTCACCCGTGCGGAGGGGGCGCCGCGCCGAGGAACGGCGCGAGCACGGCCGCCGAGTAGCGGCCGTCGTGGAACTCGGTCACGAACGCAGGGCCCTGCGCCGCGGTCGCGCGTGCGGCGTCGCGGTCCGCGCAGATCCCGCGCAACACGTCGGCGAGCGTGCCGGCGGTCGCCTCGATCGTGGGGATCGGGGACGGGACGCGGCTGCGGACGCGGTCGGAGATGTGCGAGACGCTCACCCGCCCGGTGGCCATCGCCTGGCAGGTGAGCACCCCGTAGTTGCCGATCACGAAGTGGTCGAGCACGACGTCGGCGTCGGCGAGCGCGGCCGGCATCTGCTCCGGCGGGATGCCCTCGAGCCGCCGGTACTCGATCAGCCCCTCGGCCTCGAGCTCGGCCAGCACCGGCTCGATGCGGGCGGTTCCCTTGAGGGCCTTGTTGGACGGGGCGTGCACGACGACCGGTCGGGCGCGCTGCAGCGGCTCCGCCTGCGGGGCCCACACCGAGGTGTCGATCACGACGGGCAGCCAGAGCCCGCCGGGCACGTCGTCGAGCAGGTCAGGCGTCGAGAAGAACCTCGGCCCGTCGAAGGCGGCGACCTTGGGGGCGAGCTCGTCGACCTGGCGCTGCAGCCGGGCGGTCAGCTCCGCGTGCGGGTCGCGGAACGGCGACTCTGCGTAGAGCTCGGCGTGCCGGCGCGGGTCGCGGATCTCCGAGCCGTGGAAGACCAGCCCGACGGCGATCCCTGCCGAGCGCAGCACGTCGACGTCGGCGGCGAAGTCCCGCCCGTGCAGCGTGCCGAGCAGCGGGCGGCCGGCCTCGAGCAGCGTGTGCGTCGCGGTGTCCAGCACGTGGGCGGTCCAGCCGCGCTGCCAGGCGGGGTTGCGGGCGAAGTCCTGGGCGCTGACCCGGGTGTCGCTGACGAAGGCGAGGTTGCCGCGCGTCACGGTGAGCACCTCGGCGTCGACGCCGAGCCCGCGCTCGGCCGCGCGTGCCCACTCCCAGCCCTGCCCGGCCATGTTCGCCGGGCCGATGAGAAGGTACGGCCGCTCCCGCCGCTTGGCGCGGGCGACCTCCGTCACGTTCGCCGGCACCGCGACCGGCGCCAGCCCGGCCGCGAGGTCGCGCACCTGCTGAGGGACCCCGTCGCCGGGCCGCGCCACCAGCAGCGGCCGCCCGGCGGCGGCAGCGCGCTCGGCGGCCCGTGTCGCGAGGCCCTGGCCCGCCGGCCCGACGCCGAGCACGACGGTCGGCTTCAGCGCGTCGAGGACGGGGCCGAGCGCCAGCTCCAGGTCACCCACCCGCGGGTCGCCCCGCCAGCCGGCACGGGGCAGCCGGCTGCCCGCCGACGCCAGCGCTCTGCGCCCCGCCGACCAGGCCCGGGCCACCACCCGACGCTGGGCCGCGGAGCGCACCCGCACGAGCTCCCCGCGTCCCCGCCAGTACGCGGACGCGACCGCCGCGGCAGCGCCGCCCCGTGCTGCGGCGTCGGCGGCGGCCAGCTGGGCCCGCAGCCGGGCCGCGCGTTCGTCGGCGGCGTCCGCGTAGCCGAGGACGCGCGGCGCGGCGGACCGCCGCCGCTCGCGGGCGGCGGCCGCGTCGCACAGTGCGGTGCCGACGGGGACGCGCACGACGTGCACCGGGCCGAGGTCGGCCTCGGAGCGGCGGGCGGCGGCCGCCGGCAGCACGAGGCTGGTGCGGAGGCCGAGCCGGGCGATCTCGAGCGCCGCTGCCCGGGCCGCGTCCGCCGCGCCCGCGTCGGCGACCACGACGGCAGCGGGCGCTCCGGTCGTGGGCGGGCCGCCCGTCACGGCATCGGCTCGTCGTCGGCGGCGCGGCCCGGGGCGGGCGTCAGCTCGTCGGCCGCCTCCCCGGCGCCCTCGCCGCTGAGCCGCCCGAGGGCGTCCGCCGGCCGGGCGGGGACCGCAGCGCCCGCCCACGGCTCGTCGGGGCCGCCCACGGGCTCCTCCACGTGCTCCGGGCCGCCGCTGCCCGGCTGCTCGACCAGGTCGGACATCCGCAGGTCCTCCGGCGGCAGCGTCAGCGCGCGGCCGAGCAGCTTCTCGTAGACCGCGCGCAGCTCCTCCTCCTGGCCCCGCCAGGAGTACGTCCCCAACAGCGACTCCTCGTGCAGCGGCGCGAGGTAGCGCTTCCGCCCGGCCAGCACGGCCGTCGCCGCCGCGGCGAGCCCGGCGGCGTCGCCGGCGGCGTGCACCTCGCCGATGCCGTGCCGGCGCACGAACGCGGCCTGCGCCGCGCAGTCGCTGACCACCACCGGGACGCCGGCGTGGATGTACTCGAAGAGCTTGTTGGTGAGGGCCATGTCGTGGCTGCCGAAGTGCATGAGCGGGATGAGCCCCACGTCGGCCCCGGACAGGTAGGGCACGACGTCGGCGGGCGCCACCGGCTCGAGCAGGTGCACGCGGTCGAGCACGCCGGCCCGCTCGGCCTCCTCCCGCAGGTTGCCGACGGCGATCGTGCGCGTCGAGGGCACCGCGACGACCGCGAGGTGGGCGTCCGGCATCCGGGTCAGCGCCTCGACGGCGGTGCCCACCCCTCGGGCGGCGGTCACGCCGCCGGAGTAGAGCAGCAGCGGGACGTCCGGGCCGAGCCCGCAGCTGTCGCGGACGTCCTGCTCCGGCGGGGGTCCCGAGGCCCCCTGCGAGATCGCGTCGCTGACCGGGGTGTTGAGGACGACGGCGGGGCGCTCCGCGAGGGAGTACTGCGCCTGCAGCCGGTCGGCGATGTCCGGCGAGACCGTGACGACCCGGGCCGCGCTCCGGACGTACTCGGCCTCGAGCGCCGCCCACGCCGCCCGCACCCGCGGGGTGCGCCCGCCGTAGATCGACAGGCCGCGGACGTACTCGTGCGCGTCGTAGACCCACTGCACGTCCCGGCCGGCGGCCCGCGCCCGGGCGGCCGCCTGCGCCGCGACGACGGTCATCTCGACGTCGTGCGCGTGGATCACGTCGGGCGCCAGCTCGTCGAGGACCGGGCCGTAGGCGAGGGCGTAGTCGAGGACCTGCGGCAGCACGCGCCGCCAGGGGGCGACGACGGGCACCGAGTGCGCCGCCTTGTCGAACACCCGCCAGGCCCGGCGGTAGGTGAAGCCGAACGCCGTCTGCCCCCGCCGGCGCACCTTGACCAGCTGGCCGCGCGCCCGCCACACGTTGCGGCTCACCTGGGCGGCCGCCCCGCCACGCAGCGTGGCCTCCTCGAAGCCGAGCCGGGCGCGCACCCGGGCCTCGCGCTCCTCGAAGCGCGAGGCGTAGCCGAGCACCCGCGGCGTCGCCCGCCGGCGCTCGCGCCGCTCGCGGACCGTGTCGCGCAGGCCCCAGACCACCGGCACGCGCAGCACGCGGACCGGGCCGATCCAGGACTCGCTGCGCTCGCCCTCCGGGGCGTACGCGAGCAGGGTGACGTCCAGCCCGAGCCGCGCGAGCGACAGCGCGGCCTTGCGGATGCGGGTGTCGGTCGCCACGTCGTTCGCGGCGAGCATGACCACCCGGGTCACGCCCGGCCTCCCCCGGTGCCGCGGCTCGCCGAGCCGCTCCCTGAGCCACCGCCCGAGCCGGGGCGGGCGCCGGACCGCTGCCGGGCCAGGGCCGCCACCTCGACGGGCAGCCGGAGGGCCCCGCGGGCGCTGCGGGCCGAGGCCAGCGCACGGCCGAGCCGAAGCGCGGAGGAGGACTCCAGCCTGGCCAGCCGGGCGCGGGCGGCGGCCGCCTCGCTGCGGGCGGCCTCCAGCTCCCCCTGCGGTGGCGGCTGGGTGCGCAGCACGTCCGCCTCCGCGCGGACAGCGGCCAGCTCGGCCGTCAGCTGGCGTTCGCGCAGGCTGGTGAAGACCAGCTCCCCGGCGAGCCGCCGGGCCGTGCGGCGCTCGGAGTCCGAGAGGCCGCCTGCCGGCGCCGGCGGCAGCATCCCGTCGGGGCCGGCGAGATAGCGCGCCGGCGGCACGAGCGCGGCGCCCCCGGTGACGAGCACCAGCAGCGGCCAGTCCCCCGCCACCGGCACCGCGTCCAGCACCTGCCCGCCGGCCGCGACGGTCACGTCGAGCAGCTGCGGCCACGGGGCGTCGAGCGGCCCGCGGTCGAGCGCCACGGCGAGGGCGGTCCCCGGCTCGGCCTCGGCCAGCGCCGCGGCGACCCGGTCGCCGGCCGAGGCGTCCCCGACGGGCCAGCCCAGCACGGTCAAGGTCCCGGGCACGACCGGAGGCGGCCCGCCAGGCGTTGCGCCGACGGGCGCGGCGCCCTCCGCCACGGCCGTCACCTCGGCGCCGTCGAGCAGCTGCAGGTGACGGACGAGGTCGTCCGCGGCCGCACCGGTCAGCCCCACGACGCGGACGCGCGGGGCGGCGGGCAGGTAGGGGCGCAGCGCGTCGCGCAGCTGCAGTGCCACGGGGTCGGTTCCTCTCAGCCGGTCCGACGGAAGACGTGGAAGCCGACCGGGCTGCCGCGGAAGCCGTCGGGCACGAAGCCGTCCCGGCCCAGCCGGCTGCGCTGCAGGCCGGACGCCGCGAGCAGCTCGTCGTACTGCCGGCGCGCGCGGACCACCTGGTAGCTGCCGAGCACGCGCCGCTCGGGCACGTCCCAGTCGCTCACGGCGAGCAGCCCGCCGAGCCGCACGAGGGCGGCCAGGTTGCGCACCGAGGCGGCCCACTCGGCCTCGTCGACGATGTGGAAGAGCACGTCGACCGAGTAGACGACGTCGTACAGGCATCCGGGCCGCCAGGCCGAGAGCGTGGAGACGGCGTAGCTCGGCGGCCGTCCCGGTGCCGTGGCGCTCGCCGTGCGGGACGCCTCGATCGCGGCGGGGCTGGCGTCGATCGCGTCGACGCTGTGGCCGAAGCGGGCCATGGCGCGGGCGAACCACCCCTTGCCGCATCCGGCGTCCAGCAGCCGCAGCGGCTCGGCCGCGGCGTTGGCGTCACCGACGACGTCGAGCAGCCGCCCGAGCCGCACCGCGTAGAAGATCTCGTTGGTCGGCTCGTCGAAGTGGACGTTGCCGCCGGAGGCGAGGTCCCCGCGCCGCCGGTGCCGGTCGTCCCAGTACGCCGCGGCCTCCTCGCTGGTGAGCACGGAAGGTGGGACCGGCTGGGTCACGCGGCGCCGATCACCCGGCGGACGACCCCGGGGAAACGGGCGGGGTCGGTCACGCGGCGGCCGTCGACGATCGCCTTGACGCCGGGCAGGTCGTCGGTGCCGAGCGTGCGGTACTCGGCGTGGTCGGCCTGGACCACGACGGCGTCGACCGGCTGCCCCAGGGCGTGCGGTGCGAACCCGAGCCGGTCGAGCTCGTCGTCGGAGTACATGGGGTCGTGCACCGTCACCTGCGCCCCGCGCGCCTTCAACGCCTCGACGGTCGGGAAGACGCCGCTGAACGCCGTCTCCTTCACCCCGCCGCGGTACGCGGCGCCGAGCACCGCGACACGCGCTCCGGCGAGGTCGCCGTAGGCGCCTTCGAGCAGCGCCACCGCGTACTCCGGCATCTGGGCGTTGGCCTCGCGGGCCGCCCGCACGACCGTCGCCTCCGGGTCGTTCCAGAGGTAGAAGCGCGGGTAGATCGGGATGCAGTGGCCGCCGACGGCGATGCCCGGCGAGTGGATGTGGCTGTAGGGCTGGGAGTTCGAGGCCTCGATCACCTGCAGCACGTCGATGCCGTGCTCGCCGGCGAAGCGGGCGAACTGGTTGGCGAGGCCGATGTTGACGTCACGGTAGGTCGTCTCGGCGAGCTTGGCCAGCTCGGAGGCCTCCGCCGAGCCCAGGTCCCACACCCCGTTGAGCCGGTTGAGGTCGGGGCGCTCGTCGAAGTCGAGCACCGCCTCGTAGAACTCGACGCCCCGCTTGGCGCTCGCCTCGTCGATCCCGCCGACGAGCTTGGGATAGCGGCGCAGGTCGGCGAAGACGCGCCCGGTGAGCACCCGCTCGGGGCTGAAGACCAGCGCGAAGCCGGACTCCGAGCCGTCGGCCACCAGGCCGGAGCCCTCCTCGAGCATCGGCAGGAAGCGGTTGCGCGTGGTGCCGACCGGCAGCGTCGTCTCGTAGGAGACCAGCGTGCCGGGCTTGAGCCCCTTCGCGATCGCGCGCGTCGCGTCGTCCATCCAACCGAAGTCGGGGACGCCCTCGCTGTCCACGAAGAGCGGCACGACGACGACGACGGCCTCGCTCCGGGCAACGGCGGCGGCCGTGTCGGTGGTGGCCGTGAGCAGCCCGGCGTCGACGGCCTCGCGCAGCTTCTCGGCCAGGTGCGCCTCGCCGGGGAACGGCTCCTCCCCCGCGTTGACCAGGTCCACGACCCGCTGGCTGACGTCCGCGCCGAGGACCATGTGGCCCTTCGACGCGAACTGCACGGCGAGGGGCAGCCCGATCTTGCCGAGGGCGACGACGCAGACCTTCACAGCACGCTCCAGGGCGGGGGACTTGACCTGCCTAGGCTAGCGTCCGCTCGAACCCGTTCCGCGCCACGCACATCTCCCGGAGAGATCGGCGTCGCGCCCGCCCGGACCTGTGGAGGAACCGCCGGTGAAGGTGCTCAGCGTCGTCGGCGCCCGCCCCCAGTTCGTGAAGCTCGCGCCCGTCGCCCGCGCGTTCGCCGGCACCGGCCACGAGCACGTGATCGTCCACACCGGCCAGCATTACGACGCGGTGATGAGCGACGTGTTCTTCGCCGACCTGTCGATCCCGTCCCCCGACGTCCACCTCGGCGTGGGCTCGGGGAGCCACGGCGTGCAGACCGGCGCGATCCTCTCGGCGATGGACGCGGTCCTGGACGAGCACCGGCCCGACTGGGTGCTGGTCTACGGCGACACCAACTCCACGCTCGCCGGGGCGCTCGCCGCGGTCAAGCTCCACCTGCCCGTGGCGCACCTGGAGGCCGGGCTGCGCTCCTTCAACCGGCGCATGCCCGAGGAGCACAACCGCGTGCTCACCGACCACGCCGCCGACCTGCTGCTGGCTCCGACGCAGGTGGCCGCCGACCACCTGGCGGCCGAGGGGCTGGCCGGGCGGGCCGTCCTGGTGGGCGACGTGATGACGGACGTCCTGCTCACCGTCCGTGACGGCATGGCCGACCGGGTGCCGCAGCTGCCCGAGGGCGTCGACCCCGCGGCGCCGTACCTGCTCTCCACCATCCACCGGGCGGAGAACACCGACGACCCGGAGCGGCTGCGCGCGATCGTCGCCGCGCTCGCGGCCCTGCCGCACCCGGTGGTGCTGCTCGCGCACCCGCGGCTGGCCGCGCGCGCGGCCGCGCTCGGCCTCGAGCTGCGGACGGGCTCGCTGCACCCGACGGCCCCGCTGCCGTACCCGGAGATGGTCCGGGCGGTCATGGGCTCCGTGGGGGTGGTCACCGACTCCGGCGGGCTGCAGAAGGAGGCGTTCCTGCTGCGCGTGCCCTGCACCACCCTGCGCACGGAGACCGAGTGGGTGGAGACGGTCGACCTCGGCTGGAACGTCCTGCGCGCCGACCTCTCCGGTGTCGCCGAGGCGGTCACGCGGCCGCGCCCGGCCGACACGGACGCCGCGCCGTACGGCGCCGGCGACGCGGCCGAGCGCGTCGTCGCCACGCTCGCGGAGCGCCTGCCGTCGTGAGCTGTCCTGCGGCCGGTACGCGGCGGGTACGCAAGCGGGCTGCGATCGGCCCCTGACGGGATGGGCGGGGAGATCGTCGGGGTTCTCCTCCTCAAGTCCGCACCCAAGGAGCCGAAAACCCGCCTATGCGCCTCACCTCCCGTACGCGAGTCGCCGCCTCCCTCGCCCCGCTCGCGGTGGTTGCCGCGGGCATCGTCGCCCCTACGACCAGTGCCGCTCCCGCTGCGGCCGCGACCATCGCCACCCGCACCGCCGTCGGGGCGTCCGCCTGCCTCGGCTACAGCGGGCTCGACAACCCGCGGCTGCTGACCGGTGACCCCAAGGGCGACCTGGTCGGCTTCGTCATGCGTGACGGCTTCAAGGCCCCGGGCATCGGCGCCCGCGTCGTCGGCAACGGCAAGGGCGACGTCACCTGGCGCCAGCCGTCGTTGGGCGTCTCCGGCACCGCGTGGCTGCACTCTCTCAAGTGGCTCGGCTCCCTGCTCAGCCAGGAGCGCGACTTCACCTACCCGCGCAAGCCCTACTGGCGGAACTACACCCCCGCCGAGAAGAGCGCGCAGTACGCCCGCGCCGTCACGGTCACCCAGGACTGGGCCCGCGACAACCCCAGCTGGGAGAAGACCGACCCGCGCGGCTCGTCCCGCGGCATCGTCTCCAACGCCGGGCACCGCCTGCAGTTCCTGCTCTGCCTGCGCCAGACCGTCGGCGCCCAGGGCTGGCTCGACTCGACCATCGCTCGCCACGTCTCGTTCCTCATCGGCTCCTCGTCGGACAAGCTCAGCAACCGCCGGGACGCCGACTCGCGCCGCTACGTCTACCCGAGCTGGCGCCCGGCCGCCGACTGGCCGCGGTGGCAGGGCCCGAACAACATCGGCCTGGACCAGAGCCTCGGCGTCATCAGCGCCGGCTGCGAGCTCGGCCGGCAGGACTGGCTCGACGTCGGCCTGCGCCGCATCGGCAAGCACGCGAACAAGGTCTACGACGCCCAGGGCGTCGACAACGAGCAGGCGCCGGGCTACAGCGCCTACAACTTCGGGCTCTGGACCAAGGCGCTGGACCGGCTCAAGACGTGCGGCGCGCTGAGCGTCGGCGTCGGCGCGCAGCTGCAGAACGCGGTCAGCTTCGTCGCCGCGGCACACCGCCCGGACGGCAAGCTCGAGCAGCTGGGCGACACCAAGGCGGTCGCCTCCCCGATCTACGGCACGGTCGCGGAGTACGCCGCCACCCAGGGCGCGAGCGGCCCGGCCCCGACCGAGCGGGTCGGCGTCTACAACAGCCGCACCAACGGCGGCTACGTCTTCGGCCGCAGCGGCTGGGGCGTCGAGCGTCCGTTCGCCCAGGAGAGCTTCTACTCGCTGCGGTTCGGCGCGGGCCGGATGTATCACGGCCACGACGACCACACGTCGGTGACGTTCTTCGCCCGCGGCCGCCAGATCCTGACCGACGGCGGCCACTCCGGGTACACCAAGGGCGCCTACCGCAACTACATCATCTCGCCGGAGGCGCACAACCTCGTCACGGTCGACGGCCTGGCGCACGAGCGGTACGCCCGGACCAGCCTCACCGCGGCGACCGTGTCCGGCAACGGCGACGCGTACGTCATGCAGGACAAGCCGTACGCCGGGGTCGACCGCAAGCGCAGCGTGCTCGCCCTGGTCACGCCGCAGCCGGACGCGCTGATCGTCGCGGACACGCTGACCTCGAAGGCCAAGCGCCACTACAACCAGCTGTGGCACCTCGGCACCTCGTTCGTGGCGTCGCCGGCGGGCAACGGCGCGGTGGCGACCGGCGGTGACACGACGGCGCACGTCCTGCCCATCGCGGTCCTCGGCGGCACCCAGACGGCGACGAAGATCGTGCGCGGGGCCACCAGCCCGTACCAGGGCTGGACCTCCCCGGTGCCCGGCACCCGCCAGGCCGTCAGCACGGTGATCGTCGGCGCGACCGGCACCAAGGTCACGATGCTGACCGCGGTCGTCCCGGCCGCGGCCGGCTCCGCGGTGAGCGCCACGGCCACCCCGAACGGCGCCGGCGGCTACACGGTCACGCTGACCATCGGCGGGACGACGGTCAACGCGACGCTCTCGGCGGACGGCACGCTCAGCCGCTGAGCCCCGCAGTGCCCGGGCCCCGTACGCCATCGCGTACGGGGCCCGTTGCTGTGCCCGGGGCAACCTGCCGCCCCGCCCGACGTCTCCTGCCCTAACGGAAGACGATGTCGGAAGGACAGACCTCATGAAGCGCCCCCTCGCCCTCACCGCCGTGGCCGCACTGGCCACGGGTCTCGCGGCCGCGCCGCCCGCGGCCCAGGCCGCGGAGGACGACACGGCCCTCACGTCCCTGGTCGTGACGGTCTCGGACGACTCGCTCGTACGCTCCGAGCTCGTCACCCTGACGGTTCAGGCCCGGCTGACCGACCCCGACGGGGTGACGCACCGCCGGGGCGGGGTCGGGGGCGAGGCCGAGGACGACTGCCCGTGCGTCGTGCTGCGCGCCGACGGCGGGGTCGCGCCGCAGGCGTACAACGTCCGGGTCGTGCGGCTCCGGCTGATCGAGGGCACGCCACAGGACGGGCTGTGGAGCGGCTCGGCCGTGCTCGGCGCGGTCAACGCCGGTCGGTGGCGGGCGACCGCGGTGAACGCGGGCGACCTGCAGCTGCCCGACCTGACCGGGGCCGGCCCCCAGCCGGTGCCGGTGAAGCGGTTGCTGGGCGTGGAGCCCGCAGTGAACGTGCGCGGCCGTGACTGGCCGCTGGCGACGCTCGTGACGCCGAAGCCGGGCAGCGTGCGGGCGGGCAATGCCTACACGGTGCGCGGCACCTTCCGCTACTCCCGCTCCGGCGCGCCGGCGCCCGGGCAGCGGCTCACCCTGCGCAGCTGCATCGGGGACCTCAACGAGACCGGCACCCTGCTCGCGACCGTCGCCACCCGCGCCGACGGGACGTGGTCGCGGCGCATGACCAAGCCCGTCGGGTACTGGTGCCTCTTCTTCGGCGAGACCAACCTGACGCTGCAACCGGCCTCCCGGATCGTCGCCACCCGGGTCTTCGCCCGGGCCGCGGTCACCGCCAAGGCCTCGCGCCGGGCGGTGGACGCCGGGACGAACGTGGCGGTGAGCGGCCGGGCGATCGGGGCCTCGACGGTGCGCCTGCAGCGCCGCACGGGCCGGACGTGGGTCACCGTCGGCAGCACCGGCACGGGCGGCAGCAACACCGCGGGCAGCTACACCTACCTGCTGCGCGCCACCCCGCCGCGCCCCGGCACCTGGTCCTACCGCGTCGTGGGCACGGGGCCGGGCGTCGTGATGACGGGCACCTCCCCCGTGGTGACGATCACGGCCCGCTGACCTGCAGGAGAGGGGCGCCCGCTCCGGGCGCCCCTTCCTGCGACAGCTGCTGTCAGGGAACGACGACGTCCACGGTCTCGCCCTTGGCCGCACTGGCGATCACGGCCTCGGCGACCGCGACGGTCGCCAGCCCCTGGCGCATCGTCACGATGCCGGCCGCCTCCGCGCTGCCGGCGCGCACGGCCTGCAGGAAGGCGGTGTGCTCGGTCATGAGCGGCTCGGGCTTCGGGATCGCGAAGCGCACGACGTCGCCCTCGCTGACGCCACGGAACTTGGCGATCGCGTCCCACGTCGTGGGCACCGACCCGTTGCTGTAGAAGGTCAGGTCGGCGGTGAGCGTGTCGGCGACGAACGTCCCGTTCTCCCCGGTGACCGTGGTGACCCGCTCCTTCATCGGCGAGAGCCAGTTCACCAGGTGGTTCGTCACGGTGCCGTCCTCGAGCGCGCCCACCGCGGCCACGAGGTCCTCGTGCTCGCGCCCGGACTTGTAGGCCGTGCGCGCGGCCACCGAACGGAACGCCTTGCCGGTCACCCACGCGGTGAGGTCGATGTCGTGCGTCGCGAGGTCCTTGACCACGCCGACATCGGCGATCCGGTTCGGGAACGGCCCCTGCCGGCGGGTCGCCACCTGGTAGATCGCTCCCAGCTCGCCCTGCTCGAGACGCGTCCGCAGGCTCTGCAGCGCGGGGTTGAAGCGCTCTATGTGACCGACCGCGCCGACGAGGCCGGCGTCCTCGAACGCCTGCACGATGCGGCGGGCGCCCTCGACGTCCGGCGCGAGCGGCTTCTCGACGAGGGTGTGCACGCCGCCGGCCGCCAGGGTGAGGGCGACCTCCTCGTGGAAGCGCGTCGGCACCGCGACGACCGCGAGGTCGATCTGCGCGGCGACGAGCTCCTGCGCCGACCTGAGCACCGCGAGCTCGCCGGCGACCGAGTGCGGGTCTCCTCCCGGGTCCGCCACGGCCACGAGCTCGACGCCCTCGAGGGAGCGCAGCACGCGGGCGTGGTGGCGCCCCATCATGCCCAGGCCGATCAACCCGGCACGCAGGATCGCCATCTCAGGAACCCGCCTTCGCGCAAGCGTTCACGGCCGTCACGATCTGCTCGAGGTCCGCCTGCGTCAGCGACGGGTGCACCGGCAGCGAGAGCACCTCGCGCGCGGCCCGCTCCGTCTCGGGCAGGTCGAGCGTGAGGTCGAACGACGGAAGCCGGTGGTTGGGGATCGGGTAGTAGACGCCGCTGCCCACGCCGTGCTCGTCGGCCAGGGCCTGCTGGAACCGGTCGCGGTCCCCGGTCACCCGGATCGTGTACTGGTGGTAGACGTGCACCGCGCCCTCGGCGACCGGCGGCGTGGTCACCCCCTCGAGGTTGGCGTCGAGGAATGCCGCGTTCTCCTGCCGCTTGCGCGTCCAGCCGGCGAGCTTGGTCAGCTGGACCCGGCCGACGGCGGCGTGGACGTCGCTCATGCGGTTGTTCAGGCCGACGACCTCGTTCTGGTACTGCTTCTCCATGCCCTGGTTGCGCAGCAGGCGCACCCTGCGGGCCACGTCGTCGTCGCAGGCGACCATGCCGCCCTCGATCGAGGTCATGTTCTTGGTCGGGTACAGGCTGAACATCGCCCACGTGCCGAACGTCCCGACCCGGCGTCCCTGCCACTCGGCCGCGTGCGCCTGCGCGGCGTCCTCGTAGACCTGCAGGCCGTGCTCGTCGGCCAGCTCGGCCAGCCGCGTCATGTCGGCGGGGTGGCCGTACAGGTGGACCGGCATGACGCCCTTGGTCCGTGGGGTGACCGCCGCCTCGACCGCTGCCGGGTCGATGCAGAAGGAGGCCGGGTCGATGTCGACGAAGACCGGCGTCGCGCCCGTGATGGCGACCGAGTTGGCGGTCGCGGCGAACGTGAAGGACGGGACGATGACCTCGTCGCCGGGCCCGACGCCGGCGGCGAGCAGACCGAGGTGCTGCCCGGACGTGCCGCTGTTCACCGCGACGCAGGTGCGTCCACCGACGAGCTGTTCGGCGAACTCCGCTTCGAACGCGGCGACCTCGGGGCCCTGCGCGACCTTGCCGGTCTGCAGGACGCGGTCGACGGCTGCGCGCTCCTCATCGCCGATGAGCGGCTTCGCGGCGGGGATCATCGCGCCTCCTCCGTGAGAGTGTCGTCCTGCTCGAGATAGGTCTCGCCGGTCTTGGGGCAGCGCCACCGTCCCGGCTCGCCGGCCGGCTCCAGCGGCTCGCCGCTCTTGCCGACCCAGCGGATGCGCCGCGCGGGCACGCCCGCGACGAGAGCGAAGTCGGGTACGTCCTTCGTCACGACCGCGCCCGCGGCGACCAGCGCCCACCGGCCGATCGTGACGGGGGCCACGCAGACCGCGCGCGCGCCGATCGACGCGCCGTGCCGCACCGTGACGCCGACGGCCTGCCAGTCGTCGCCGCGCTTCAGCGTGCCGTCCGGGGCGATCGACCGCGGGAAGTGGTCGTTGGTGAAGACCGCGGCGGGGCCGACGAACACGCCGTCCTCCAGCACTGCCGGCTCGTAGACGAGGGCGTAGTTCTGCAGCTTGCAGTTGTCGCCCATGCGGACCCCGGAGCCGACGTACGCCCCGCGGCCGACGATGCAGCCCTTGCCCAGCACCGCGTCCTCGCGGACCTGCGCCAGGTGCCAGACGGACGTGCCCTCGCCGAGGGTCGCGCGCTCGTCGACATCAGCGCTGGGATGAATTCGCGCCATCGCGTGCACGCCCTGCCGTCTCTGCCGTCGGAACCGATCGTGGCCCCGACGATAGCCGGGGCCCGGCCGCGCGAGGTTCCGGCGCTCCGCGCCCCTAGGCTGGGGTCGCACATTACGACGCCGGAGCGTAACAGGAGGGCCCCGAATTGCCCGGACGACCGCACGTGCTCTATGTGGTCTGGGGATTCCCGCCCTGCCGAGCCGGAGGGGTCTACCGCGCCCTCGCGACGGCGAACGCCTTCGCTCGCGGCGGCTGGGACGTGACCGTTCTCACCCCGGAGCGGGAGGCCTTCGAGCGCTACACCGGCGTCGACCCCTCCCTGGAGGAGCGCGTCGACCCCGCGGTCCGCGTCGAGCGGATCCCCTTCACCTGGCCCACGCTCGAGCCGGACCTGCGCCGGTGGCCGGCGCTGCGGGCGTACGCCCCGAGGCTCTGGGCCCGGGCGCGCAAGGAGCTGGACCAGGTGCCGTTCCCGGAGCCGGCGTACGGGCCGTGGCGGCGTGAGCTGGAGAAGGCCGTCGACCGGCTGGCCGCCTCCCGGCGGATCGACCTCTGCGTCGCCACCGCGAACCCGCACGTCACGTTCACCGCGGCCAAGCGGCTGCACGACAAGCACGGCGTGCCGTACGTCATGGACTACCGGGACGCCTGGTCCCTCGACGTGTTCTCCGGCGACCGGCTGCACCAGCCCGGCAGCCGCGTGGAGAAGTGGGAGCGCTCGCTCATGGCCGCCGCCCGCGAGGTGTGGTTCGTCAACGAGCCGATCCGCGCGTGGCACGCGACGACGTACCCGGAGACGGCGGCGAAGCTCCGCGTCGTGGCCAACGGCTACGACCCCGAGTTCGCCGCCGAGGGCACGGCCCGGGCGGCGGACCCTGAGGCCGGGCTGACGTTCGGCTACGTGGGCACCGTCAGCGGCAAGGTCCCGCTCGCCGAGCTGGTCGAGGGCTGGCGCGAGGCCCGCTCGTTGGAGCCGGTTCTCGAGCGCTCGCGGGTGGAGATCCACGGGTACCTCGGGCACTACGCCCTGCCGAACCCCGCGATGCAGCGGGTCGTCGAGTCGGGCGCGGACGTGGGGGTGTCGTACGAGGGGCCGGTGCCGAAGGCCGCCGTCCGGTCGGTCTACGAGAAGTTCGACGCGCTGCTGCTGGTCCTCGGGACCGGGCGCTACGTGACGTCGGGCAAGGTCTACGAGTACCTCGCGACCGGGCTGCCGATCGTGTCGGTCCACGACCCCGGGAACGCGGCGTCGGAGGTGCTGCGCGGGTACCCGCTGTGGTTCCCGGCCGCCTCGCTCTCCCCGGCCGACGTCGGCCGGGCGCTGGCCGACGCCGCCGCCGCGGTCGTCGCCGCCGACCCCGCCCAGCGCGCCGCCGGGGTGGAGTTCGCGGCGCGCTACCGGCGGGACCGCCAGCTCGACCCGCGCATCGCTTCGCTGAAGGACGAGGTCGCCGCATGAGGGCCCTGCTCGTGCTCGGCGGGCCGCGGCTCGCCCGGGACCCGCTGCTCCAGCAGCTGCGCGCCCTCGCCGGCGCCGGGTGGCAGGCGGACGTCGTGTCGTTCCGCGCGCTCGACGACGAGGTGCGCGCCGCGGTCCACGCCACCGGCGGCGAGATCGTGCTGCTGCTGCCCACCGGCCTGCGCCCCACCGTCCCCGCACTGGCACCGCGCTCGCGGCGGCTCGCCCGGGCGCTGCGCGGCGTGGAGCGGCGGGCCGAGCCGTACCGGGCCAAGATGCTCGGGCGGATGCCCGGGTGGGCGTACGCCCGCCGGCTGCTGCGCGACATCGACGCCGTGCGCGTGGCGCGGGCGGCCGACGTCGCCGTGGCCGTCGACCGCGACTCCGGGCTGGCGGTGTGGAAGCTGGCCCGGCGCCGGCCGGACCTGACCGCGGTCAACGGGCTGGGCGCGCTGGCGAACCTGATGACGCGATACGCGGGGCGGTAGCTCGCGGTGATCGTTTGGCTCTGGTGGCTGCCGTGACAGCCGCCGACGCCGAACGATCAATGAGGTGAGCCTGCGGACGGCGTGGAGCGCCCTCCACGGCGTGCCGCGGAACTCGTCCGGGGGGCCGCGCCGCCGCCAGCCTCGGCACGTGGACCTCGCCGGCCTTCTCGCCCACCAGCAGTCCGTCCTGCACCGCGACCAGGCGCTCGCCCGCCTGACGCGCGGCGCCGTTCGTCCGCGGGTGGCGGCCGGCAGCTGGCAGGAGCCCGCTCCTGGAGTGCTCGTCGCGCACCCAGGGCCGTTGAGCCCGGCCCAGGAGCTCTGGGTGGACGTCCTTCCAGTGCCGTCGAGGAGCGGTGCTCGCAGGGTCGACCCGCCGCCGCGGAAGCCGGTCTCGAGGGGTTCGAGGACCGGGAGCGGCGCTGGGTGCTCGTGCCGGCCGGGCGCAAGGTCGCCCGTCCCCGGCCCGGCCTGGTCGTGCACGACTCCACGATGCTCGGCCCCGACGACGTGCAGCCGGGCGCGCCGATCCCCAGGACGCGGACGCCCCGCTCGCTGGTCGACGCGGCGACGTGGACGCGAACGACCGGCACGCCCGGGCGATCCTGCTGGCAGGCGTGCAGCAGCGCCTGGTCCGCGCCTGCGACCTGGCGCTCGTGCTCGGCCGCCGGCACAACACCCGGAGGCGCCCGCTGCTGGCGGAGACCGTGGCGATGGCCGCGGGCGGCACGCACACGGTGACCGAAGGCGACGTGCTGACGCTGTGCCTGCGGGCCGGCCTGCCCGAGCCCGTGCGGCAGGCTCGGCGCAAGGACGCGGCCGGCCGGGTCAGGTGGCTCGACCTCTACTGGCGCGAGTGGCGGCTGGTGCTCGAGATCGACGGCCGCGGGCACCTCGGGCTGCTGTCCTGGTGGGACGACATGGCCCGCGACAACGCGCTGGTGGTGCAGGGCGAGCGGGTGCTGCGCTTCCCGGCCTTCGTGGTGCGCGAGCAGCCCGAGGTCGTGGCGGCCGCGATCCGGGGCGCGCTGATCGCGGCGGGTTGGCGCCCAGCCGGTGATCGTGTGGCGCCGCTGGCTGTCAGGACAGCCGGCTGGGCCAAACGATCATGCACCCCCCCTACCAGCGCACCGCCCCCGCCAGCCACGGCCGCAGGACGGCCGCGGCCAGCCGACCGTCGTGCAGCGCCCGGACGAACTCCGGCCCCTCACCGGCCAGCGCCCGCGCCGGCGCCCTGTCGGCCACGGCCGACCGCAGGACCGCCTCCAGCGTCGGGGGCGTGGCCTCCAGGACCGGCACCGGCAGCGGCACCCGGCGGCGTACGCGCTCGTGGACGTGGCCGACGACGACGCGGCCGGCGGCGAGCGCCTGGCAGGCGAGGACGCCGTAGTTGCCGACGACCACGTGGTCGACCACGACGTCGGCGTCGCGGATCAGCGCGGGCAGCTCGGCGGGGTCGACGCCGTCGAGCCGGCGGTAGTCCACCAGCCCCTGCTGGACCAGGCCCTGCAGCACCTCCTCGATGACCGCGGTGCCCTTCCACCGCGGCGACGACGGGGCGTGCAGCACGACGGGCACGTCGCGCTCGAGCACGGGAGGCCCGGGCGCGAAGTCGCTCTGCGCGACCGTCACCGGCAGCCAGACGGCATGCGGGAGCGAGTCGAGCAGGTCCGGGGTGGACACGAAGACCGGCCCGGAGAACCCCGCCAGGATGCGCGCGTTGCGGTCGGCGACCTCCTGCAGCCGCGGCACGTCGTCGTACTCCGGACCGAACGGCGAGTGCTCGTAGAGCCGGCCGTGCAGGCGCGGGTCACGGATCTCGCTGCCGTGGCAGACGACCCCGACGGAGACGCCGGCCCGCCGCAGCGCCGGCAGGTCGCCCGTGACGACCGAGCCGTTGAGCAGGCCGAGGAGCGGGCGCGCCGACTCCGACAGCGCGTGGGTCCAGGCCAGCGCCCGTGGCAGGTGGCCGAGCTGCCAGTCCAGCGACCCCCACTCCTGCGCGGTGGGGCGCAGGTCGGCGGGGAAGTTGAGCACCTCCTGCTCGACGGTCACGACCTCGGCCTGCACCGCGAGCGACGCCCGGGCCGCCTGCGCCCAGGCCCACGCCTGCCCGGCGAAGCCGGCCGGCCCGACGCCGAGGCGTACGCCCGCGAGCCCGTCGGCGTCCGGAGCCTGGACCGGCGCGAGCGACAGCGGCGCCCCCTCGACCCCCGCGGCCTGCAGCGCCGCCCCCCACACCGCGGCCGGAGAGCCGGGGTCGACCGAGGCGAGCGCCCGGGCGACCAGCGGCTCGACCCTCTCGCGGACCGCCAGCTGGGCGCCCGGGACAGTGCGCGGGCTGTAGACCACCGCCGACACCCGGGCCCGCACGCACGCCAGGAGCGCCACCGGCCCACAGGCGACCACCAGCGCGGGCGCCAGCCGGCGCAGCTCCGGCACGAGCTCGGCCGCGCTCGTCTCGAGCCGGTCGACGGCGGACACGAGGTCGCCGCCAGGGGCGCCGTACTCCTCGAGCTTCTCCCGGGCCTTCTGCAGCCCGCGGGACTCGGCGACGATGCGCAGCCGGTGCGGGTCGGCCCTGCGGGCTCCTCCGGCCTCGAGGTCGCGCAGCTGCGCCCGCAGGACCAGCAGCCGGTCGTCGACCGCCTTGAGCTGGATCGACAGCGGCTCGGGCGGGTCGGCAGGGGCGGGGACCCGGACGAAGCGCGTGCCGGAGGCGTCGACGCCCTGGGCACGCCGGCCGAACCCGGTGATCAGCACCGACGCGACGTCCCACCCGGCGTTGCGGGCCAGCGAGCGGGCGAGCGCGGCGTCGTCGTCGTAGCCGTCCCGGGAGTCCCAGACGGTCACCAGCAGGCTCATCGGCGGGCCAGCCCGGCGACGGTGGCGGCCAGCCGGTCGTACGCCGAGGCGCCGGACAGCTCGGTGCCGGCCCAGGCGAGGGCGGCGCCACGCAGCCCGTCCACGGTGGACGGGTCGGCGGCCCAGGCCTCGAGCACCTTGCCGGCGGCCTCGCCGGTGGGCACCACGACCCCGGCCCCGGCCGACTCGACCAGCTCGGCCGTACGCGGCAGCGGGGTGGCGACGACGGCGAGCCCGGCGCCGAAGTACTCGTACACCTTGGTCGGCACCGCCTCGCGGAACGCCGGCGTGTCGTCGAGCAGCGCGAGCCCGGCCCAGGCCCCCTCGGCCAGGGCCCACGCCTCGCGGGGTGGAAGCCTGCCGTGCAGCCGCAGCCGCGCCGCGGCCGGGGAGGACGCCTGCCAGGCCTCGAGCGCGGGCAGGTCGGCCACCGCCACCGGCCCCACCAGGTCCAGCGTCCAGGACGGCGCGTGCTCGAGCGCCTCGAGCATCGCGAAGAGCCCGCGGGAGCGGCGCAGGTCCCCCACGTGCAGGGCCCGTGGGGACGCCGAGCGCGCGGACGGGGAGGGCAGGTAGCCGCCGTCGGGCAGGTTGCGCACCACCTGCCGGTCGCGCGCGGTGAGCGGCGGGACGTGCGCGTCGGCGACGGCGGTCGCGTCGGCCCGACGGGCCAGCGCGGTCGAGACGCCGACGAGCGCGCGGGCCGCCCGCCCGGCCGGGCCCGACGCCCAGGCGCGGTCGCGCAGCAGCGCGGCGTAGTCCTCGTGCACGTCGACGACGAGCCGCCGGCCGGCGGCCCGACGGAGGAAGGCGGCGGGCACGGTGTCCGGGTCGACGGTCACCACCACCCGGCCCGCGGCCCGCCACGGCTCCAGGACCGCGGCGAGCGCCCGGCCGGCCAGCCCGGGGCGGGGGCGTACCGACAGCGCTGCGAGGCCGGGAGGGGCGTCGGACGCCGAGCCGAGGCCGATCAGCTCGACCGACAGCCCCGCCCGCACGAACGCCCCGACGAGCCGGTGCAGGCGCGCGTCGGCCACGTCGTGCCCGGAGGACACCAGGCTCACGTCGACCGCGGGCGCCATCGGTGGCTCAGACGTCCTCGAGCGCGGTGGCCTCGGACTCCAGGACCTTCATGAACCGCATGTACGCGGTCACGACGTGCCCGGGCTGCCCGTGCTTCATCAGCCGGCCCTCGTGGAGCCAGATCGCCTCGTTGCACATCTTCTGGATGGTCGCCAGGCCGTGGGTCACGAGCAGCACCGTGCGCGAGGTGTCCTCGACGACGAGCTCGCGCATCTTGGTCTCGGCGCGCTTCTTGAACTTCGCGTCGCCGGCCGAGAGCGCCTCGTCGACGATGAGCACGTCGGGGTCCATGTGCACCGCGACGGAGAAGGCGACGCGGGAGTACTGGCCGGAGGAGTACGTCCGCATCGGCCGCTCGAGGATGTCGATCGGCAGGTCGGTGAAGTCGGCGACCTCCTCGAACTTGCGCTCGATCTGCTTGCGGGACAAGCCGGAGGCGAGCCCGCCGAGCGTGATGTTCTCCCGGCCGGAGAGCGCGCCGTTGAAGCCGACGCCCAGCGCCAGCAGCGTCGACACACGCCCGCGGACGGTGATGCGCCCCTTCGTGGGCGGCAGGATCCCGGCCACGGCTCGCATCAACGTCGACTTGCCGGCGCCGTTGGCCCCGATGACGCCCATGACCGACCCGGGCATGACGTCGAAGCTGACGTCCTTGACCGCGTTGACCTCCTGGACCAGCCGCTGCCGGCGGCCGAGACGCTTCAGCGAGCTGCCGAGCGTCTGCTTCTTGTCGATCGAGACGCGGTACGTGATGTCCAGGCCCTCGACGTTGATCGCCGGCAGGTGCGTCGCCCGCCGGCCCTGGATCTCAGAGACGGACAGCAAACTCGCGCTCCCGGGAGACGAGGAAGAGGGCGCCTGCGACGAACAGGCCGATGGACCAGGCGGTCGCGCCCAGGAAGAGGTCGGGGCGGACGTCGCCCTCGACCAGCAGCTCGGTCCAGCCGCCGAGCAGGAAGTAGAGCGGGTTGACCGCGGAGATCGCGCCCAGCCGGTCCCACATCTCGTGCGGGAAGTAGAGGACGGGCGACAGGTAGAGCCAGAGCCGGATGAAGTACGGCAGGAACGAGGCGATGTCGCGGAAGTAGACGTGCAGCGTGGCGACCAGGAACGCGGCGCCCGACGCGAAGAGCGCGATGAGCCCGATGTACGGGACCGCCAGGAGCAGGTGCGGGCCGAGCGGGACCCCCGAGATGACGGCGACGACCAGCCAGATCACCAGCGTCGGCAGGAAGCGCACGAACGCGGTGAGCGTGGACGACAGCGGCAGGATGATCCGCGGGAACGCCGAGTTGAGGATCAGCCGGCCGCCGCTGGTCACCGAGCGCGCGCCCGCGCTCATCGCCCCGCTGATGAAGTAGTAGGCGAAGAGCCCGGCCAGCAGGTGCGGGAAGAAGTCTCCGCCCGCGTGGCTGCCGCGCACGACGTAGACCAGCAGGTAGTAGACCGCGCCGAGCAGCAGCGGGTTGAGGACCAGCCAGACCTGGCCGAGCAGCGTGTTCTGGTTCGCCGCGCGCAGGCTGGTGCGGCTCAGCTCCCAGAGGAAGCTGCGGCGGCTCTTCAGCTGGCGGAGGTACGGCCCGAGCTTCGGCATCCCGGCACGGTGCGGCTCGTAGACGTGGATCTCGCCCGTGAACTCCGCGGGGGGCGCGCTCAGGGACATCGGGTGGTGGCGCTCCTCGGTCAGTGGCACCCCGGGCTCGCTGCCGGGGCCTCAACCGCCGAAGGATACCGGGCCGGGAGCCGGCGCCCTACCGTTCGAGCGCGGCGTAGACAGCGAGCAGCGCGGCCGCGTCGACGTCCCAGGAGAGCGCGGGCTGCGCGGCCCGGACGGCGTCGACGAGCTCGGGCCACCGCTCGACCGCCTCGCGCAGCGCGCGGGCGAGCCCGGCGGCGTCGCCCGGCGCGTAGAGCGTCCCCAGGCCGTGCTCGCGGACCACCCCGGCCAGCTCGTCGACGTCGGTGGCGACGACCGGGACGCCGACGCGGACGGCCAGGAAGAGCTTGTTGGGCAGCGCGACCCGGTGGTTCACCCAGCGGGCCGAGTGCGTGACCAGCGCGATCCCGCGCTCGGCGAGGAGCCGCTCGGCCTCGGGCAGCGGCGCGGCCGGGCGTACCTCGCACGGGCCGGGCTCGAACGTCGTGAGCCACGTGGGGTCGGCCGGGCCCATCAGGGTGAGCTTCAGCCCGTCGAGGCTGCGCGCCGCCTCGGCCACCGTCTCGAGCTCGCGGTACGGCGCCATCCGCCCGGCGTAGACCGCGCCGGTCGGGGCCTCCGGCAGCTCGTACGGCGTGTCGGGCAGCGGGAAGGAGTTGCGCACGACCCGCACGTGGTCCCAGCCGAACTCGTTGCGCAGCAGCCGGGCGACGCCGGGCCCCACCGTGATGACCGCGTCGGCCCGCGCCCCCAGCGCACGCTCGGCGGCGAGGTCGCGGCGGGCGGCGTACGGGGTGGGGCGGCCGACGCGCGGGCGGCCGGACCAGAACTCGTGGGTGTCGTAGACCAGCCGGGCGCCCTTGGCCTCGGCCAGGCGGGCGGCGAGCGCGAGCGTGTTGAAGTCGTGCGCGTGCACGACGTCGGCGTCGCGGCCCGCGGCGTCGGCCGCCGCTCCGGCGGTGAAGCGGGCCAGCACCGTGGCGTTGTGCCGCGGGAGCAGTGCCCAGCGGGCCGCGCGCAGGTGCGGTGGGAGCGCACGCCGGACCGGCGCCCCCGGGGGGATCGCCCGCGGCGGGTCGCCCGGCTCCGGGGAGGGCTCGGAGGAGCCTCGGTCCCGGCGCAGCCCGGTCCCGGCGTCGATCGAGGACACGGTCACCCCGGCCGGCGGCGTCCAGGACGAGGGCACCCCGCGGCCGATGACGTGCACGGCGTGCCCGGCCTCGGCCAGCGTCGTGGCCTCGCGCACCACCCGGGAGTCGCCCGCGACGTCGGAGGTCACGAGCATGAGGACGCGCACTAGGCCTCCCGGGCCACGGGCGGGTGCGGCGGGACCGTGCCCACGCGGGCCAGCGCCGGCACCAGCCGGCGCGGGCTGGTGAGGAAGCCCGCCCCCCATGACATGTGCATGGTCGCGTAGACGACGGGAAGCGCCGCCAGCGCGCGCGGCGGGAGCCCGCGCCCGGTCAGCACCGACCCGGCGCCGATGGCGAGGGCGTAGCCCGCGGGCAGCGCGAGCGCCGCGCGGTGGACGGCCAGCCCGAGAACCGTGCCCCCGGCGACGCCCACCAGCGCGGCCGGGGCCGCGAGGTAGCGCGGGGTGACCGTGCCCGCGTGGCGCCGCATGACGACCCGGCGCCAGCGCCCGTAGTGGAAGTACTGGCGGGCCAGCGCCTCGGGGTTCGGCCGCGGCCGGTACGACACGCGCAGGTCCGGCGAGAACCACACCAGCCCGCCGGCCTCGCGGATCCGGTGGTTGAGCTCCCAGTCCTGGGCGCGCTGGAAGGACTCGTCGTAGCCGCCGAGCCGCTCGAGGGTGGAGCGGCGGAAGACCCCGAGGTAGACGGTGTCGGCCGGCCCGGGCTCTCCGCCGGTGTGGAAGCGGGCGCCGCCCACCCCGAGCCAGGTGGTCATGGCGCGGGCGACCGCCTGCTCGAACGGGGTCTCGCCCTCGGCCGCCATCACCCCGCCGACGTTGTCCGCGCCGGTCTCGTCGAGCAGCTCGACCGCGCGCTGCACGTATCCCGGGCCGAGCATCCCGTGCCCGTCGACGCGCACCACGACGTCGTGGGCCGCCGCGGCGATCGCGGCGTTCAGCCCGGCCGGCGTCCGCCCCGTGGGGTTGCGGACGGTGCGCACGCGGGGGTCGGCCGCCGCGAGCTGGGCGGCGATCGCGTCGGTCCGGTCACGGGACGGCCCGAGCGCGAGCACCAGCTCGAGCTCGCCGGGATAGCCCTGCTCCAGCACGTGGCGCACCGCCGTGCGCAGGTGCCGCTCCTCGTTGAGCACCGGCATGACCACCGAGACCGGTGGCCAGGCCCGCGGGCCCGGGCCCGGCGTCTCGGCGGCTGCGGGGGACGCGTCAGCGGGCGGAGTAGGCATGGCCCGTCAACGCTACTGGCAGCGCCCCCGGCTGCTGCCGGGCGCCACTCCCGGGGCGTGGCTGCCCGGGGCGTGGCTGCCCGGCGTGGCTGCCCGGCGTGGCTGCCCGGCCCTCCTAGGCTGGCCGAGGCCGCGCCCGAGCACCTGCCGGGCGCGCGACATCGGCCGGACGGAACGCGGCACCCCTGTCGCGCGTCTTCCTGCGGGCGTGCCCTGACCGGCCGCTCGGACCCGAGCGCGCGCACGGATGCGGAAGGAACCTGCATGACCTCGACCCCCGGCCCCGGCGGCTCTCGGCAGCCGGAGGGCCCGACGGTCATCGGTCCGGCCGAGCCGCCGCGCCCGGGTTCCGCCCGGCACGCCCAGGGGCCGGCACCGGCCGGGCGGGGGGCGCGGGCACTGCGCTGGACCGCGGCGGCCGTCGCCGCCGCCGTGGTCGGGGTGAGCGTCGTGGGCTGGGCCGCGGACAGCCGCATCGACCGCATCTCCGTCTTCGGGGACCTGGCCAGCGGCGGGCAGCCGGCGCGGACGACCGACCGGGCGCAGAACATCCTGCTCGTCGGCTCGGACAGCCGCGAGGACATGAGCCGCAAGGACCGGGCCCGGCTGCACGTCGGGTCGACCAACAGCGCTGCCGGCCGCCGCGCCGACACGATGATGCTGCTGCACGTCTCCGAGGACCAGGAGAAGGCGACGCTGGTCAGCTTCCCGCGCGACTCCTACGTCACCATCCCCGCGCACACGTACGAGGGCAAGCAGGTCCCGGCCCAGAAGAACAAGATCAACGTCGCGTACGCCGCCGGCGGCCCCGCGCTGACCATCGCGACCATCGCCCAGGCGACCGGCATCCACATCGACCACTACGTCGAGATCGACTTCCTCGGCTTCGAGAAGATGGTCAACGCCGTGGGCGGGGTCGAGATCTGCACGCCCCGGGCCCTCAAGGACGACAAGAGCGGCCTGGACATCCCGGCGGGCACCTCCGAGCTCGACGGGGAGATGGGGCTCAAGTACGTCCGGGCGCGCTACATCGACAGCGACTTCGGCCGCATCGACCGCCAGCAGAAGTTCCTCGGCGCCATCGTGCGCAAGGCCACCAGTGCCGGCACGCTCACCAACCCGGTCAAGGTCACCAAGCTGGTCAACGCCCTGCTGAGCTCGGTCACCGTCGACGAGGGGCTCAGCCGCGGCGACATGCTCGACCTGGCCCGCGAGCTCGGGGGCCTGTCCCCGTCCGCCCTCACGTTCGCGACCATCCCGATCGCCGACGACGACTTCAACCCGCCGGGCCCGCTCGCCGCGGCGGTCGTGTGGGACGAGGCCAAGGCCGACGACCTGTTCGGCAAGATCCGCGACGACCTCCCCCTGACGTCCCCGACCCCCGAGGCCACCGCTTCGACGCCGGCCAAGGCCCGGGTCGAGGTACCGCCGTCCCAGGTCCGGGTCGAGGTGCTCAACGGCGCGGGCGTGACCGGGCTCGCCGGGCGGGCCGCCGCCGACCTCAAGGCCGTCGGGTTCGCGGTCACCGGCACCGGCAACGCCGACTCGAGCGGGGCGACCGAGACCGTGGTCCGCTACGACAGCCGCTACACCGAGTCGATCAAGACCGTGCAGGCCGCGCTCCCGGCGGCGCGGGCCGAGGCCGTGGAGGGGCTGGGGGCGACGCTGCAGGTCGTCGTCGGGTCGGGCTACACCAAGGCTCAGGACGTCACCGTGGCGAAGGCCGACCCCGAGCCGTCGGCGTCGCCGTCCGAGGCGGTGCCGGGCAAGACCTCGACCGCTGCGGACGCCTCGTGCACGTGACGGCCACCTGCGGAGCACGCGCGTGACCCGCTGGCCGGAGGGCTGGGACCGGCCCGCGGGCGAGCCCGACGACCGGCCGGCGCAGGGCGGGCAGCCACGGCAGGGCGGGCAGCAGCAGGGCGGGGCCGCCGGTCGCCGGGGCCTGCCGCCCGAGCTCGACCCGCGGCGCCGCGACCTGCCACCCGAGCTCGACCCGCGGGGCGGGCGGCCGCGCCGCGCAGCGGCGGACGAGGCCGCGGGGGCGTACGCCGCGGGGACCGGCTCGCGCCCGCCGTCGGCGTACGCCTCGGCCTCCGGCGCCTCCAGGCCCGCCGGCCCCGGCGGTCCCGTCACTCGTGTCGCGCCGCGTGAGGAGTGGGGCGGGGAGCCGCCGCAGCGTGGCTCGAGCACGCTGCCGCGGCCGTCCCGGCCCCGCTTCCGCCCGCTCCGGCTGCTGCTCCTGCCCTTCCGCACGTTCCGCCGGGCCCGCCGGCTGGCGCTGCTGCTGGTCGTGCTGCTCCTGGCGCACGTCGTGGGGCTGGCCGTGTTCACCGTGAGCCGGCTGCAGGGCACCGACGCGCTCGCGGACTACCCCGGCCGCCCGGCCGACAGCGCGGGGACCACGTGGCTGCTCGTGGGCTCGGACACCCGCAGCGGGCTGACCCGCGCCGAGCGTGCCGAGCTGCACACCGGGTCCGCGGAGGGCCAGCGCACCGACACGATCATCCTGCTGCACGCCCCGCGCAGCGGGCCGCCCACGCTCGTGAGCCTGCCCCGGGACTCCTACGTCGAGATCCCGGGCGGTGGCCGGAACAAGCTCAACAGCGCGTACGCGACGGGTGGGGCGCAGCGCCTGGTCCGCACCGTCGAGCAGGCGACGGGGCTGCGGGTCGACTCCTACGTGGAGATCGGGTTCGGCGGGGTCGTCGACATCACGGACGCGGTCGGCGGGGTGGACGTCTGCGTGCAGCGGGCGATGAAGGACGAGAAGGCCGGGCTCGACGTGCAGGCGGGCTGCCAGGAGCTCGACGGGGCGACCGCGCTGGCGTACGTGCGGGCCCGCTACAGCGACCCCAAGGGCGACCTCGGGCGCATCGAGCGCCAGCAGCAGTACCTCGCGGCGCTGATGTCCCGGCTCACCTCCAAGGGCGTCCTGCTCAACCCGGTCCGCCAGTGGCGGCTCTCGGCCGCGGGCACCGGCGCGCTCGCGACCGACGGGGCGGGGCCGCTCACGCTGGCCGGCCTGGCCCGCGCGATGCGGTCGGTGAGCGGCGGGGACGGCCTGGTCACGACCGTGCCGGTGGCGGACACCGACTACCGCACGGCCGCCGGCTCGACGGTGCGGTGGGACGAGCGCGCCGCGGCCGCCTTCTTCGACGACCTGCGGGCCGGACGGCGTCCGAGTGCGGGCTGAGCTCTGGTTGACGCAGGGTGACGATCCCGTCACATGCCCTGCTCCGCCCGGCTGACCGAGCGCGCCGTGCCCCTCGGATCGGCCACACCCCTCTGCCCCGTGCTTTAGCCTCCTATGCCATGAGCGCACCCCGCATCACGGTGCTCGGCACCGGCTACCTCGGAGCGACCCACGCCGTCTGCATGGCGGCCCTCGGGTTCGAGGTCCTCGGCATGGACGTCGACAAGGACAAGGTCGAGGCCCTCGCCGCAGGGACGGTGCCGTTCTACGAGCCGGGGCTCGACGCGATCCTCCAGGAGCAGATCGCGGCCGGCCGGCTGCGGTTCACGACGTCGTACGCCGAGGTCGCCCAGTTCGGCGACGTGCACTTCGTCGCCGTCGGCACCCCGCAGAAGCCCGGCGAGTACGCCGCGGACATGCGCTACATCGACGCGGTGATCGACGGCCTGGCGCCGTACCTCACCCGACCCTGCCTGGTCGTCGGCAAGTCGACCGTCCCGGTCGGCACCGCCGAGCGGCTCGCCGAGCGCGTCACCGAGCTCGCTCCGGCAGGGGCCGCCGCGGAGCTGTGCTGGAACCCGGAGTTCCTGCGCGAGGGCTTCGCCGTGGAGGACACGCTGCACCCGGACCGGCTCGTGTTCGGCGTGCGCAGCGAGCGCGCCGAGCAGGTCCTGCGCGAGGTCTACGCGACGCCGATCGCCGAGGGCACGCCCGTCGTGGTCACCGACTTCGCGACAGCGCAGCTGGTCAAGGTCGCCGCCAACTCCTTCCTCGCGACCAAGATCTCCTTCATCAACGCGATGGCCGAGATCTGCGAGGCCGCCGGCGGTGACGTCACGACGCTCGCCGACGCGATCGGCTACGACGCCCGCATCGGGCGCCGCTTCCTCAACGCCGGCCTCGGCTTCGGCGGCGGCTGCCTGCCCAAGGACATCCGCGCGTTCATGGCCCGCGCGGGCGAGCTGGGCGCGGGCGAGACGCTGACCTTCCTCAAGGAGGTCGACGCGATCAACATGCGCCGCCGCCAGCGCACCGTCGACCTCGCTCGCGAGCTCGTGGGCGGCTCGTTCCTCGGCGCCTGCGTCGCGGTCCTCGGCGCGGCCTTCAAGCCCGACAGCGACGACGTCCGTGACTCCCCCGCGCTCAACGTCGCGGCGTCCCTGCAGCTGCAGGGCGCGCAGGTCGCGGTCTACGACCCCAAGGCCAACGCCAACGCGCGGCGCACCTTCCCGACGCTGCGCTACGTCGACTCGGTCACCGAGGCGGCCCGCGGCGCGGACGTCGTCCTCCACCTGACCGAGTGGCGGGAGTTCCGTGAGCTCGACCCGGCCGAGCTCGGCAAGATCGTGGAGCAGCGCAACATCGTCGACGGCCGCAACGCCCTCGACGTGACGGCCTGGCGCGCCGCCGGCTGGCACTACCGCGCCCTCGGCCGTCCCTGACCGGCCCTCGCGCGGCGCACGCCGCGTGCGCCCCGGGAGCCGGTCGGCTCCCGGGCTTCGGCTCAGGTTGCCCCGGCCCCTCCCGATGAGAAGAACGTGGACAGCGCACTCGTCTTCAGCGGGATGGCTCTCGCGCTCGTCGGCGCCGTGCTGTCCTCCCGCCCCAAGCGCACCCTGCGCCGGTGGGGCGCGCTCTCGCTGTGCGCGTCGACGGCTCTGATCGCGTCCTCGGTCGTGGTACTCGCGAACGGCTGACCGGGCGGGCCTAGCCTGGGGCCATGCCCTACGGCGACGACGAGACCGTCCAGCGGATCCTTTCCGACACCACCACCTGGGCGGTGGTCGGGCTCTCGACCGACCAGAGCCGCGCGGCGTACGGCGTGGCCCGCTTCCTCCAGCAGCACGGCAAGCGCATCGTCCCCGTGCACCCGCGGGCGGAGACCGTCCACGGGGAGCAGGGGTACAGGGCCCTTGCCGACATCCCGTTCCCCGTCGACGTCGTCGACGTCTTCGTCCGCAGCGACAAGGCGGGCGAGGTCGCCGACGACGCCGTGCGCATCGGCGCCAAGGCGGTCTGGATGCAGCTCGGGGTCGTGGACGAGGCGGCGTACGACCGGACCCGCGCCGTGGGAGTGGCCATGGTCATGGACCGCTGCCCGGTCATCGAGTGGCCGCTGCTCGGGCCGGCCCGCGCCTGACCGCCGCTCTCCCCCTACCCCACGCCCGTCGGACGTCCTACCTGTTCCGACAGGTAGGACGCGCTACCGGGCGGTCGGAGGTGACCGCGCCGACCGCGTCCCTCCGCTCGGCCGCAGGCCCTAGCCGGCGGGCTGCGCGCCCCCGACGGGCTCCAGCTCGCCGCGGACGAACGTCTGCCCGGACCGCCCCTCGAGCCGGGCGCGGACCGTGTCGGCGAGCTGGCCGAGGGTCTGCGGGGACCAGGCCAGCCGGGAGCGCACGGGTGCCTCGCCGTCCTCGGCGATCTCGACGTACGCGAGCAGGCGCTCGTGCCGGACGATCCCCAGCCACCGGCCGGCGTTCCCCGGCAGCCCCGGCACCCAGACGAAGGCCGCGTCCTCGACGAGGTAGCGGACCCTGCCCGCGTCCGTGGCCGCGGCCTCGACCTGCAGGCCGTAGCGGGCTCTCTCGAAGGCCGCCTCCGCGGTGCCGTCGGCGTAGAGGACGACCGCCTGCGTCACGGCCCAGCCGCGGGCGACCGATCGGGCCCCGCCGACGACGCTGCCGGCCCAGGCCTCGAGCTGGTCGTCCGGGCGGGTCAACAGGTTGCCGAACTCCACCGGGGCAGGGACGGGCGAGATCGGCCGGTCACCCCACACCCCGACCCCGAAGTCGGCCGCCCTCAGCAGCGGCCCGTCGGACGAGCCGGCGCTCGGCGAGCACCAGCCCGGTGCCGGGTCGAGGCTGCAGAACGCCTGCGGTGCCTGGCCGGGCCCCGGCGCCCCTGCGGTCGGGGGGATCGGGCCCGCGGCCTGGTAGGAGGAGCCCCCGCCCCCGCCCTGGACGGCGGGGAGCACCGCCACCGCCGCGCCGCTCGCCGTGGCCACGACGGCCAGCGCGGCGTACTGGCGGCGGCGGCGGGCCCGCGCCCGCACGCGGGGGCCGGAGGCGAGGTTGTCCTGCAGCTCGCCGGCCAGGTCGCGGACCCCGCGGGCCAGCCAGTCCTCGTCGTTGCGGAAGTCGAGTCCGGACGTCATTGCGATCCTCCGAGCGCGGTCGGGCGGACGGGGTCGGGCAGGGGGTGGTCGGCGAGGACCGTGCGCAGCCGGGCGGCCCCCTTGCTGGCGTAGCTGCGGACGGCGGACACGCTGCAGCCGAGCACGTCGGCGATCGCCTCGTCGTCGTAGCCCTCGAGGTGGCGCAGCACGAGCACCGCCCGCTGCCGGGGCGGCAGCCCGGCGAGCCCGCGGCGCAACGAGTCGCGCTCCGCCACCCGGTCGGCCGGGTCGTCCAGCGGGCCGTCGGTGGGGCGGTCCGGCAGCTCGGCCACCGAGTGCTCGCGGTGCCACAGCCGCCGCGCCCACGAGGTGTGCGTGGTCACGAGAATCCGCCGGACGTAGGCGTCCGGATGGTCGGCCCGCGAGACCTTGTCCCAGTGGCGGTAGGTCTTGAGCAGGGCGGCCTGCAGCAGGTCCTCGGCCTTGTGCGGGTCGCCGGCCAGCACGTACGCGAACCGCGACAGCGCCAACCCGCGCGCCGCCACGTACTCGTCGAAGCTCACGCGCACCCCGGTCGTCCCCTCACGCTTGTCCTAGAGCGGTCGGGCCCCCTGGCGATTTCCCCGCCCCCGGCAGTGCACCCGGACGATTCTCGATCCGGCCGCGCTCCCGCGTAACCCTGCCCTTCCTCCCGCAACCGGGACTTAACGCCGCCCGAACCCCCGCGAGACACCCCTGCATTGAAGTCGGACCGGCACCCGGGGGCGAGGGCCGCCGCGCGGCGCCGTCGACGGGTGACTCCTCCGCTCCCCCCGGGAAGGGACCGCATGAGACCCACCGTCCGTCGTCGTACGACCCTGCTGGCGGCCGCCGCGCTGCTCGCCGTCGCGGTGCCCGCGTCCGCCGCACCGGCCGAGGACCCCGACGTCTTCGTCCTCGAGGAGGCGACGATCGCGCAGATCAGCGCCGCCTTCGCCAGCGGCTCGCTCAGCTGCGTGGACCTCGCCGAGCTCTACCTCGCCCGCATCGCCGCCTTCGACGACGGCGGGCCGCGGATCAACTCCGTCGCCACGGTCAACCCCGACGTCCTCGAGACGGCCGCCGCGCTCGACGAGGAGATGGATCGCTTCGGCCCGCGCAGCCGGCTGCACTGCATCCCCGTCCTGCTCAAGGACAACGTCGACACCTACGACATGCCGACCACCAACGGCTCGGTGATCCTCAAGGACGCGGTGCCGCCGGACGACGCGTACATCACCGCCAAGCTGCGCGCCCAGGGGGCGCTGATCCTGGGCAAGGCCGAGATGGGCGAGTTCGCCGGCGGCAGCTACAACACGATCGACGGCCAGGTCGTGAACCCGTACAACCTCAAGCGGCAGACCGGCGGGTCGAGCGCAGGGTCGGGCGCGGCGATCGCCGCCAACCTGGCCGTCCTCGCGGTCGGGACCGACACCAGCACCTCGGTACGCGGCCCGGCGGCGTACAACGGCATCGTCGGCCTGCGCCCGACGACCGGCCTCATCAGCCGTGACGGCATCGCGCCGAAGAACCTCACCTTCGACAGTGCGGGGCCGATGGCACGCACCGTCACCGACACCGCGCTGATGATGGGCGCCCTGACCGGCAGGGACGCGGCGGACCCGCTGAGCGTCGAGGTCTACGACAACTACCCGGGTGCGGGGTCGTACGACCTGGGCATCGACTACACCGGCTTCCTGCGCGACAACGCGCTGCAGGGCAAGCGGCTCGGCGTCGTGCGCGACTTCTTCGGCGGCGACCCCACGATCGACGCGCTCGCCGAGAAGGCGCTCGACACGATGCAGGAGCAGGGCGCGACCCTCGTCGACATCACCCTGGACGCCGCGTTCCTCGACTTCTACGTCACCCGCGGCGGCTCGACGATCCGCACGATCGCGGACTACCGGTTCAAGGAGGAGTTCGAGGCCTACCTCGCGACCTTCGGGCCAGAGGTCCCGAAGACGGTCGAGGAGTTCATCAAGATCTACGAGACCGAGGTCGCCAGGTCCCCGCTGCCGGTCGAGGCGAGCGTGCTCAACCTGCTCAAGCGCTCGCTGACGACCACCAAGGACGACCCGGCCTTCAAGGACCTCGTCGACCGGGTGCTGCCGGCCGCCACGGACTACAAGCTCTCGCTCTTCGAGGACAACGACCTCGACGCCCTGGTCTTCCCGTACCAGACGAGCTATGCAGCCCCGATCAGCAATCCGGCCTTCTCCATCCCGGACCCGACCCACGTGCCGTCGAGCCGGCCGCAGCCCTCGATCTTCGCGGCCTACAGCTCGGTCGGCTTCCCCGGCATCGTCGTCCCGATGGGCTTCGGGCCGCAGGGCCTGCCCATGGACATCTCCCTCATGGGCAAGCCCTACGCAGAGGGCGAGATCCTCGGCATGGCGTACGACTACGAGCAGGCCTCGAAGCTGCGGGCGCCCTCGCCGCTCGTCCCCGGGCTGCCCGGCGAGGTCATCGGGGCGGCCGCCCCGACCGCGACGCTCGACCGCGACAGGATCGACCTGCGCTTCGGCAAGGAGTTCGGCGGCCTCACCGCCACCGTCGCGGTGGCCACCACCGCGGGCTGGACGACCGTGGGCTCCGACCGCATCACCAACGGCGGCAAGGCATCGGCCCGCGTCCCACGGGCGTACCTGGCTTCCCTGGAGCCCGGCACGCTCATCAGGGTCTCGGCCGGCAGCACGGCGCTGGAGGTCGCGCTGCGCTGACCCGGCGTGAGGGCGGGCCGGGCGGGCCGTGGCCCCGGCCCGCCCGGGCGTCGTTCCCGAGCCCCGGCCCCTCGGCCGACCGGGTGGCTCGGCGCCCGGCAACCCACCGTCACAGGCGGGAGCGGGACAATCGGGGGTGCACACGAGCGACGACGGCGACGGGACGACGACCGGGACCGGAGCCCACGGCACCGGCAGCGACGGGGCCGTCGGCTCGCCGGCCGCGGCCTGGCGAGCCGGGCAGCAGGGCGCGCCCGACCGTCGGCCCGCGCTCGACGCCGCGGTCAGCCGCCTCCCGCGCAGCTGGCCGTCGTCGCCCGCGGTCATCGCGCCGGTGGCGGGCCTCGTCGCGACGTCGCAGGCGATGTCCCTGCTCCCGCTGCCGGCGCCGGCGCTGCTGGCCCTCTCGCTCCTCGTGCTCTGCGGCGGAACGGCACTCGTCGTCCGCGCGGCCGCGCGCCGCGCCGGCGGGACGGCTTCGGCGATCGGGCTGGACCGCCCGCGGTGGCGGGACCTGCCGCGGGCCGTCGGCTGGCTGGCGGCCGCCTACGCCGTCTCCGTCGTGCTCGTCCTCACGGTCTACGCCCTGGGCGGGGCGCCCGGGCGCAACGTGGGGGACCTGGCGGACAGCCCCGCCTGGGCGCTCGTCGCCTTCGTGGTGCTCAGCGTCGTCGTCGCGCCGCTCGTGGAGGAGACGCTCTTCCGCGGCCTGCTGCTCCGCGGGCTGATGACCCGGCTGGGGTTCTGGCCCGCCGCCCTGGCCACCAGCGGCCTGTTCGGGGTGATGCACGCCCCCACCGCGCTGGGCGGCGCGCCGGCGGTCGTCCTGCAGACCGCAGGGCTCGGGCTCGTCCTCTGCCTGGCCACCCGCCACGCCGGGCGGCTCTGGCCCGCCGTCCTGACCCACGCCCTGTTCAACGGGGTCGCCGTCACCGGCACCCTGCTGCTCGCGGGCTGACCGGGCAGCCTCACTCCCCGCGCGCTGCCCACGTCTCGCGCAGCGCCTGCCCCTTGACCCGCGCGACGGCCTCCAGCGACGCCTGGAACTCCTCCATCCGGTCGCGCAGCACCGGGTCCCCGGCCGCCAGGACCCGGACGGCGAGCAGCCCGGCGTTGCGCGCGCCGCCGATGGAGACCGTGGCGACCGGGACGCCCGCGGGCATCTGCACGATCGAGAGCAGCGAGTCCATCCCGTCCAGGGTCGCCAGCGGCACCGGCACGCCGATGACCGGCAGCGGCGTCACCGCGGCGACCATGCCGGGCAGGTGCGCGGCTCCCCCGGCCCCGGCGATGATCACCTTCAGCCCGCGGCCGGCGGCGGCCGCCGCGTACTCGACCATCGCCCGCGGCATCCGGTGGGCGGACACGACGTCGACCTCGTGCGCCACGCCGAACTCGTCCAGCGCCTCGGACGCGGCCGACATCACCCGCCAGTCCGAGTCCGAGCCCATGATGACCCCGACCAGGGGCGTGCTCATTCGGTCACCTCCCCGATGAGGTACGCGGCGGCGTGCCGCGCGCGCTCGGTCAGCTCGTCGAGCGGCCCGTCGCCGACGACGGTCACGTGCCCGACCTTGCGGCCGGGGCGTACCTCCTTGCCGTACATGTGGACCTTGACGCCGGGGTCGCGGGCCAGGATGTGCCGGTACGCGGGGTACATGTCCGGGTAGTCGCCGCCGAGCACGTTGGCCATGACGGCGTGCGGCCCCAGGGCGGCGGGCGAGCCGAGCGGGAGGTCGAGGACGGCGCGCAGGTGCTGTTCGAACTGCGAGGTGACCGCCCCCTCGATGGTCCAGTGGCCGGAGTTGTGCGGCCGCATCGCCAGCTCGTTGACGAGCACCCGGCCGTCGGCCGTCTCGAAGAGCTCGACGGCCATGATCCCGACCATGTCGAGCAGGCCGGCGATGCGCAGCGCGACCTCCTGGGCGGCGACGGCGGCGTCGGTCGGCAGGCCGGGGGCGGGCGCGAAGACCTCGCGGCAGATGCCCTGCCGCTGGACGGTCTCGACGACCGGGTACGCCACCGCCTGCCCGTGCGGGCTGCGCGCCACCTGCGCGGACAGCTCGCGGACGAAGCCGACCTTCTCCTCGGCGAGCACCCGCACCCCGCGCGCGGCTGCCGCCTCGAGCACCTCGGCCGCCTCCACGGCGGACCCGACGACCCACACGCCGCGGCCGTCGTAGCCCCCGCGCGCGGTCTTCAGCACGACCGGCCAGCCGGCCTCGGCGGCGAAGCCGGCGACCTCGTCCACCGACGCGACCACCTGCCAGCGGGGGCACGGGACGCCCGCGGCCGTGAGCCGTTCGCGCATCACGGCCTTGTCCTGGGCGTGCACGAGGGCCGCGGGGCCGGGCCGGACCGGGACGCCGTCGGCGATGAGCGCCTCGAGGTGGGCCGGCGGCACGTGCTCGTGCTCGAACGTGACGACGTCGCAGCCGTCCGCGAGCCGGCGGAGCGCGTCGAGGTCGTCCGGCGAGCCCAGCACGACATCCGGCACGACCTGGGCGGCGCTCTCGTCCGGCGAGCCCGCGAGGACCCGCAGACGGACGCCGAGGGCGGCGGCGGCGGGGGCGGTCATGCGGGCGAGCTGCCCGGCTCCGACGATGCCGACAGTGGGGAAGGGCACGGGGCGGAGCGTATCGGCGCCAGTACCCTCGACCCGTGACCCAGGTCGACTCCCGCCGCTCCGGGGCCGTGCTCCGGCTGTACTACGGGCTCGGCCACCTCGTCCACGAGCTGCTGAAGTTCGGCGTGGTCGGCGGGCTCGCCTTCATCGTCGACATCGCCGTGTTCAACCTGCTGCGCATCGGATTCGAGATGGGCCCGCTCACGTCCAAGACCATCGCGGTGGTCGTGGCCGGCACGGTCGCCTACATCGGCAACCGGCAGTGGACGTTCCGCCACCGCGCCCGCTCCCAGTCCCAGATGCACCGCGAGTACGTCCTCTTCCTGACGCTGAACGGCGTCGGCCTGGCGATCTCGCTGGCCTTCCTCGTGGTGTCGCACTACGTCCTCGGCTTCACGAGCCCGCTGGCGGACAACATCTCAGCCAACGGGCTCGGCCTGGTGTGCGCGACGACGTTCCGGTTCTGGTCCTACCGCAAGTTCGTCTTCCCCGCGATGGTGGACGAGGCGGTCGAGCTGGCCGAGGAGGAGGCGGAGGCCGTCGAGGGCGCCCCCGACGACCGCCGCCCCACCCGCTAGCCGAACGTCGCCAGCGCCCGCGCAGCCGTCCGAAGCTGCGTCACCCGGCGCTCGTACGACGCGCCGACCACCAGCAGCGCCACCCCGAGCAGCCCCAGCACCGCCCAGCGCGGCACAGCGGGGGCGTACGGCGCCAGCTGCGCGACCGCGTCGACCGCCAGCACGCCGGCCCCCACCAGCAGCGGCGCCTGCAGCCGCCGGTGCAGCCCGACCAGCACCGCGGCGAAGGCGGCGAGCGCCAGCAGCACCGGGCGGGCCACCCCCGGCCCGCCGATCAGCGCCAGGCTCGGCACGAGCCCCAGCAGGAGCCCGGGGCCGTACGCCGTCCACGAGCCGGGGGCGTCGTCACCGCGGGCGCGGTGCCGGGCCAGCGCCCCCGCGCCCAGCAGCGCGACGGCCGCGGGAAGGCTGTACATCTCGACCGCCTCGACCCCGACGTACGCGAGCCGGCTCTCGACCGCGAGCAGCAGCACCCCGAGCGCAGGCCAGCCGAGGGACCGCCGGTCCGGGCGCGCCGCCACGGCGGCCAGCCCGGCGCCGGCGAGGGCGAGCGCGGGCGAGAGGTACGCGGGCTCGCGCCCGGCGACGGCGAGGCCGACCAGCGCAGCGGCCACGGCGACCGCCTCGACGACGGCCCGCTCGCGCGCGGGGGCGTGCACCCCGGCGAGGACCGCGCAGACGCCGGCTGCGAGCAGGCCGCACAGCCCGCCCACCGGCCACCCGGCCCCGAGCGCGGGCGGCACGACGAGCGCGAGCCCCAGGGCGGCGGCTGCGGCGACACCGACCGCCTGGGGGCGCAGCCGCTCGTCCGCACCCCGCGCGACGGCGCCGGCCGCGGCCAGGACGACGGCGAGGCCGGCGACGGTGGTCACGGGGGCCAGCAGCGAGCCGGTGAGGGTCGCGAGGAGCACGGCGCCGGCGGCCGACGCCGCAGCAGGCGACGGGCGCCCCGTGAGGGCGACGGCGAGCACGGCGGCCGCCACGGCCCCGACGGCCGGCAGCCCGCCGACCGGCACCGGCCAGGCGACGAGGCCGAGGACCGCGGCGAGCGCGGCACCGGCGGCGAGCGGCCATGCGGCGTGGCGCGGCCGGGCGTAGCGCGCCGCCAGCGCGAGCACGACGCCGGCGAGCAGCGCCTCGAGCGGGCGGGACCAGGGCAGGGCGGCGTCGATGCGCGCGCCGACGACGTCGCCGTAGCGCTCCCCCGGCGCCATGGACCACTCGGCGGCGCCCAGTGGCGCGAGGAGGACGGAGAGCGCCCCCACGACCGACGGCAGCGCGGCCAGGCCCGCCGTCGAGCCCCCGACGGCGAGCAGCGCGCGGCGGGCCGCCTCCGGGAGGAAGCCGGCCAGCACGACCGGCAGCGCGGAGGCGGCGAGCACGACCGGCAGGAGCAGGTCGAGCCCGCCCTGCGCGTCCGCCGCGACGGCGACGGCGAGCAGTCCCGCGCCGGACGCGGCACCGGCGGCGAGCGCACCCGGGACGGAGGAGGCGCGGGCCGCGACCGTCACGCCGGCAGCGGCGACGGCCGCGGCGAGCAGGGCGCCGGCCTGGCCCGGGGTGCCGTCCAGGAAGCCAGCGCCGGCGGCGAGGAGCACGCCCCATGCCCAGGCGAGCACGCCCGCACCGCCGGTGCAGGCCCGGGCGACGGCCGAGCGCAGCAGCACCGGCCGGGCCGCGGCCGCGACGAGGGCCGCGCCGCCCAGGGCCAGGACCAGCGCGCTGCCCGCGACGCCGCCCCCGGCGTACGTGTCGACGGAGGCGCATGCGACCGCGGCGGCGCTCAGCAGGCCGGCGGCCGCCTCGGGGACGGCCCCGCTCCGGAGCCGGGCCCAGCCGCCGCACAGCAGTGCGAGCAGCAGGCAGGCGACCGCGCCGTACCGCGCGCCGGGCACGGCGTCGACACCGAGCAGGCCGACCCGGTACGCCGCCCATGCGTCGAGCACGGCCATGACCACGGCGACCGCGCCGAGCGCCTCGGCGGTGGCGGGCAGGCGCCGCGCGCGGGCCAGCTCCGCGACCGCGACCGCCGCGGCGGTCGTGCCGGCCAGGATCAGCCCGCGCCCGCCGACCCCGACGAGGTCCCAGGAGACGACCGCGAAGATCACCGCGGCCACGGCCAGCAGCAGCGCGCCGAGCCCGACGAGCAGCTGCTGCACGCCGCGGCCGGACGGCTCGCGCACCGGGCGCGGCGGCGCCCCGGGTGGCGAGCCGAGCCCGGGGCCGGCCCACTCGGCGACGGGCGCGGGCACGTGGGCGGGCGTGGCGGGAGCGGGCGGGCTGGTGACGGGCGTGCTGGTGGCGGGCGCCGGCAGCCCGACGTGGCGCAGCTCCGCGATCGCGTCGCGACGGGCCGTCAGCACGGCGGCCGCGCGCAGCGACAGCTCCCAGACGCGGACGGCGGCGTCGCCGGCGAGCGGCAGCCCGCAGCGGGGGCACCGGGAGAGCCCGGCGGGAAGGCCGGCCGCGCACTCCGGGCAGCGGCCGCGGTCGGTCAGGGCCTCGAGGAGGGTCGCATCGATCATGTCCAGCAGCGTGCGCCCGACAGGTGGGGTCGGGCCTGAGCACGCGTACTCAACCCGCAGCCTCGACGTACCCAGCCACCACCCCATCTCGCCGTGATCAGGCACTTGTGGCGAGTTCTCCACAGGTGCTCGACCGGGTCGGGACGGTCAGCGGACGTGCACCACGTCCCCCGCGCTGACCGCCCGGCCGTCGACGACCAGCCGGCCCTCGTCGTCCACCGCGTCGGCCCGACCGGCCAGCACCTCGCCGCCCGGCAGCTCGACGCGCACGTCCCGGCCGATGGTCGCGCAGAGCGCGGTGTACGCCGCGGCGAGCCCGGACGCCTCGGCGTCCCCGCTGGCCGCGGCCCAGGCGACGTAGCGCTCGGCGAGCTCGCTCAGCACCGCGACCAGGACCCTGGTGCGGTCGGTCTCCGTGGCCCCCTCGAGCAGCAGGGAGGTCGCCGTGGGCACCGGCCGCTCCTGCGCGGTCAGGGTGGTGTTGAGCCCCATGCCGAGGACGAGCGCGGGCCCGGCCGGGGTGTCGACCCGCTCGGCCAGCAGCCCGGCCAGCTTCCGGTCGCCGACCACCACGTCGTTGGGCCACTTGAGCGCGGCTCCCTCGACGCCAGCGACCCGGCGGACGACGTCGACGACGGCCACGCCCGCCATCAGCGGCAGCCAGCCCCAGCGCTCGGCGGCCACGTCGACCGGCCGGAGCAGGACGGACACCGCGAGGCTGGACCCGGCGGGTGCGGACCACGAGCGCCCGGCCCGGCCGCGGCCGGCGGTCTGCAGGTCGGCCACGAGCACCGTGCCCATGGGTGCGCCATCGCGGGCGCGGGCCGCCAGGTCGGCGTTGGTGGAGCCGGTCTCGCGCACCACCTCGAGGTCCCAGAGGCCCCCGGCGAGCCTGACGTTGAGCTCGGACGCGCGCAGCGCGGGGCGGAAGTCCGACACGCGGATAGGGTAGGGGCCCATGGCAGCCGAGCCCTCCGCCCTCCCCGTGTCGCCACCTCCTTCCGCGGGAGACGCGCCGCATCCCAAGACGACGGCGGGGCGGCGCGCCGAGCTCGAGCGCCGCCAGGCCGAGGTTCGCGCCGCCGCCGCGCGCGCCCAGGAGATGCAGCACAAGCGGGGCAAGCTCAGCGCCCGCGAGCGCATCGACCTGCTCCTCGACGAGGGGTCGTTCGTCGAGATCGACGAGCTGGCCCGGCACCGGTCCACCGACTTCGGCATGGAGCGCAACCGGCCGCACGGCGACGGCGCGATCACCGGCTACGGCACGGTGGACGGGCGCCAGGTCTTCATCTACAGCCAGGACTTCACCGCGTTCGGCGGCAGCCTCGGTGAGCGCCACGGGCAGAAGATCGTGAAGCTGCTCGACATGGCGCTCAAGACCGGGTGCCCGGTGATCGGGCTCAACGACGGCGGCGGGGCCCGCATCCAGGAGGGCGTCAATGCGCTCGCCCTCTTCGGCGACATCTTCACGCGCAACGTCGCCGCGTCCGGCGTCGTGCCGCAGATCTCGGTGATCCTCGGCCCCTGCGCCGGCGGCGCGGTCTACTCCCCCGCCCTGACCGACTTCACGATCATGGTCGAGGGCACCTCGCACATGTTCATCACGGGGCCGGACGTCATCAAGACGGTCACCGGTGAGGAGGTCGGGTTCGAGGAGCTCGGCGGCGCGCGGACGCACAACACCACCTCCGGCAACGCGCACTACATGGCGCACGGCGAGGAGGACGCGCTCGACTACGTCCGGGCCCTGCTCTCCTTCCTGCCGAGCAACAACCTCGAGGACGCCCCCGACTGGCACACGGAGGTCGACCTCGAGCCGACCGACGTCGACCTGTCGTTGGATTCGCTGATCCCGGATTCGCCGAACCAGCCGTACGACATCCGCAAGGTCATCGAGGCGGTCGTCGACGAGGGCGAGTTCCTCGAGGTGCAGCCGCTGTTCGCGCCCAACATCTGCGTCGGCTTCGGCCGGGTCGAGGGCCGGACCGTCGGCGTGGTGGCCAACCAGCCCATGCACTTCGCCGGCACGCTGGACATCGACGCCTCGGAGAAGGCCGCGCGCTTCGTGCGCACGTGCGACGCGTTCAACATCCCCGTCGTGACGTTCGTCGACGTGCCGGGCTTCCTCCCCGGCACCGCCCAGGAGTGGGACGGCATCATCCGGCGCGGCGCCAAGCTGATCTACGCCTACGCCGAGGCCACGGTCCCGAAGCTCACCGTCATCACGCGCAAGGCCTACGGCGGCGCCTACCTCGTCATGGGCTCCAAGCACCTGGGGGCCGACGTCAACCTCGCCTGGCCGACGGGCCAGATCGCGGTGATGGGCGCGCAGGGCGCGGTCAACATCCTGCACCGCAAGACCCTCGCGGCCAGCGAGGACCCGGACGGCGACCGCACGCAGCTCATCGAGGAGTACGAGCAGACGCTCGCCAACCCCTACGTCGCCGCCGAGCGGGGCCACATCGACGGGGTCATCCCGCCGTCGCAGACCCGCGCCTCGATCACCCGCGCACTGCGCCTGCTGCGGACCAAGCGCGAGTCGATGCCGCCCAAGAAGCACGGGAACATCCCGCTGTGAGCATCCCGCAGGAGCCCGGCGACGAGGTCTCGGTCGTCCACGGCAGCGCCGCCCCCGAGGACATCGCCGCCCTGCTCGCCGTGCTGATCTCGCACGCGGCTGCCCAGCCCCCCGCGGAGCCGCCGCACCGGTCCGCGTGGGGCAATCGGGCGTACGCGCACCGGCGCATGCTGCATCCCGGGCCGGGTGCGTGGCAGGCGGCGGTGCGGGGGCTCTGAGGGCGCCGGCCGGCGCTACAGCCCTGCAGCGACGCAACCGCCGCTGACCGGCAGCGACGCGCTGAGCCGCTACAGCTCGAGACGGTCGCCGCGGACGGGACCCGCACGGTCGTACCGGGCAGCGACGGGATGCTCGCCGGCGCCTTCGACCCCGCCACTACGGGCCGACTGCTCGTCTCCAGCCCGTCGATGGGGTGGGGGTGGCTCCAGAACGGCAGCTACGACGTCCTGCCGAACGGCGGGCAGTGCGCGTCACCGCGGCAGTGGGTACGTGTCGCGCCGGTGACGGGCTTCCTGGCCCTCGCCTGCGAAGGCGCGCTGGCTGTCGGGCGCTTGGACTCGGGCTTCTCGACGAAGTACCCGTTCTTCTTTCCCTTGAAGAACCTGGAGGGCCTGGCTCCCGACGCGACGGGAACCTGGTCACCCGACGGCGACACGCTCTGGTTCTCCGCCCCAAAGTCCCTGTCCCACACCGAGTACCCGGGAACGGTGGCCATAGCCGGCTGCCCCGGCTCGGCCGTCTGCGAAGCCGAGCCGCCCATGGACACGCAACTCGACGTCCGGCGGCTCGCCGTGGCCGCGGGCACGCCCCCGCTGCCGGTGACGCGCTCGCTGCACGCTTCGGAGGGGGTGCCTGCGATCGTCACCGGCCCTGTCCCGGACGTCTCGACGCCTACAGGTGCGGTCGGCCAGTGGCAACCGGACGGCGCGCTGGTCCTCAGCTGGTCGAACCCCGCCCGCCTGCTCACGGGCGTCCGGGTGACCCGCACCGACGGGCCCGGTCGACCTGCCGTGCTCGTCTACGAGGGCAAGGGCGACAGCTTCCGCGACATCGGGGTCCAGGCCGGCACCACGTACTCCTACGCGATCACCGGACTCGGCATCGACGGCGCGGAGCACGGTCCGCTGAACCTGGTCGTGCCCGGGCTACAAGTCAAGGTGAGCGCGACCGTGCGCGCCGCGGGGACGCCATCGGTCGTGCTCGGCCTGCCCGCGCCGCGGTCCTACGTGTCGTACGAGGTCCTGCAGGCCCGCTCCGGCGCCCCGCTGCGCCCGGTGGCGCACGTGCCCGCCAAGACGCGCCGGACCACCCTCGCGGCACCTGCTCTCGGAGGCTCCCCAGGGGTCGTCCTGCGGCTGGCGGTCCGTGGCATCGACCGGGCCGGCGGTTCAGGCCCGCTCACCTCGGTGCAGGTGCAGATGCCGTACGACGACCGGCAGGCACGCCGGAGCAGCGGATGGGCCCGGGTCCGGGACCCCGCGAGCTACCGCGGGACGCTGTCGGTCTCCCGCGCGCCGGGCGCGCGGCTCACGTGGTCGGTGACCGCCAAGCGGCTGGAGCTCAAGGGCCTGGTCGGGCCGCGGCAGGGTGTGCTCCTCGTCAGCGTTGACGGCCGCGACGTCGCGCGGGTGAGCCTCCGGGCGCGCACCCGTCGAGCAGACACCGTCCTGTGGCGCTCGTCCACGCTGCCACACGGTCGCCGTACGCGTCGTCGGTGGCTCCGGTCCCGTAGCCGTCGACGCGCTGACGTCACATCCGTAGCGAGCGGCGGCGACGATCAGGGCTCCGCCCAGGGTGGCGGCACGGCTTCTCTCTTCGTGCTGCCGCCCTGGGCGCCTCCCGGACGTCCCATCGGGTAGCGGTCACCCGGCCGGTCAGCTCCGAGCTGGTAGGGGCGTCGCCCTCGACGCATCGCGATCACGAGCCCGCCACGTGCCGGACCGGCGGGACGAGAGGGAGCAGACGGCTGCGAGGACGGGTCACGACCGGCGGCGGCGCGACCCCCGCCGCGCGGCCCCGTCCACGGCCGGCGAACCGCCCGGCACCCGAGGCCCCACGTACCGCCGGTCGGGCGCGCGGGCTCGGCCCCACGACCATGCAGCCGCGCGAGACGGCAGACCGCGCACGCGCCCGCGCAGCTACCCCGCCGCCGCGTCGATCCGCGGCAGCCGCCGTACGGCCAGCACCCCGAGCGCCGCAGCAGCGACCGCCAGCACGACACCCCCGACGACGACCCCGACGTCGGCGATGTTGAACGGCACCAGGTCCTCGGCCCAGGGCGCGCCGAGCACCCGGCGCCCGTAGGCGGCGACGGAGAGGTTGCGCAGCGCGGTGACCGGGCCGGCCAGCGAGATCTCCCAGATGACGACGTAGGCCAGGCCGATGAAGAGGCCCCGCCCGGACACCAGCGACAGCAGGACGAAGAGGGCGGTGTACGCCGCCGCGGTCAGCAGGGTCGCCGCGAGCAGGGACGACCACACCTTGCCGGTGTCCAGCTCCTCCCCGGTGCCCAGCACGCCGATGCCGACGACCGCCGGCAGGCTGACGAGCACGGTGGTGATCCAGGCCGCCGCCAGCTTGGCCCCGACGATGCGCCAGCGCGGGGTCGACGTGGACATGAGCAACGGCAGGGTGCCGCCCTCGCGCTCGTCGTCGAACGCGTTGACCCCGATGACGAGGGAGACCAGCGACAGCACGACGCCGATCAGCAGGTTGCCGCCGAGGGTCGCGTACGCGCTGTCGAAGTCGACCGGGTCGGCGGCGAGCCGGATGATCACGGCGACGATGCCGATGGCCAGCGGCAGGAACGCGATCGCCAGCGTGCGCCCGCGCACGAGCAGTGCCCGCAGCGCGAGCCCGAACATCGTCATCGGCCGACTCCCCGGGCGGCGCTGGTGAGCGCCGCGAAGACGCTCTCGAGATCCTCGCCGACCGGCTCGACCCGGCGCAGCCAGAGCCCGGCCTCGCGCGCGAGCACGGGCAGCCGGGTCGCCAGCGCGACGGCCTGCGCGGTCTCCACCGTGAGCTCCTCTCCCTCGAGCTCGACCGCGTGCACGAGGCCGTCGGCGAGCAGCAGGCCGCCGAGGCGGCGCGGGTCGTCGGTGGAGATGCGCACGGTGCGCGGCCGGTCGGTCATGAGGTCGCGGATGCCCTCGGCCGTGCCCTCGGCCACGAGCCTGCCGTTGACGACGACGAGCAGCCGGCTGGCCATGCGCTCGACCTCGGTGAGGATGTGCGAGGACACGAGCACGGTGCGGCCCTCGGCGCCGAGCCGGCGGATGAGCTCGACGTCCGCGCGCCGCTGCGCCGGGTCCAGCCCGTTGAGCGGCTCGTCCAGCAGGAGCACCGCGGGGTCGTGGGCGAGCGCCTGGGCGAGCTTGACCCGCTGCCGCATGCCCTTGGAGAAGCCGGCCACCTTGCGGTCGGCCGCCTCGGTCAGCCCCACCCGCTCGAGGGCGGCGGTGGCCGCGGCCCCGGCCGACGCGACGCCGCGCTGCGACGCGAGCAGCTCGACCGTCTGCCGGGCGGTGAGGAAGGGCCAGAGCCCTTCCGAGTCGGGGACCACGCCGAGCCCCTCGTGGACCGTCGGCTCGGCCCGCGGGTCGCGCCCGAGCACGCGCACGGTGCCCTGGCTGGGCGCGGTCCAGCCGGCCATCAGCGACAGGGTGGTCGACTTGCCGGCGCCGTTGTGGCCGAGCAGGCCGGTGACGCCGGGGTAGAGCTCGTAGGACACGTCGGACAGCGCCACCGTGTCGCCGAACCACTTGGAGACGTTGTCCAGGACGACGGGCGCGGTCGACACCGGGGCCACGGGAGCAGCGGTCACGACTCCCGCCCTCCCCGGTAGCGCCGCCAGAGCACGGCCGCGGCACCGAGCACGACGACGAGCCACACCGTCCACAGCAGGCCCTGCGGAGCGGTGACGTTGCCCTCCGGGGTGTCGAGGAACGACGCGGTCATGTCGATCGGCACGATCGGGAGCACGAAGGCGAGGAAGGCGTCGGAGTTGCTGATGGAAGCCACCGCGCCGCCGAGCGTCGAGGCCACCAGCATCACCCCGAGATACCCGCCGACCGCGAACACCCGCCGCGGCGTGAGCGACCCGATCGCGAGCCCCCAGCCGGCGTGGAAGAGGGCGAGCAGCATGCCCGCCAGCACGACCTTCGGCAGGTCCCCCGCGTGGTCGCCCACGTAGTCGATCGGCGAGTCCGAGACCAGGGCGCCGCCGACCAGCAGCACGAGCAGCGGGCCGAGGGTGACGAGCAGGATCAGCAGCAGCGCCGCGATGACCTTGCCCAGGACGTACTCCCAGGCGGACAGCGCGGTGGAGAAGTAGAGCGTGAGGACACGGTCCCGGCGGTCACGGGTGAGCAGCGACGGGATCGTGGTCGCGACGTAGGCGAGCAGCGGCGTCGCGATGAGCGCGAGCAGCTCGTAATAGCTCACGAAGTCCAGCGGCTCGGTGAACTCGTCGTTGTCCGGGACGAGCAGCGGGATGCCCACCGCAACCACGGCCGGGGCGTACGCCACCACCACGAGCAGGAACGGCCAGATCTTCGCGCCGGTCGAGCGCCGCACGCCCAGTGCCCCGAGCGCCGACGACCGGGCGAGCGCCAGCACGGCGTACACCCGCGGGCGCAGCTGCCCGGTGAACCGGGAGTAGCGGATGTCGTAGAGGACGGCGGGCGGCCGGGTCGGGGCGGTCACGAGCGCCCCCCGCCGGCGGGACGGTCCGATGACATCGCGTCGATGACGGCCTCCTCCAGCCGGTCCCCCTCGTCGGCGAGGCGCAGGATCCCGACGCCCTGCTCGGCGGCGAGGTCCCGCACGAGGGTCAGTGTGGTCTGGTCGCCGACCGCGATCCCGATGTCGCCCTGCTGGGTCGGGTACGTCGGCACCCCGCGGGAGTTGAGCATCCCCGCGAACGCGCCGAGGTCCCCGGTCACGCGCAGCGCGACCGGCCCGACGCGGGCGGCCGGCTCCACCGCCTGCTGGGCCGCGAGCCTGCCGGACCGGAGCACCACCACCTCGTCGCACGTCTGCTCGATGTCCTCGAGCACGTGGGAGGAGACGAGCACCCGGATGCCGAGCTCGCGGGAGAGCCGGCGCACGATCGAGAGCATCTCGCGCCGCCCGGCGGGGTCCAGCCCGCTCGTCGGCTCGTCGAGCACCACGAGGTCGGGCCCGTGCACGAGCGCCTGGGCCAGCTTGGCCCGCTGCCGCATGCCGAGCGAGTACGTCCCGATGGCCCGGCGGCGCTCCTCCTCGAGCCCGACCGCGAAGAGCACCTCGGAGGTACGCCGCCGCGCGTCGCGGCGGTTCAGCCCGCGCAGCTGGGCGATGTGCACGCACATGTCCTGCGCGGACATCTCGGTGGGCAGGCAGTTGTGCTCGGGCATGTAGCCCACGCGGCGGCGCACCGCGTCGCGGTCGGCGGCGGCGTCGATGCCAAGCACGCGGACCGTGCCCGAGTCGGGCGGGGTGAGCCCCAGCGCGACCTTCATGAGCGTGGACTTGCCGGCACCGTTGGCCCCGAGCAGGCCGGTCGCCGCGGCGCGCACCGTCACCGTCACGTCGGACAGCGCCTGCACCCCGCCGCGCGACCCGGCCCGGCCGAAGCTCTTGCTGACCCCGACGCACTCCAGCGCGGGGGTCTCGTTGGCGGCCACATCGGCACCATAGCGGGGCCGGTGGCCCGGACGGGTGACGCGATCTTGGGCGTGTCAGCGGCCGGCCGGTGGGCGGCCGCGCACGTCGACGGCCGGGGCCGCGAGGACCACGCCCACGAGCAGCAGGGCCGGGACGGCGAGCGCGGGGCCGAGCCCCACGACCTCGGCGATCCCGCCGATGACCGGAGGCCCGACGAGGAAGCCGAGGTAGCCCAGCGTGCTGACCCGGGCGATCCCGGCCCCGGCGGCCGCGCCGGGGATGCCGCCCGCCGCGCTGAACAGCACGGGGACCAGCACCGAGAGGCCGGCGCCGAGCAGCGCGAACCCGGCGATCGCCGAGACGCTGCCGGGCAGCAGCAGCCCGGCCAGCAGCCCGGCGCCGGCCAGGGCCGCGCCGCGCCGGACGGTGCGCACGGGGCCCCACGAGCCGGTCGCCCGGTCCCCCACGAGCCGCCCGAGCGTCATGCACAGGCTGAAGGCCGCGTACGCGGCGGTGGCCAGGCCGGGGCCGGCGTCCCGCTCGTCGCGCACGTAGACGGCGCCCCAGTCCGCGGCCGCACCCTCACCGAGCAGGCAGACGAAGGCCAGCACGCCGAGCAGCAGGACGCGGCGGCGGGCGTCGCGCGGCATGGCGCGCTTGCCGGCTCCCGGCTCCTCGGCCGCCGTGGCGTACCCGTCGGGCAGCAGGCGGGTGCTCGCGGCCAGCATGACCGGCGTGAGCACGACAGCGGTGGCCGTCAGGCTGGCGCGCGGGCCGATGTCGAGCTGGGCGGCGAGGCCGGCCAGCGCCACGCCGAGGAAGCCGCCCATGCTGAACCACGCGTGGAAGCTGCTCATGATCGGCCGCGCGTAGGCCCGCTCCACCCGCACCGCCTGCGCGTTCATCGACACGTCGAGCAGCCCGTTGGCGGCCCCGAGCGCGACGAGCGCCGCGGCGAGCGCCACCGGGCCGCCCGCCACGGCGACCGGGAGCAGGACGAGCGGCATCAGCAGCGCCGCCACGGTCAGGGTGCGGCGCTCGCCGAAGCGCGCGATCGCGGGCGGCACGAGCTGCATGCCGAGCACGGCGCCCACCGCCGGCCCGAGCAGGATCAGCCCGAGCTCGCCGTTCTGCAGCTCGAGTGCCCGCTTCACGTCGGGGATGCGCCCGACCCACGACCCGAAGGCCGTGCCGTTGACCAGGAAGACGACCGCGGTGGCGAACCGGGCCGCCACGGCGGGAGCGGGCGCGCGGCCCGAGGCGGCCGGTGCGGGGGCGACCGGGGTCTGCTCGTTCATGCGGGTCTCCGTCGAACGGTTTGATTAACCGTTTAACCATAGCCCGCCTAGACTGCTCCTCGCGAGCGGCCGGCAGGGCCGGCGGGACGGGGGGCGGCCGGGGTGGCGACGCTGCGCGACGTGGCCGCGGCCGCGGGCGTCTCGACCGCGACGGTCTCCAACGTCTTCAACGGCACCGGCCGGGTGTCCGAGGCGGTGCGCGCGCGCGTCACGGAGACCGCCGCGGCGCTCGGTTTCGCCGGCCCCAACCCCGCCGCGGCCTCGCTGCGGCGTGGCCGCGTGGGCATCATCGGCATCGTGCTCGCGGAGAACCTCGGGTACGCCCTCGGCGACCCGGCGGCGGGGGCGTTCCTCACCGGGGTGGCTGCGGTGGGCGACGCCGAGGACGTCGGGCTGACCCTGCTGCCCGCGCCGCCGGCGTCCCCCGGGGCGCCCGGCCCCGCGGCCCGCGGCCTGCCCACGCTCGAGCGCGCGGTGGTCGACGGCGCCATCGTCTACAGCATCGAGGAGGACTCCCCGGCGCTTCCCGCGCTCGTGGCCCGCGGCCTGCCCTTGGTCGCGGTGGACAGCCCGCGCGACGCCACCGGGGCGCCGTGGGTCGCGGTGGTCCGCGTGCAGGACAGGGGCGGGGCGCAGGCCGCGGCGCAGCACCTGCTCTCCCTCGGGCACCGCCGGGTGGCGGTGCTCGTGGACCGGCTGGCCACGGCACCGGCGCGCGGGCGCGCCACCTGGGCGGACGCCCGGCGCGCGGCCAGCAGCGTGATCCGCGAGCGGCTGGCGGGCTACGCCGACGCGTGGCGCGCGGCCGGCCTGCCGCTCTCGTCGCTCGAGGTGCACCAGGCCGGGGCCAACTCGGCGGAGGCGGGGGCGGGGGCGACGGCGGCCCTGCTCGCCGCCCCCTCTCCCGTGACGGGCGTCCTCTGTGTCAGCGACGTGCTCGCGCTCGGCGTCGTCCGCGCCGCGCAGGCCCGGTCCGCCGAGGTGCCCGGCGCCCTCTCCGTCGTCGGGTTCGACGACAGCCCGCTCGCCGCCGAGGCGGGGCTCACCACCGTCGCGCAGCCCTTGCGCGAGAAGGGCGAGGTCGCGGCCCGTGCACTGCTCGCGGCCCTGGCCGGGCGGCCCGTCGACGCGGCGCCCGTGCTGCCCGCGCGGCTGGTGGTGCGGGCCTCCACGGGCCCGCCGCGCGTCAACCGCTGCTGAGCACCACCAGCTGCCGCGTCGCGCGGGTCATGGCGACGTAGCGGTCCACCGCCCCCTCGACCCCGGCGCCGAGCCGCTGCGGGTCCACGAGCACGACGAGGTCGAACTCCAGCCCCTTGGCCAGCACCGGCGTCAGCGCGCGGACACGGCCCGAGGCCACGGGCGACGCGGCGGCGACGACGCAGGCCGTCCCCTCGGCGTTGTCCGCGAGCCAACGCTCGAGCACCTCGCTCAGCTGCGACGTCGTGCCGTGCAGGACCGGGATGCCGCTGCGGCGTACCGAGACCGGGACGTTGGCGTCGGGCAGCGCGGCCCGGATGACGGGCTCGGCCTCCACCATGACCTCCTCCGGGGTGCGGTAGTTGAGCCGCAGGGACGCGACCTGCACGCGGTCCAGCCCGACCCGCCCGAGGCGCTCGGCCCACGACCCGGCGAAGCCGTGCCGGGCCTGGGCGCGGTCGCCCACGACCGTGAAGCTGCGCGACGGGCAGCGGCTCAGCAGCATCTGCCACTCGGCGTCGGTCAGCTCCTGCGCCTCGTCCACGACGACGTGCGCGAACGGCCCGGCCAGCAGGTCCGGGTCTGCGGCCGGCAGCGCGGCCGCGTCGACCAGGGCCTCCTGCAGGTCCTCCCCGCGCAGCATCGACATCACGAGCATGTCCGAGTCGTCGGTGGCGATGAGGTTGTCGACGACGAGCTCCATGCGCTCGCGCTCGGCGGCGGCGGCCGCCTCCTGCCGGCGCCTGCGCCGGGCGGCCGCCGGGTCGCCGAGCCGCTGCCGCGCCGCGTCGAGCAGCGGCAGGTCCGACACCGTCCAGGCGTCCGGGCGCGGGCGTTGCAGCGCGCGCACCTGCTCCGCGGACAGCCAGGGGGCACACCGGCGCAGGTACGCCGGCACCGACCACAGGTCCCCGACCAGGTCGCTGGCCTCCAGCAGCGGCCACGCCCGGCCCAGCGCCGTGCGGAGCTCGGAGTTGCGCAGGAGCGAGCGGCGCAGGAGCTCGGGCGGGGCCTCGCCGTCGTCCTTGTCGACCAGGATCGCGACGAGCTCCTCCCAGACCTGGTCCCGCGCGTCGTTGTGCGGCGTGCCCGGCTCGGCCGCCGCGAACGCCTCGGCCCAGTCCTCGGCCTCCAACCGGAGCTCGGACCACTCGGTCCGGACGACGAGGGCCTGCGTGGGCGGCTCCTCGTACAGCCGGACGGCCGGCTCGATCGCCGTGACCAGCCGCCCCGAGGCCTTGAGCCGCGCGACCTGCGGGTCGGCCTCGACCGTGGCCGCCGCGCCCTCGGCGACAAGGTCGCGAAGGGTGCAGGTCCGCACGCCCTCCTCCCCGAGGCTCGGGAGCACGTCCGCCACGTAGGACAGGTACGGCTGATGCGGGCCGACGAAGAGCACGCCCCCGCGGTGGTGGCCCAGGCGCGGGTCGGTGTAGAGCAGGTACGCCGACCGGTGCAGCGCGACCACGGTCTTGCCGGTGCCGGGGCCGCCGTCGACGACCAGCGTGCCGGCCGACCCGGCCCGGATGACCGCGTCCTGGTCGGCCTGGATCGTGCCCAGGACGTCCCGCATGCGCGGGGACCGGCTGGCGCCGAGCGTGGCGAGAAAGGCGGACTGGTCGTCGAGGGCGGCGGCCTGCCCCGTGCTCCCGCCGACCTCGTCCAGCCCGTCGAGGGCGAACACCTCGTCCCAGTAGTCGCTCACCCGCCCCCGCGTCCAGCGGTACCTGCGCCGGCTGGCCAGCCCCATCGGGTCGGCGTGCGTGGCGCCGAAGAACGGCTCGGCCGCAGGGGACCGCCAGTCGACCAGCAGCCGCCGGCCGGCGCGGTCGGCGAGCCCGAGCCGGCCCACGTACACCGGCTCGGAGCCGTCCGCGGGCACCATGCGCCCCAGGCACAGGTCGATCCCGAAGCGGCGCAGGGCCCGCAGCCGCGCGGTCAGCCGGTGGACCTCCTGGTCCCGGTCGAGCGCCTCCTGCCCGGGCCCGCCCGGGCCACGGCGCGCGGAGGCCAGCCGCGCGGACAGGTCGACGACCGTCTCCTCGAGGCTCTGCGCGATCGCGGCGAAGTGCCGCTCGTCGCTGTCGATCAGATCGGGCACCGCCTTCGCCGCGAGCCGCCCGGGCAGGTCGAACGCACCGGTGGCCGCCGGGCTCACGCGGGCACCCCCGGCCGATGGAACACAAGCATTTCGCGACTCCGAGTTCGGCAATCGGTGCTTCCGACCGGCGATTCTGCGGCACCACAGGGGTCTTGCCACAAGCCCCCGGGCCCGCTATAGGTTGACAGTGGCGGGGAGCTGGCGCTTCCCGCCTTCGTCGTCCCCGGGCCATGGCGGCAGCCGTCGACGACGCAGCCGTTCCGGTATCACCAGCCCTGCCCGGCCCTCCTCCTCCTCGTGCTACGACGACTAGCCCTCGCCCTCGCGTGCGCCGGCGCGGCGCTCGCGCTCCCCGCTCCCGCCGCCCAGGCTGACGACATGGTCTGGTTCCAGACGCCGTCCGGGAACGTCCAGTGCGCCGTCTACAGCGACGGCGGCTGGCAGCTGCGCTGCGACATGCTCGAGACGACGAACACCCCGCCGCGCCGGCCGCGGGCGTGCGACTTCGACTACGGGCACGCCTTCGGCCTCGATGCCACGGGCAAGGGGCGCTACCTCTGCGTCAGCGACTTCATCGGCAACCCCGAGCAGGCCCGGACGGTGCGGTACGGCCGCTCGATCAAGGTCGGGCCCTTCACCTGCGTGTCCCGGGAGAGCGGGCTCACCTGCACCAACAAGCGCGCGCACGGCTTCACCCTGAGCAAGGCGCGGCAGCGGGTCTTCTGAGCGGCGGCCGGGGCACGCCGTAGCCTTCGCCCGTGCCCCGGCTCGTCCTCGCCTCCCAGTCCCCCGCCCGGCTGAAGACCCTGCGCGCGGCGGGCCTCGACCCCGAGGTGCTCGTCAGCGGCGTGGACGAGTCCGACGTGGCCGGGGAGCCGGCGTACGTCGCGCTCGAGCTCGCCGTCCGGAAGGCGCGGGCGGTCGCGGGCCGGGTCGAGGGCACGGCGCTCGTGGTCGGCTGCGACTCGGTGCTGGAGCTCGACGGCGAGGTGCACGGCAAGCCCGCGAACGCGGACGAGGCGCGGCAGCGCTGGCGGCGGATGCGCGGGCGGACGGGCACGCTGCACACCGGCCACTGCGTCATCGACACGGCCGACAGCCGCGAGGTCGCGCGGGGCGCAGGGACGCTGGTCCGCTTCGCCGACGTCACCGACGCCGAGATCGAGGCCTACGTCGCCACCGGGGAGCCGCTCGTGGTCGCGGGGGCGTTCACCGTCGACGGCCTCGGCGGCGCGTTCGTCGACGGCCTGGTGGGCGACCCGCACAACGTGGTGGGGATCAGCCTGCCGCTGCTGCGGCGGATGGTCGGCGAGCTCGGTGTCGCCTGGCCCGCGCTGTGGGCGCCCCGCTGAGGGGTCACCCCGAGGCGCGCCCGCGCCGCCAGTAGCCCATGAGGGCGACCCGTCGCCGGTCCAGCGCGTGCTCGGCCAGCAGGCACCGGCGCAGGTCGCGCACCATGCCGGCCTCACCGGCCACCCAGGCGTAGGGGCCGCTGCCGCGGTCGACGTCCTGGGGGGCGTCCCAGACGAGCGCCTCCGCGCCGGCGTCCGGGCCCGCGTCGGGATCGGGGACGGGAACCGCCTCCGGCCCGCACCCGGCCGAGCGCAGCGCGAGCGCCTCCCGGACCGCAGGCAGCAGCAGGCTCCCGTGCGCCGCCCCCTCCCGGCCCAGCCAGCGCAGCCGGACGCCGGGCGGGGCGTCGATCGCCAAGACGTCGGCGGCGTACGGGACCTCCAGCAGCGCCGTGCCGTGCGCGGTGCGCGGCAGCCGCTCGAGGATGGCCGCCACCGCGGGCACCGCCGTCTCGTCGGCGGCGAGCAGGACGTCGGGGTCGTCGGCCGGCAGATGGAACTCGTAGCCGCCGTAGGGGCCGGGGTGCCGGGCGTCCGGGGCGACGAAGCCGACCGGGCTGCCCGGGACCGCCGCGGCGGCCCAGCGCCCGGCCGGGCCGTTCGGCTCGTGGAGCACCAGGTCGACGTCGACCTCGCCGAGCTCGGGGCGCACGGCGCGCACGGTGTAGGTGCGCATCGGCAGCCGGGCCTCGTCGGGCAGGGCGCGCCAGCCGGCGTACCAGTCCGGGCCGCCGGGCAGCACGTCGAGCCCGGCGCCCGGCACCGGCAGCAGCAGCTTGCAGCGGGTGTCCCAGCCCTGGTCCGCGACGTGATGCAGGTCGTGCCCGGCCAGGGTCACCCGCACGAAGCTCGGGCTCAGCCGCTGCACCCGGCGGGCAGCGGTGAGGAAGAGCCCCCACGGCGCGACGGGGGCGGCGACCGGCGCGGCGGTCATGCCGGCCGCCCCGTCGTCGCCAGGACGTGATGACGGCCGATCGGCAGCATCAGCGGCCTCCCCGAGACCGGGTCGACGATCACCGTGCTGTCCAGGCCGAAGACCGCGCGCACCGTGTCCTCGGTCAGCACGTCCTCGGGCGTGCCGAGCGCGTGGATCCGGCCCGCCACCATGGCGACGAGGTGGTCGGCGTAACGGGCGGCGAGGTTCAGGTCGTGCAGGACCATGACCACCGTGGTGCCGCGCGAGCGGTTGAGGTCGGTGAGCAGGTCGAGGACCTCGACCTGGTGGCTGACGTCGAGGAAGGTCGTCGGCTCGTCGAGGAGGAGCACGTCGGTCTGCTGCGCGAGCGCCATCGCGATCCACACCCGCTGACGCTGGCCGCCGGACAGCTCGTCGACCGGCCGGTCCGCCAGCTCGGCCGTGTCGGTCGCCTCCAGCGCGGCGGCGACGGCGGCGTCGTCCTCCTTGCTCCAGCGCGTGAGCACGCCCTGGTGCGGATGGCGCCCGCGCCCCACCAGGTCCGAGACGACGATGCCCTCGGGCGCGATCGGCGACTGCGGGAGCAGGCCGAGCGTCCGGGCCAGCGCCTTGGCCGGGGTCCGGTGGACCTGCTTGCCGTCGAGCAGGACGTGACCGCCCTTGGGCGAGAGCAGCCGCGACATCGAGCGCAGCAGCGTCGTCTTGCCGCAGGCGTTGGCACCGACGATCGCGGTCACCTTGCCCGGCGGCACCGTCAGGTCCAGCCCGGACACGACGACCCGGTCGCGGTAGCCGAGGGTGAGCCCCTCCGCCCGCAGGGTGTGGGCTGTGGTCACAGCGAGCCCCCGGCTCTGTTGGAGCGGACGATGAGGTAGACGAGGTACGGCGCGCCCAGCACACCGGTCACGACACCGACCGGCAGGCGGGTGTCGAAGGCGTACTGGCCGCAGTAGTCCGCGAGCAGCACGAGCAGCGCGCCGACGAGGGCGGCGGGCAGCAGGAGCGAGCCGCCGGGACCGACGATGCGGGCGGCGATCGGCCCGGACAGGAACGCCACGAACGCGATGGGGCCGGTGGCCGCCGTGGCGAAGGCGATCAGCCCGACGGCGGCCAGGATCACCAGGACCCGGGTGCGCTCGACGTCGACCCCCAGCGCGGACGCCGCGTCGTCGCCGAGCTGCAGCAGCCCCAGGTTGCGCGACTGCGCCAGCAGGACCGGGGCGAGGACGACGAGCGCGCCCATCGTCGGCAGCACCTCGGCCCACGAGACGCCGTTGAGGCTGCCGGAGAGCCAGCGCAGCGTCTCCTGCAGGTCCCACTGGCTGGCCCGGGTGAGGACGTAGTCGGTGATGCTGACGCACATCGCGGCGATGCCGATGCCGATGAGGACCAGCCGCGTCCCGTGCACCCCGTCCCGGAAGGACAGGACGTAGATCAGCAGTGCGACGCCCAGGCTGGCGACGATCGCGACGAGCGAGACGTCGGTCCCGCTGAGCCCCAGCGTCACGATCGCGAACGCGGCGGCCGCGCTGGCACCGGCCGTGATCCCGATGAGGTCCGGGCTGGCGAGCGGGTTGCGCAGCATGGTCTGGAAGGTGACGCCGCCCAGGCCGAAGCAGGCACCGGCGAGCACGGCGAGCACTGCCCGCGGCAGCCGCAGCCGGCCCACCGCGAAGGAGGCGCCGGGCACGTCCTCGCCGAGGGCGACGCGGACGACGTCGGGGAAGGCGTAGAACGTGCGGCCGAGCATCACGTTGGCGAGGAACGCCGCGACGATGAGCACCGCGAGCACGGCGGCGACGACGAGGCGGCGGCGGCCGCGCCGGGCGCGGCCCGCGGCCACCGCCTCGGCGGTCAGCCCGGGGCGAGCGGTCGCGGCCGCGGGGAGCAGGGCCGTCACAGTGCACGCACCTTCTGCCGGCGGACGATCCAGATGAACACCGGCGCCCCGACGAAGGCGGTCACTATGCCCACGTCGAGCTCGCTCGGCCGGGCGACCACGCGGCCGACCACGTCGGCCGCGGTCAGCAGGCACGCGCCGAGGACGGTGGAGAACGGCAGCACCCACCGGTGGTCGACCCCGACCAGCAGCCGGGCCAGGTGTGGCACCGCGAGCCCGACGAACCAGATCGGGCCGGCCACCGCCACCGCCGCGCCGCAGAGCAGCACGGCGCCGAGCGCGGCGGTGGCCCGGGCGACCGCGACCCGCTCGCCGAGCCCGGCCGCGAGCTCGTCGCCCAGCGCTAGGGAGTTGAGGCCGCGGGCGCACAGGACGCTGACGACGAAGCCGACGAGGAGGAAGGGCGCGACCAGGCCGATGGTGTCGTATGTCGCGCCGCCGACTCCCCCGACCCGCCAGGACTGGATGTTCGCGGAGATGTCCCCGCGCGGCAGCGCGATGGCGGTGATGAACGAGACGAACGCGGCCGAGGTGGCAGTTCCCGCCAGGGCCAGCTTGAGCGGGGTCGCGCCGCCGCGGCCCAGCGAGCCCACGGCGTAGACGAACACCGCGCTGACCCCCGCGCCGGCGATCGCGACCCAGACGTAGTCGCTCGCGACGGAGAGCCCGAACCAGGCGATGCCGATGACGACCGCGAGCGCGGCGCCCATGCTCACGCCGAGGATGCCCGGGTCGGCCAGCGGGTTGCGGGTGACGCCCTGCATGACGGCGCCGGCCAGGCCGAGGGCGGCGCCGACGACCACCGCGAGCAGCGTGCGGGGCACGCGCTTCGCGACCGCCGCCTCGGCGATGGTCTCGTCACCGCCGGTCAGCCCGGCCCAGATGTCCGAGAGCGTGACGCCCCGGGATCCGATGGCCACCGACAGGGCGACGAGCACGACGAGCAGGGCGAGCGCGAGCAGGGCCCACAGGGCCCGCCGCGGGCGCCGTACGGGGACGGCGCTCACGGCGGACACCGCGGGAGGGGGAGCGACAGCCGTCACGCGGAGGCGTCAGCGGCCTTGGCGAGCATGCCGACGTAGTCCTCGAGGACGTACGAGATGGCCAGCGGCGTCGGGTTGGCCGCCGTGCCCAGCGGGGTCGAGGGCAGCAGCACGATGGCGTCGTTGGCCACGGCGGGCATCTTCGACAGCAGCGGGTCGGCCTTCAGCGTCTTCACGAGCTCGTCGTCGCCGTAGGTCACGATGATGTCCACGTCGTCGAACTGGTCGACCTGCTCGGCGCTGATGGTGCCGGAGAACTGGTCGTTCGACGCGGACGCGTCCTCGATGCTCTTCGGGGTGCCCAGCCCGAGGTCGCCGAAGAACTTCGCCCGGGTGTCGTGGGTGGTGTAGAAGCTGACCTCGCTGAGGTCGGTCGGGTCGACGTGCGTGAGGAACATCGTCTTCTTGCCCGCGATCTGCGGGCTCGCGGCCGCGGCCTGCTGGATCTCGCTCTCGAGGTCGGTGATCAGCTGCTCGCCCTCGGCGGCCATGCCGATGCCCTGGCTGTTGAGCCGGATCATGTCCTTCCAGTCGGTCCCCCAGGCGACCTCCGGGTAGGCGACGACCGGGGCGATCTCGCTCAGCGTGTCGTAGTCCTCCTGGGTGAGCCCTGAGTAGGAGGCGAGGATGACGTCGGGGTCGGTGTCGGCGACCGCCTCGAAGTCGATGCCGTCGGTCTCGTCGAAGAGCACCGGCGTCGTCGCGCCGAGCTCGTCGAGGCGGGCCTTCACCCACGGCAGCAGGCCGTCGGAGTCGTCGTCGCCGAAGTTCGCAGCGGCCATGCCGACCGGCACCACGCCGAGGGCCAGCGGCACCTCGTGGTTGGCCCACTGGACGGTGGCGACACGCTCGGGCTTCGCTTCGATCGTCGTCGTGCCCAGCGCGTGCTCGATCGTGATCGGGAACTGCTGGGCGGGCGCGGACGCCGACGCCTCGGGCGTCGACGGCGCGGCGGTCGTCGCCTCGTCGTCGTCGGAGCCCCCGCAGCCGGTGAGCAGCAGGGCGGCGACGGCGGTCAGGGCACCGACCACCGTACGAGAAGAGCGGAGCAAAGCGGTTCCTTCCGTCAAGCGTCGATTCCCCCGAGGGCAAGGTTAAGGTAAGCCTCACCTACCTGGGAGAAGAACTCATGCACGGCCTGGTCGTCCGCAAGCAGCAGCTCACTCCGTCGATGGTGCGGATCGTGCTCGGCGGAGGGGGTCTGGACGGTTTCGTCATGACCGAGGCGACCGACGCGTACGTCAACCTCGCCTTCGCCCCCGAGGGAGCCGGCTACTCCGGCGCCTTCGACTGCGCCCAGGTCCGCGAGACCCGTCCGCGTGAGGAGTGGCCGGCCCGCCGCCGCTTCACCGTCCGGCGCTGGGACGAGGCCGAGCGCGAGCTGACGATCGACTTCGTCGTGCACGGCGACGTGGGCGTGGCGGGGCGCTGGGCGGCGGCGGCCCAGCCCGGCGACGTGCTCGTGCTGGAGGGCCCGGCCGGCGGCTACCGTCCCGACCCCGCAGCCGGCTGGCACCTGCACGTGGGCGACGAGTCCGCGCTGCCGGCCATCGCCGCCTCGCTCGAGGCCCTGCCGGCCGGCGCCCGCGCGGTCGTCCGGCTGGTCTGCGACGGGCCCGGCCACGAGGTCGAGCTGCCTGCGGCCCCCGGCCTGGACGTCGCGTGGCTGCACCGCACCGGCGCGGCCTCCGACGTCGACCTGCTGCTCGAGGCACTGCGCGGCCTGGACTTCCCGGCCGGCTCGACGGACGCGGTGCACGCGTTCGTCCACGGGGAGGCGGAGGAGATCCGGGCCGTACGCCGCCACCTGCTGCAGCGCGGGGTCCCGCGGACGGCGATGTCCTGCTCGCCCTACTGGCGGCGCACCATGACCGACGAGGCCTGGCGCCGTGTCAAGGGCGACTTCGTCGCGGCCATGGAGGCCGAGGCGTCCTGACGCCCTCGGCCGGGTGGCTCAGGCGTGCGCCCGCCGCCCGCGCACCCGCCGACGGAACGTGGAGCGGGCCCGCTCCATCATCCCGGGCGTCCGCGGCTGCGCGGCAGGGGCGGGCGCCTTGGCCGGCTTCGCCCCGGGCGGGGGCGCGACCGCGGCGGCCACCACGGCTGCGGCGGCGGCGGCACGGATGTCCTCGAGCACCGAGTAGCCCACGTCCTCGGCGTCCTTGGGCACGCGCGGCTCGAGGTCCGCGAGGTCCCCGACGACGCGTACGCCGGTCTCGCGCAGCCCGCTGATGTCGGCCTGCGCCCACTCCTCCACCGCGGCCCGCCACTGCGCCGGGATCACGATCTTGGGCCCGCGCTCCTCGCGCGGGACCAGGCCGTCGCGGATGATAGTGCGGCGCAGCTCGTTGGCCCGGTGCAGCGGCCAGTCCTTCTCGCGCAGCACCGCGTTGACCGACGCCATGAGCTCGGCCTCGGGCCAGGTGAGCCCCACGTGCGCCTCGGCCGCGCTGAGCTTGGGCTGCGGCAGGCTCGTGAGGCCGGGAACCTCGAGGGCGTGCAGGAAGCGGTCCCACAGCAGCCGCGGGGGCGAGCCCGCGTTGGTGACGACCCGGACGTTGTCGATGCCGACGACCGCGCCCCACCGGCGCACGAGGTCGGCGAGGGCGTACGCCCGCCACGGCGCGCGCACCACGTCCTCGTCGTCGCGCCGGGCGGCGGCGTCGCGGTCGGCCGCGCGGGCGGCCAGGAAGGCCTCGAACGAGTGGCTCTGGCTGGCCCGGACGTTCTGCTGCCACGCCGAGCTCAGGGTGCGGGCCAGGTCGCGGGCGGTGACGAGCACGGTCACGTCGTCGACGCCGAGCGCCTCGACGGTGCGGCGGACCGCGCTGGGGCGCAGGAAGGCCAGCCCCTCCGCCGAGAGCAGCACCGCGCCGGGCGCCTGCTCGATCTCGGCACGCAGCCACTCCCAGGTGGGGGCGGCCTGCTCGGCGTGGGCGTCGCTCACGTACGAGATCTCGCCGCGCAGCAGCCCGTAGAACGCCCGCTGGTGGTTGGGCACGTCGAACTCGTCGCCGCGCCGTACCGGGTAGGTGACACCGGCAGCGGCGAGCGCGTCGACGTTCTCCGACAGGCCGTGCTGCAGATAGGTGGTCCCGGACTTCTGCAGCCCGACGTGTAGCAGGACTCGCGAGGCCATGGCCCCGACCTTAGCGTCCGGGCCGGCCCCGGCCCGCCACTCCGACGCAGCGCGGGGCGTCGCGGGGCCGACGGCTAGGGTGACTTGTTCGTCCAAGCCGGGAGGGCGTCAGTTGCACAAGGTCCTCATCGCCAACCGTGGCGAGATCGCCGTCCGCATCGCGCGCGCCTGCCGCGACAGCGGCCTGCAGAGCGTCGCCGTCTACGCGGACCCCGACCGCAACGCGCTGCACGCCCGCATCGCCGACGAGGCGTACTCCCTCGGCGGCACGACGCCGGCCGACAGCTACCTCGTCATCGACAAGATCCTCGGGGCCGCCCGGCAGAGCGGCGCCGACGCCGTGCACCCCGGCTACGGCTTCCTGGCGGAGAACGCCGACTTCGCCGAGGCGGTCCTCGCCAACGACATGGTGTGGGTCGGCCCGCCGCCCGCCGCCATCCGGGCGCTCGGGGACAAGGTGACCGCGCGCCACATCGCCCAGAAGGTCGGCGCCCCGCTGGTGCCCGGCACCCCGGACCCGGTCCCCGGGGCTGACGCGGTCGTGGACTTCGCCCGCGAGCACGGCCTGCCGGTCGCGATCAAGGCCGCGTTCGGCGGCGGCGGGCGCGGGCTCAAGGTCGCACGCACGCTCGAGGAGATCCCCGAGCTCTACGACTCGGCGGTGCGCGAGGCGGTCACCGCGTTCGGCCGCGGTGAGTGCTTCGTCGAGCGCTACCTCGACCGCCCGCGCCACGTCGAGACCCAGTGCCTGGCGGACACGCAGGGCAACGTCGTCGTGGTCAGCACGCGCGACTGCTCGCTGCAGCGCCGCCACCAGAAGGTCGTCGAGGAGGCCCCGGCGCCGTTCCTCACCGATGCCCAGATCGACCGGCTCTACGAGTCCTCCAAGGCGATCCTGCGCGAGGCGGGCTACGTCGGGGCCGGCACGTGCGAGTTCCTCGTCGCCGAGGACGGAACGATCTCCTTCCTCGAGGTCAACACGCGGCTGCAGGTCGAGCACCCGGTCTCCGAGGAGGTCACCGGCATCGACCTCGTCCGCGAGCAGCTGCGCGTGGCCGCCGGCGAGCCGCTCGGCTACGACGACCCGCCGGTCCGCGGGCACGCGATGGAGTTCCGCATCAACGGCGAGGACCCGTCGAACAACTGGATGCCGGCTCCCGGCCGGGTCACCCGCTGGCGCCCGCCGGGCGGCATCGGCGTCCGGCTGGACGCCGGCGTCGAGGAGGGCTCGGAGGTCGGCGGCGCCTTCGACTCGCTGCTGGCCAAGCTCGTCGTCACCGGCTTCTCCCGCGAGCAGGTCATCGAGCGCGCCCGCCGCGCCCTCGCCGAGTTCGAGGTGGAGGGGATGCCGACCGCGCTTCCCTTCCACCGCGCCGTGCTCGAGGACCCCGCCTTCACCGACAACCCCTTCCGGGTGCACACCCGTTGGATCGAGACCGAGGCGCGCCTCGACCTCGACGCCTACGCCGGCCCGCACGTCCACCCCGAGGGCGAGGGCGACCGCGAGCGGGTCGTCGTCGAGGTCGGCGGCAAGCGGCTCGAGGTCGTGCTCCCGGGCTGGGTCACCGCCGGCGCCGCCTCGGTCGCCTCGGCCAGCCGGGGCGTACGCCGCCCGGCCCGCCGCGGCGCGCGCACCGAGGCCTCCCTCGCGGCCCCCAGCGGCGACGCGGTGACGAGCCCGATGCAGGGCACGATCGTCAAGGTCGCGGTCACCGAGGGCCAGGAGGTCGCCGCCGGCGACCTGCTCGTCGTCCTCGAGGCGATGAAGATGGAGCAGCCGCTCAACGCGCACAAGGCCGGCACGGTGACCAACCTCGCGGCCATGGTGGGCGCGACGCTCGCCAGCGGCGCCGTCATCTGCGAGATCGCCGGCTGACGCGGACCAGTGCTGACCGGAGGCCGGTCCCGTGCCCGGCGCCGAGGCGGTCGTCCTCGCCGTGCTGCTCGCGCTGCTCGGCGCTGCCGTGCCGGCGCTCGTCGTCGCGTTCGGCAGTGCCGAGCGCCGGCGACGGGACGAGCGGAGGCGCGGGCGCTGACGCGGCCCGTGCTCGCCGCTAGGGTTCGGGACCGTCGCCCCCGCCATCCGAGGAGCCGGACATGACCACTGCCGTGGACCACCTGGAGTCGGTGCTCGACAAGACCGCGGCGCTGATCGCCGAGGTGCGCGCCGAGCAGGGCGCGCTGCCGACGCCGTGCCCGGGCTACGACGTCTCCGCGCTGGTCGGCCACCAGGTGGAGTGGGTGAGCCGCTTCGCCGACGCGCTGGCGGGGGGACCGGCCACGCCACAGCCGGGGCTGCTGGCCGGCGACCAGTTCCGTGCCGCCGCCGAGCGGGCGGTCGCCGCGCTCCGCGCGGGGGCGTCGGACCGTGAGGTCTCGCTCGGCGGCGACCCGCTGCCGGGCGCCGCCGTCGCCGGCATGATGCTGATGGAGTACATCACCCACGGGTGGGACCTGGCCGAGGCGACGGGGCAGCCGATCCCCTTCAGCGAGGACGAGGCAGAGGCCGCCCTGGCCACCGGGCGCTCGATGCTCACCCCGGAGCTGCGCGGCGACGCCTTCGCCTTTGAGGTGCCGGTGCCGGACGACGCGAGCGCGGTCGACCGGCTGGTGGGCTTCCTCGGCCGCGAGCCCCGAGCCTGATTTCGGCCGATCGACACTTCCTGCATCGCCCTTCGCTGAAGTCCAGGTCAGCTGCGGGGCGTCGGCCGCAGCAGGGCCGTGACGACGTCGTGCAGCGGGCTTACGAGCTCCTGCTCGGTCGCCGTGGCCAGCGGCCCCGCCTCGGGAGCCGCCCGCAGCACGGCGAGCCCGAGCGAGAGCGCGAGCACGAACTGCGCGCGCAGCTCCACGTCGTCCGGTGGCACGCCGCCGTCCCCGGCCGCGAGCGCCGCGATCTTCTCGCCGTACGTCCGTAGCGTGCGTGCCCGCACCTGCTCGGCCTGCTCGTCGCCGGACGAGCGGACCGAGAGCAGCAGGGCCTCGAGCAGGCCGCCGTTGGCCGGCACGTCGACCATGCGGCGCGCCACCGAGCCGGCCAGCTGGGAGAGGTCGAACGCCTCCCGCTCGGACTCGGCCATCTCGTCCCCGGCCGCCGTCAGGCACGCCTCGAAGAGCCCCTCCTTGGACCCGAAGTAGCGGCTGATGAGCGCGACGTTCGCCCCCGCGTCGTCGGCGATCTCCCGCACGGTGGTGGCGGCGTACCCGTGCCGGGCGAAGCGCTTGCGGGCCGCTCCGAGCAGCAGGTCGCGGGTACGTGCGGCGTCCCGGCGTCGCGGCGCCCCGGCGCCGGGGCCGGCCCCGCCGGGGCCGGCCGCGCCTGCGGCCGTCTCGCCGGCGCCCGCTTCGGCGACCGGGGCAGGGGCAGCGGAAGGAGCAGCGGCAGGGCCCTCGGACATCGCTCCTCCACCTTGCGCACGGCCCTCCATGAAAGCACAGGTTGACTCAGGCACCTACCTGCTCTACGTTTGTAAGCAACCGTTTACACGTTCGAAGGGACAGACCTGTGCCGACTCCGTCGAGCGCGCGCGCAGCCAACCCGGCCCTCGCCGTCGTCGCCCTCTGCCTCGGCGGGCTGACCGCCGCGCTGACGCAGACCCTCGTCATCCCGATCCAGAGCGAGCTTCCCCGGCTGCTCGGCACGTCCGCGGCGAACGCCGCCTGGGTCGTCACCATCACGCTGCTCTCCGCCGCGGTCGCGATGCCGATCGCCGGCCGGCTCGCCGACCTGTTCGGCAAGCAGCGCGTGCTCATGGTCTCCGATGGGATCCTCGTCGTCGGCTCGCTGGTCTGCGCGCTGTCCGACACGCTGACGCCGATGCTCGTCGGCCGCGCCCTGCAGGGCCTGGCGATGGGCTTCATCCCGGTCGGCATCTCGCTGCTGCGCGAGATCACCCCGCCGCACATGGCCGGCAGCGCCGTCGCGGCGATGAGCGCGACGCTCGGCGTGGGCGGCGCGATCGGCCTGCCGCTGTCGGCGTGGATCGCTGACGTCGCCGACTGGCACGCGCTGTTCTGGGTTGCCACCGGCCTGTCCGTCGTGATCCTGGCGCTCGTCCGGCTCGGCGTGCCGCACGTGCACGACGCGCAGCCCGGGCGCTTCGACGTCCTCGGCGGCATCGGCCTGGCGATCGGCCTGGTCTCGCTGCTCGTCGGCATCTCCAAGGCGACGACGTGGGGCTGGGGCGACGCCCGCACCCTGGGCTCGATCGCGGCCGGCGTCCTCGTGCTCCTCGCGTGGGGCTTCTTCGAGCTGCGCCAGGCCGATCCGCTGGTCGACCTGCGGGCGACCGCCCAGCGACCGGTCCTCCTGACGAACCTCGCTGCGGTCGCCATCGGCTTCGGCATGATGGCGCAGTCGATCGTCGTCCCGCAGCTGCTGCAACTGCCGGAGGCGACCGGCTACGGGCTCGGCCAGTCGATCCTCGCCGCGGGGCTGTGGATGGCCCCCGCCGGCCTGATGATGATGGTCTTCGCGCCGGTGTCCAGCCGGCTCATGGGGACGCTCGGCGCGAAGGTCACGCTCATGATCGGGGCCGGGGTCCTCGGCGTGGGCTACCTCGTCGCCGTCTTCCTCATGGGCGCGCCGTGGCAGCTCCTGCTCGCCTCCTGCGTCTCCTCGGCCGGTGTAGGCATCGGGTACGCCGCGATGCCGACGCTCATCATGGACGCCGTCCCGGCCCGCGAGGCCGCCTCCGCCGTCGGGCTCAACGCCCTCACCCGCTCGGTCGGCACCACCCTGGCTGCGGCGGTGATGGGCACGCTGCTGACGAGCAACACCCAGGCATTCGGCGGCTTGGAGCTGCCGACCGAGACCGCGTTCACGCTCTGCTTCGTGGCCGGCGCGGCCGCGGCGTTCGTGGGCGTGGCCATCACCGCCGCCATCCCGCGGCGCCGGGCCGAGCTCGTACGCGTCGGCTCGCTGCGGCCGGAGGCCGCCGACGCGCGGTGAGCGTCACGCTCCCGTGACGCGCTCCGCCGCCGAGAGCAGCCGTGCCCGCAGCGCGGCCGCTTCGGCGGCGAAGCCGCGCTGCCGGGCCGCGTAGTCGGCCCGGCCGGCGGGCGTCTCGATGGGCACCGGCTCGTGACCCAGCCCGGACAGGTCGTACGGCGAGGCCCGCATGTCCAGCTCGCGCACCCGGCGGGCGAGCTCGAAGCAGTCGGCGACGAGCTCGGCCGGCACCCAGGGGAAGAGCTTGTACGCCCACTTGTAGAGGTCCATGTTGGCGTGCAGGCAGCCGCCCTGCTCCAGGTCCGGCTGGGTCTGCCGGGTCGGCTGCAGCTGGTTCAGCGGGCGGGCGGCCGGGGTGAAGAAGCGGAACGCGTCGAAGTGCGAGCACCGGATCGGGAGCGCCTCGACGACGTCCGAGGTGCCCTCCGCGCCCAGTCGCAGCGGCCACTGCGCGTGGCGCACCTGCTCGGCGGGCTGGCGGTGCACCATCGCCCACTCGTGCAGCCCGAAGCAGCCGAACTGGGCCGGCCGTCCGGCCGTGCGCTCCAGCAGCCCGGCCACCCAGCCCGCGGTGCGGGCAACCGCCTGCGGGGGCGCCGGGAGCCGGTAGCCGCCGGGCGCCGCCTGCCACTCCGCCACGTCCGGGAGCGCGGCCGGGTCGGCGGCCGCCAGCACGACCCCTGCCCCCGGGCTCCAGCGGCGCAGCCGGGCCGGCCGCTGGGAGTAGTAGGTGAAGAGGAAGTCCTCCACGGGGTGCGCCTCCCCGCGCCGCCTCCGTTCGAGGACCGGCTCCACCCAGGGGTCGACGCGCTCGGCGTGGGCAGCTGCCCGCAGCCGCCACTCCGGCTCCGGGACGGCGGCCGGGGGGACGTCGGGGGGCAGCTCGGTCATCGCCGTCCCAGACTAGGGCGGGCCCACCATCCGATCGGCCCTGCACGGCCTGCGAACGGCCGCCGATAGACCGCCGTGAAGTCTCGCCACGCACGCACGCGCGCCGCTGCGGCTCTCGTCGCGACGGCCGCCGGCCTCGCCCTGCACGCCGAGCCCGCCCTGGCGGCGCCGCTGCGGCAGGCCGGCGCGGCCGGCCTCGCCCCCGTGGTCCTCGCCGAGCTCACCCCGGGCGAGGCCCGGGCGTTCCTCGCCACGCTGCCCGAGCGGGGCGAGCCCACGGCGCGCCTGACCTACGCGGTGCCGGCCGGCGACTCGCTGACCGTCGAGTCGGTGCTGGTCGCCGCCGACGAGGTCGACGGCGCCGCGCGCGTGCTCGAGGCCCAGTCCCCGGTCCTCGTCGCGGGCGCCGACACCCCCCGCACGCGCGTCGCCACGGCACCGGACCCGTACCGCAGCCTGCAGTGGGCGCTGCCCCGGCTGGCCGCCGACGCGGCCGTGGCGCTGCCGCACGGCACGGCGCCCGTCGTCGCCGTGATCGACACCGGTGCCGACGCCGCCCACCCCGACCTCGTCGGCGCCCTCGTGGCGGGCGCGGACATCGTCAACGGCGGGACGGTCACCAAGGACCCTGACGGGCACGGCACGCACGTGGCCGGGATCATCGGCGCGCGCGTGGACAACGGCACCGGCGTCGCCGGGCTGGTGCCGGACGCCCGGGTGATGCCGGTCAACGTCTTCGGCCCGGACGGGCTGGCCTGGTCCTCCGACATCGCCACGGGCATCGTGTGGGCGGTCGACCACGGGGCGAAGGTGCTCAACCTCTCGCTGGGCAGCGACTCCTCCGCGCCCGTCGAGGAGGCCGCCGTCCGCTGGGCGCTGGAACAGGGCGCGGTCGTCGTCGCAGCCATGGGCAACGACGGCGAGAGCGGCAGCCCGACGTCCTACCCGGCCGCGTACCCCGGTGTCCTCGCGGTGGGCGCCACCGCGCCGGACGACAGCCGGGCCTCCTTCTCCTCGACGGGCGCCCACATCGGCGTCGCCGCGCCCGGGGACGACGTGCTGTCGACCTACCCGGGCAACCGCTACGCCTACCTGAGCGGGACGTCGATGGCGACGCCGTACGCCGCGGCGGCCGCCGCGCTCGTCCTGGGCGCCTGGCCCGCGCTCCGCCCGGGCCAGGTCGTCGCGCACCTGAGGTCGACGGCCGAGGACCTCGGGGCACCCGGGCACGACCCGGAGTACGGCTACGGCCTGATCGACCCGGTCCGCGCGCTGAGCACGCAGCCGGCCGGGGTGACCGCCGCGCCGCTGCCGACCGGGACCGCGGCCGCCGCCCCGGAGCCCGCTGCCACCGGATCCCCCTCCACCGAGCCGGCCCCCGCCCCGGCCACGACCCCCGACCCGGCGCCGCAGCCCTCGACGGCTCCCGCCCCCGTGCCCACGGCCGCCCCGGCGCCTGCTCCCGTGCCGGCCCCGCAGCCGTCCCTCCCCGCGGTGTCCCCGACGACGCCCGCCGTGACGTCACCGGCGCCCTCGCCGACCGCGACGCAGCCCGGCCGCACGTCCGGTCTCGTGCTGTCGGTCACGGCCCGGCCCGCGGGCACACGGGCCGCCTACGGCAGCGCGGTCACGGTGAGCGGCACCGCGCTGGCCGACGGCCTCGGCGCCACGGGCACGGCCCGCCTGCTGCAGGGCGGCCGCACCCTCGCGACCGCGCCCGTGCGGGCCGGCAGGCTCACGTTGCGTGCGCAGCTGGTGCGTACGGGTGCCCTGCGGGTCAGCGTGACCGCGGGCGGCCGTACGGAGGAGGCGGCTCTCGGCCCGCGGACCGCAGTCGCCACGGTGGCCTGGGCGGCCGCGAGCTCCGGTCGGGCGCGGGCGCGCACCGCGTTCCCGGCCGACATCGACGCCCCCGCCGGGCTCGAGGCACGGCTGGAGCAGCAGGTCGGCCGGCGCTGGACGGTGCGGGCCGTGGCCCCCGTCCCGGCGACGGGCGGGACGACGTTCCGCTGGACGCCGCCGCGCGGGACGTCGACGCTGCGCGTCGTGGTCCCCGCCGGGGCCGAGACCGCGGCGGGCGTCAGCAGTGCCCAGCGGCACACGGCGCGCTGAGCACGCAGGTCACCCGGGCAGGTGGCGGCCCAGCAGGGTCAGGTCCGCGGCGGAGAGCCGGTCCGCGGCCGTCGCGGCCTGGTGCCAGTAGGGATAGAGCAGCGGGAGGGCGCTGACCTGGTCCAGCCGGGCGATCTCGGCGCCCTCCAGCCGCAGCTGCGCGGCGGCGAGGTTCTGCCGCAGCTGGTCGGTCGTGCGGGCCCCGATGACGAGCGACGTGACGCCGGGCTTGGCCAGCGTCCAGGCCAGCGCGACCTGCGCGGCCGGCACCCCGCGCTCCTCGGCGATCGCGACCAGCACCTCGATCGTGTCGTAGAGCTTGTCCTCGTCGTGGACGGGCGGCTCGCCCCAGTCCTGCAGCTGTCGCGAGCCCTCCGGCGCCTGCTGCCCGCGGCGGTACTTGCCCGACAGCAGCCCGCCGGCCAGCGGGCTCCACACCAGCACGCCGAGCCCCTGGTCCACGGTCAGCGGGATCAGCTCGTACTCGGCCTCGCGGCCCTGCAGCGAGTAGTAGATCTGCTGGCTCACCGGCCGCGGCAGGCCGCCCCGCTCCGCGACGCCGAGCGCCTTCATCGCGTGCCAGGCCGAGTAGTTCGAGATGCCGACGTAGCGCACCTTGCCCGACTGCACGAGCGTGTGCAGCGCCTCGAACGTCTCCTCGAGAGGCGTCAGGCCGTCCCACTCGTGCAACTGGTAGAGGTCGAGGTGGTCGGTGCCGAGCCGTCGAAGGCTCGCCTCGCACCCGCGGACCACGTGGTGCCGGGAGAGCCCGCGGTCGTTGGGCCCGGGGCCCATCGGGAAGCGCACCTTGGACGCGAGCAGCACCTCGTCGCGCCGGCCCTGCAGCGCCGCCCCGACGATCTCCTCACAGACGCCGTCGGAGTAGACGTCGGCGGTGTCGACCAGGTTGACCCCGGCCTCGAGGCAGAGGTCGAGCTGCTCGCGCGCGTCCTGGACCGAGCCGGTGCCGACCTTGGCGAACTTGCCCCCTCCCCCGAACCCCATCGTCCCGAGGGTGAGCGTGGACACGAGCAGCCCGGAGCTGCCGAGCCGGCGGTATTCCATGCCGCCGATCCTGTCAGGCGCGCTTGTGCAGCTGGTGCGCCGCCTCCGCGATCGACCCGGACAGCGACGGGTAGACGGTGAACGCGTGCGACACCTGGTCGACGGTCAGCCCCAGCGACACCGCGAGCGAGACCGGGTGGATCAGCTCGCTGGCCCGCGGTGCGACGACGACCCCGCCCACCACGATCCGCGACCCGCGCCGGCAGGTGAGCTTCACGAACCCGTCCTGCAGGCCCTGCATCTTGGCCCGGGGGTTGGTCGACAGCGGCAGCTTGACGGTCACGACGTGCGAGCCGGCGGCCTCCGCGGCCTCCTGGGACCAGCCGACGGTCGCGATCTCCGGGTCGGTGAAGACGTTCGCCGACACCGACTTGAGGTCGAGCGGCGTGACCGCCTCGCCGAGCGCGTGCCAGATCGCGATGCGCCCCTGCATGGCGGCCACCGACGCGAGCATGAGGACGCCGGTGCAGTCACCCGCGGCGTACACCCCACGGTTGGACGTGCGCGAGACCTTGTCGACCTCGACGAACCCGCCGCGCCCCAGGGTGACCCCGGCCTCCTCGAGCCCGATGCCGGCGGTGTTGGGGACCGAGCCGACGGCGAGCAGGCAGTGCGTGCCCTCCACCGTCCGGCCGTCCTCCAGCTGCACGACGACCCCGTCGCCCACCCGCTTGACCGATGCGGCCCGCGAGCGCGACAGCACGGTCATGCCACGCCGGGCGAACACCTCCTCGAGCACCTGGGCAGCGTCCGCGTCCTCGGACGGGAGCACCCGGTCGCGGGAGGAGACGAGGGTGACGTTCGACCCCAGCGCGTTGTAGGCCGAGGCGAACTCCGCCCCGGTCACGCCGGAGCCGACGACGACCAGCCGCTCGGGCAGCTCGGTCAGCTCGTAGAGCTGCTCCCAGGTGAGGATCCGCTCCCCGTCCGGCTCGGAGCCGGGCAGCACGCGCGGGTGCGCCCCCGTCGCGACCAGCACCGCGTCGGCGTCGACCGACTGCGAGCTGCCGTCCTCGAGCGAGGCGACCACCCGGGACGGGCCGTCCAGCCGCCCACGGCCGGGAAGGACGCGCACGCCCTCCTGCTCCAGCCGCTCGGCGATGTCGGCGGACTGCGCGGAGGCCAGGCGCTTGATGCGCGCGTTCACCGCCGCGAGGTCGACGCCGACCCTGCCGTCGGGGATGCCGTCGCCGTCGATGTCGCCGATCACGTTGGACCCGACGCGCACGCCCAGGCCGCCGGACTCGGCGGCGAGCGTCACGACCTCGGCGACCGCGATGAGGGTCTTGCTGGGGACGCAGTCGGTCAGGACCGCGGAGCCGCCGAGCCCGTCGCTGACGACGGTGACGTCGGCGCCGAGGCGCGCGGCGCTGAGGGCGGCCTCGTACCCGCCCGGGCCGCCCCCGAGGACGGTGATGCGCTGTGGGCTCGTCACGGGGTCAATTGTGCCTCGCGGTCTACCCATACGATCAGCGCGTGGCCCTCTACGCCGCGTACGGCAGCAACATGGACGCCCGTCGGATGATGCAGCGGGCGCCCCATTCGCCTGCCCGCGGCTCGGGCTGGCTGGTCGGCTGGCGGCTGACCTTCGGCGGGGAGGACCTCGGCTGGGAGGGCGCGCTCGCCACCGTCGTGGAGACGCCGGAGGACCCGGCGAGCTCGGTCTTCGTGATGCTCTACGACCTCACGGACCTCGACGCCCGCCAGCTCGACGAGTGGGAGGGCGCGGCGATCGGGCTCTACCGCAAGCTCCGGGTCCGGGTGCAGACCCTCGACGGCGACGCCCTGGCCTGGCTCTACGTGCTCAACGCCTACGAGGGCGGGCTGCCCAGCGCCCGCTACCTCGGGCTCATCGCCGAGGCGGCGGAGGTGGCCGGGGCGCCGAGCGACTACGTGTCCGAGCTGCGGGCCCGGCCGTGCGTCTCGGTCGGGCCCGGCCCGGCGTCCTGAGGCGGGCCTTTCCCGCTCAGTAGCGGAAGCGGGCGACGAGCGTCTGCAGCTCCGCGCTGAGCCCCTTGATCTGGCCGGTCGTCTCGGCGGACACGCGGACCTCCTCGTCGGTGCTGCCGGTGGCCTGCGCCACCCGGCCGATCTTGGCGGCGATCTCGTCGGTGCCCTGCGCGGCCTGGCCGACGCTCCGGCTCGCCTCCCCCGTCGTGGCGGTCTGCTCCTCCACCGCGGAGGCGATGGAGGTCTGGAACGTCGCGATCCGGTCGATGATCTCGGTGATCCGCGCGATCGTGTCGGCCGCGGCCGTCGTGTCGGTCTGGATCGTCTCGACCCGGCGCACGATGTCCTCGGTCGCCCGGGCGGTCTCCTGCGCGAGGTCCTTGACCTCGGACGCGACCACCGCGAAGCCCTTGCCGGCCTCGCCGGCGCGGGCGGCCTCGATGGTGGCGTTGAGCGCGAGCAGGTTGGTCTGCTCCGCGATCGAGGTGATGACCTTGACCACGTCGCCGATCTCGCGCGAGGACTCCGACAGGCGCCGCACCCGCTCGTCGGTGGCGGTCGCGGCGGCCACGGCCTCGCCGGCCACGGCCACCGCGTCGTTGGCGTTGCGGGAGATCTCCGAGATCGACTCGCCCATCTCGTCGGTGCCGGCGGCGACGGTGCGCACGCTCGCCGAGACCTGATCGGCCGCGGCGGCGACCTGCGCGGCCTGCTCGACGGCCTCGGCGGACGCGGCGGCGATGCGCGCGGTGCCGCCCTCCAGCGTCCCCGCGGCGGTGGCGAGCGTGCCGGCCGTGCGTGCCGTCGAGCCGAGCACCTCGCGCAGCGAGGCGACCGTCGTGTCGACCGCCCGGGCGAGCTCGCCCACCTCGTCACGGCGCGCCGTGTCGGCCCCGCCGGCGACGGTGAGGTCCCCGTCGGCGACGGCGCTCAGCGTCCGGACCGTGCGCCGCAGCGGGCCGACGATGCCGTTGGCGATGAGCAGGGCGAGGCCGGTGCCGCCCGCGGCCGCGAGCACCAGGGCCACGATCAGCACGAGCCGCGCCGAGGCGTACACGTCGTGCGAGGCCTTCTGCTGGGCCTTGCCGGACTCGGCGAGCGCCGCGTTGAGCTCCTCGACCGCCGCCAGGATGTTGGAGTACGCGGTGGCGGAGTCGAGCGTGGCCCCGGAGCCGGCGGCCGTGCTGGTCGGCAGGCCGACGAGCGTGAACATCGCGTCGGTCAGCGGCCCCCACGCCTCCCGCACCGAGGCGATCTCGTCGGCCATCTCGGCCCGCTGCTCCTCGGTGAGGCCGGCCTCGAAGCCGTCGAGCACCGGGCCGAAGGCGCCGGCCGACTGCTGCACGCCCTTGACGACCTCGGCCTTCGCGTCGGCCCCCTCCGTCAGCGGGTACGCCAGCGCGCCCACCGTGAGGCTCTGCGCGAGGAAGCGCACCTGCCCCGCCTTGAGGACCTGGTCCTGCGTGGCGACGACCTTCTCGACCCCGCTGTTGATGCGGTCGAACGACCAGGCGCTGTAGGCGCCGAGCGTTATCGACACCGCCACCACGGCGAGGAAGCCGGCGAGCAGCTTCGTGCGGATACTCGTCGTGCGCATGGGGCCGGACCTCCGTGTCGACAGGGCGTCACCCCGCCCTTCGGCCCCGTCGCCGCGAAGCTGAGCGCTCCCGCAGCCCTGGCCCGCTATGGCACACCTACGCCCCGGTGCACGCCGGCTCGCGGTGTTTCCGCTCCCCCGGGCCGGGCTATAGTCCGGGCACTTCTCACGCGGGCGCAGCAGGCGCCCGCCGGCTCTGAAGCCGTCCGGGGCCCTCAGGTGACGCCCATACCGTCCCGGACGCGACTGCTGCCCCGGGACCCGCGAGTCCGGGGGAGGCAGACGTGGCGGATCAGCAGGGGCTCCTCGAGGTCGTCGTCGGTTTCGCACGACGGTCCACCGGCACGTTCACGGTCGACGGGGTGCTCCGCGACCTCGCGGCCGGCGCGTGCCGGGTCGTCCCCGGAGCCGGTGCGGGCGTGATGTACGTCGACGGTGGGCGCCCGCGGCTCGCCCACGCGACCAGCCGGCCCAGCGAGAAGGCGGAGGCCGCGCAGGACGTGCTGGGGCAGGGTCCCTGCCAGGACGCGTTCCGGACGCGGCAGCCGGTGGTCGAGGCCGACCTGGCGGCGGCGGCGGAGCGCTGGCCGCAGTTCGTCGAGCGAGCGATCCGGCTCGGCCTGGGCGCGGTGATGTCGGTCCCGCTGCTCGCGCGCGGGGACGTCTGGGGGGCGCTCGACCTGTACCGCGACGCGCCCGGGCCCTGGGCGGAGGACGACCTGCAGGCCGCGCGCACGCTCGCGGACGTGGCGGTGAGCTACGTCGTGATGGCCCACGACCGCGACCGCGCCGCCGCCGCGAACGACACCCTGTCCTACGCGGCGACCCACGACGCGCTCACGGGCCTGCCGAACCGCGCCCTGCTCTACGACCGGCTCGAGCACGCGCTGGCCGCGGCACAGCGCCGGGAGGCCCCGGTCGCGGTGCTCTTCCTCGACCTCGACGGGTTCACGCAGATCAACGACGCGTACGGCCACGAGACCGGCGACCTCGTGCTCGTCGAGGCGGCCGGGCGGCTCGGGAGCGCCCTGCGCAGCGAGGACACGCTGGCCCGGACCGGCGGGGACGAGTTCGTCGTGCTCTGCGAGTCGCTCACCGCCGGGCCGCGCGGGACCGTCTCCGACCACGCGCTGTCGGTCGTGTCGGCCCGGCTCCACGAGGCCCTGGCCGCCCCGCTGCGGGTCCGCGGCCAGGACATGCGCCTGCGGGCCAGCATCGGGGTCGCGACGGCCGGGCCCGGGTTCGACGACCCCGACGCCCTGCTCCGCGCGGCGGACGACGCGATGTACCGCGAGAAGCCCGGCACCGCCGCCGAGCGCCGGCCCGTCCCCGGCCGGCTGCGCATGGTCGAGCCGCTGGGCTGAGGGCCGGCGATCGACCGTCAGGTCAGACGAGGTCCCCCACCAGCTCCACCCCTGCGGCACGCAGCTCGGACAGCGCGCGCTCGGTCGACGCGGGGGCGACACCGGCGCAGAGCGCCAGCAGCACGCGCACGCCGTAGCCGGCCTTGGCCGCGTCGAGCGCCGTCGCGCGCACGCAGTGGTCGGTCGCGATGCCGACCACGTCCACGGACTGCACCCCGGCGGCCCGCAGGTAGCCGTCGAGCGGCTGCCCGTCCGGTGTCACCGCTTCGAAGCCGGAGTACGCCGCGGCGTGCTCCCCCTTGCGCACGGCGACGTCCACGTCCTGCGCGAACCCGCCCCCGTGCCCCGCGTCCAGCCCCGGGTGCAGGTCGGCGCCGCCGGTGCCGACCACGCAGTGCGGCGGCCAGCTGCGCGCGAAGTCCGGGGCGGCGGAGAAGTGGTCGCCCGGGTCGACGTGCCAGTCCTGGGTGGTCACGACGCGGGTGTAGGCGTCCCGGTGCTCGCGCACGTACGCCCCGACCGCCTCGGCGACCTCTGCCCCGCCCGCGACGGCGAGGCTGCCGCCCTCGCAGAAGTCGTTCTGCACGTCCACCACGACGAGCGCGCGCCCGCCGGGACCGTCTACCGAAGCCGCCATGGCGGGGAGCCTAGTGCCGCCCCCACGAGCCCGGCCCTACGCTGCAGCGGGTGAGCGACAGCTTCCGGGGCGCGTCCGACGCCCTTCCCGAGGACCCGTACGCCCGGGCCGCCGCCGCCGCGCAGCGGCTGCGCGAGCTGACCGGGGTGGACCGCCACGACGTGGCGCTCGTGCTCGGCTCGGGCTGGGTGCCCGCCGTCGACGGCATCGTGGCGGGGCGCGGCAGCCAGACCGCAGACCTCCCGGTGACCGACCTGCCGGGCTTCGCACCACCGGCGGTGCAGGGCCACGCCGGCCGGGTGCGCTCGCTGTCCGTGGGCGGCAAGCACGTCCTGGCGTTCCTCGGCCGCACCCACCTGTACGAGGGCCGCGGCGTCGCCTCGGTCGTCCACGGGGTGCGCACCGCCGCCGCGGCCGGGTGCTCGGTCGTGGTGCTCACGAACGGGTGCGGCGGGCTGCGCCCGACGTTCTCGCCCGGCCAGCCGGTCCTGATCAGCGACCACATCAACCTGACGGGGGCCTCGCCCCTCGTCGGCCCCCGCTTCGTGGACCTCACCGACCTCTACTCGCGGCGGCTGCGGACGCTGTGCAAGCAGGTCGACCCCTCGCTGGAGGAGGGCGTCTACGTGCAGCTGCCCGGCCCGCACTACGAGACGCCGGCCGAGATCGGCATGGTCCGCGCGGTGGGCGGGGACCTCGTGGGCATGTCGACGACCCTGGAGGCCATCGCCGCCCGCGAGGCCGGCGCCGAGGTGCTGGGCATCTCCCTCGTGACCAACCTCGCGGCGGGCATGACCGGCGAGCCGCTCAACCACGAGGAGGTGCTGGCCGCGGGCAACGCGGCCGCCGGCCGCATGGGCTCGCTCCTCGCCGACGTGGTGGCCGGCCTGTGAGCGAGCAGCCGCCGCCGACCTCGGACGAGGCACGCGCCGGGGACCAGGAGCGGGTGCCCTACGGGCTGCGCGACGAGGACACCGAGGGCAGCGCCGCGGCCGAGCCGGACGCCGAGCACGGTGCGCCCGGGGACCGGACGTCGACCGGCGGGCCCGGCGACGACCCGGCGCTGACGCCGAACCCCGTCCAGCCCGACGGGCAGGCGATGACCGACGGGGCGCACGAGCACCGCCAGTCCGAGGACACCGTGGACGTGCTCGAGCTGGCGCGGGCCTGGCTCGCGGAGGACCCCGACCCCGCGACGCGCGGCGAGCTGCAGGCACTGCTCGCCGAGCCGGACCCGGCCGCCGCGCTGGGCGACCGGTTCACCGCACGGCTGGAGTTCGGCACGGCCGGCTTGCGCGGCGCGCTCGGCGCGGGGCCCAACCGGATGAACCGGCTCACCGTCCTGCGGGCGACGGCCGGCCTGGTGGCCTACCTGCGCAGCCGGGCCGCGCGCCGCGTCGTCATCGGCTACGACGCCCGCTCCCGGTCGGCGGACTTCGCCCAGGACGCGGCGTCCGTCGTCAACGGCGCCGGCATGGAGGCACTCCTCCTGCCCGGCCCGCTGCCGACGCCCGTCCTGGCGTTCGCCGTACGACATCTGACGGCTGATGCCGGAATCATGATCACCGCATCGCACAACCCGGCTGCGGACAACGGCTACAAGGTCTACCTCGGTGACGGCTCCCAGATCGTGTCGCCGGCCGACGCCGAGATCAGCGCGGAGATCGACGCCGTCGGCCCGGTGATGACGATCCCGCGCGGTGACGGCTGGGCCGAGGCCGGGGAGGACGTCGTGGAGGCGTACGTCTCGCGCGCGGCCTCCGTCGTCGCCGCCGGCGGCCCGCGCGACCTGCGCATCGTCTACACACCGCTGCACGGGGTGGGCCGGGACACCGCGCTGGCGGCCTTCGCCCGGGCCGGCTTCCCGGAGCCGTACGTCGTGGCCGAGCAGGCCGAGCCCGACCCGGCCTTCCCGACGGTCGCGTTCCCGAACCCGGAGGAGCCGGGGGCCATGGACCTGGCGCTCGCGGCCGCCGCACGGGAGCAGGCCGACATCGTGCTGGCCAACGACCCCGACGCCGACCGCCTCGCGGTCGCCGTCCGTACCAGCGGGCGGCACGGGCGGTGGACGGTGCTGCGCGGCGACGAGGTCGGGGCGCTGCTGGCGACCCACCTGGCACGGCGGGCCGCGCACGCGGGCCGGGCCGGCGGGGTGCTCGCGACGTCCATCGTGTCCTCGTCCCTGCTCTGCCGGATCGCCGCGGCGCACGGGATGGGCTTCGCGGAGACGCTGACCGGGTTCAAGTGGATCTCGCGCGTGCCCGGCCTGACCTACGGCTACGAGGAGGCGCTCGGCTACTGCGTCGACCCCGAGGGCGTGCGCGACAAGGACGGCATCACCGCCGCGCTCGTCGTGGCCGAGCTCGCCGCGTCGCTCAAGGCCGAGGGGCGCTCACTGCTGGACCTGCTCGACGAGATCGCCGTCGAGCACGGCCTCCACGCGACGGACCAGCTGTCCGTCCGGGTCAGCCAGGCTGCCCGGATCCGCGCTGCGGTGGACCGGCTGCGGCAGGGCCCGCCCCAGCGGCTCGGCGGCCGGGCCGTCACCGCCGTCGACGACCTGGCGGCAGGGGGTGGCGGCCTGCCCCCGACCGACGGGCTGCGCTTCCACCTCGAGGGCGGCGCGCGCGTGATCGTCCGGCCCTCGGGCACGGAGCCCAAGCTCAAGTGCTACCTCGAGGTGGTCGAGCAGGTCCGCGACGGCGACGTGGACAGTGCCGGCAAGGCGGCCGCGGCCGCGCTGGAGGCGCTGCGCGCCGACGTCGGCCAGGCGCTGCAGCTTTCCTGACCCCCTGGTCAGCCGGCGGCCCCCGTGGCCGCCGGCTGTGCCGCCCGCTCCGCCGGCACCCGCCCGTCCGCCTGCTCCCCCAGCCCGCAGCGGGCCGCGACGGCTGCCGGCGTCATCGGCCGGGCGATGAGGTAGCCCTGCGCGGAGTCGCAGTCGAGCGCGACGAGCGCGGCGAGCTGGGCGTCCTCCTCCACGCCCTCGGCGACCACCGCGAGGTCGAACGCGTGGGCGGCGCTGACGATGAGGCGTACCAGCTCCCGGTGGCCCGGTGCCGACGACGCGACGAAGCTGCGGTCGATCTTGAGCGTGTCGACGGGCAGGTGCTGCAGCTGGCCGATGGACGTGTAGCCCGTCCCGAAGTCGTCGATGGCGATGCGCACGCCCCGAGCGCGCAGCGCGGCGAGCCGGTCCGTGCAGGCGGGGTCGTCCGCCATTATCGTCTCGGTCAGCTCCACGACCAGCCGCGACGGGTCGAGACCGGAGGCCGCGAGCGCGTCGGCCACGTCGTCGACGATCCGCGGGCTGGCCAGGTGGCGGGCCGAGATGTTGACCGCCATGGTCAGCCCGCTTCCTGCCCCCGTGGACCACTCGGCCAGCTGCCGGGTTGCCTCGGCGAGCGCCCAGCGCCCGAGGTCGCAGATGAGGTTCGACTGCTCGGCGAGCGGGATGAACTCCGCGGGCGGGACCAGGCCGTGGCCCGGCCGCTCCCAGCGCAGCAGCGCCTCGAAGCCGCGCAGCTCGCGGGTCGCGACCGAGACGACCGGCTGGTAGTGCAGCACGAACTCCCCCGCCGCCAGGCCGCGCGTGATCGCCGCCTCCAGCTCGGCGCGCTCGGCCAGCTCGCGCCGGAGCCCCTCGTCGAAGACCTCGGCCGTCCCGCGCCCGGACGTCTTCGCCCGGTACGCCGCGGCGTCCGCCTCGCGCAGCAGCGCGTCCGCGTCGACCGAGCCGGCGGTGCTGACCGCGACGCCGATGCTGGCCCCGATGCGCACGACGGTGTCGCCCACCGCGATGGGCTCGCACAGTGCCTCGATGAGCCGGTGGGCCAGCGGGAGGAGCGCAGCCCCGGACTCCACCGGCTCCACCAGGACGAGGAACTCGTCGCCGCCGAGGCGGCAGACCACGTCGCCGGACCGGACGAGGGCCTGCATGCGGCGCGAGACCGTGCGCAGCACCTCGTCCCCGGCGGCGTGGCCGAAGGTGTCGTTGACGCGCTTGAAGTGGTCCAGGTCGACGAAGAGCAGCGCGACCGTCGCCCCGGCCCGCTCCGCGCGGTGCAGCGCGCCGGCGATGTGGCGCAGCCCTTGGGCGCGGTTCGGCAGCTCCGTGAGCGCGTCGTGGGCGGCCTGGAAGGCCAGCTCGACCTGGAGGGTCTCGCGCTGCCGGATGGAGGTGACGATCTGCTGGATCGACGCGTGGACGACGCTGCCGAGCGGGCCGGTCAGCGGCTCGCGCAGGCGCTCGTCGTCCAGCTCGCCCCGGGCCACGGCCTCCGCGTGCCCCTGCACCCGGCGCAGGCTCGCGACTGCGGTGGCGAGCGCGCGGGCGACGGTGCGCACCTCGCTGGGCCCGGACTCGTGCACCTGCACGAGACGGCCGCGGCTGACCTCCTCGGCGTCGGCGGCGAGGCGGCGCAGGGGCCGCGAGACCGACTGCTCGACGGCGACCAGGAGCCCGAGGGCGAGCAGGAGGAGTAGCGCGCTCAGGCCCAGCACGGCACGCAGGTCGCTCATCGCGCCCGAGCGCTGCTGCCCGGTGACGTCGATCGCGTGCCCCGCGGCGCGGTCGAGCAGCGCGACCAGGCTGGTGTCGCGGGCGATGCCCTCGGAGTAGCTCTGCACGAGGGCCGACAGCGACAGCCGCTCGGCCGGGTCGGTGGCGGCGCGCAGGGTGCGCTCCAGGGCGAGCTCGAACCGGCGCAGCGGCTCGGCGGCCTTGGTCTCGTTCCAGGCCGCGCGCAGCGCCTCCGTGTGCATCAGGTCGACCCGGCCGGCCGCCGCCTCGTAGGCACCGCGGTCCGTCAGCAGGTCACGCTGCTCCACCTGCGCCCGGGCCCCGCGGGCGAAGCTGGTGGCGAGGAACTGCCCGAGCTCCTCCGCGGACGCCTCCACGAGGTCGGAGACGCGGCCCAGGTCGTCGAGGGCGGCGACGCCCTCGGGCGACAGTCCCTGCGCGATCGCCTCGTCGATGTGGGCGCGCTCGACCGAGGTCAGCTCCTGCGAGATCCGCTCGTAGCGGTGGTAGACGTCGGCCCCGACGTCCAGCGCCGCGCGGACGGTCTCGTCGTCCGGCTCGGCGGTGTCGAGCCCTCCGCGCAGCACCGCGAGCTGTGTGGTCAGGGTCGCGACGAGCCGGGGGCTCACGCCCGCCGCGCGGGCGCGGGCGAGGGCGGCGTCGGTCTCCTTGCGCGCGCTCGTGACCTGGGTCACGGAGAGCGCCAGCACGCGGTCCCGGCTGGCGGGCACGAGCCCGAGCAGGCGCGAGAGGGTGGCGTCCTTGGCGATGGCCATGCTGACCGACGGCAGCGTCTCCTGGCCGGTCATGCTGCGTACCGAGCTCAGCGCGACGACGGCCTGCACCGAGCGCTCGGCACGCTTGGCGTTGCGCGCGGTGTCGAGCCGGGCGTCCACGACCGCCGCCCCGAGGGCCCCGACGCCCACCATCGGCACCACCACGAGCGCCAGCAGTCGCGGGCGCAGCGATCCCCTGGGCCGGCGCCTCCGCAGCAGCTGCACTCCTGACACTTCGGCCGCGGCCGCGCGGACCTTCGTGCTCCCTGCGGGTGACGGGCACCGGGAGCAGCAGCGGGAGCAGCAGCGCCGAGCGGCCGGGAACGCCGGGGAGCCGGAGCGGGGCCCGGATGTCGGGCCTCGCTCCGGCCCGGGTCAGCGGCCGGCGGCGAGCAGCGCCCGCGCGTCCGCGGCGAGCAGCGCGGCCAGCGGCCCCGGAACTCCACGGCCGGCGTGCGACTCGGCGTCGTCGACGAGCTGGGCCCAGTCCTGCTTGTCGATGTCGTCGAGCATGCGGCGGCGCAGCGAGGGCTTGACCTCCTGCGGCGTCGCGAGCAGCGACGCGAGCCCCTCGGCGGTCGGGACGACGCTGAACTGCGCCGTCGTCGTGGTCACGCCGCCCTCGCCGGCCGCGGTCACCGAGACGGTGTGGGCGCCGAGGGCGAGCGTGTCGACGTCGATCGCCCGGCCCTCCTGGACCGGGGTGCCGTCGAGCGTGATCGACAGCGTCTCGGCGTCCTGCTCGGCGACGGCGAGGGTGAGCGTGTCACCGCGCGTCAGCTGCGCGCCCGCCGCGGGGGCCAGCACCTGCACCGTCGGCTTGCCCGCGAGCGCCTGGGTGAAGCGGTCCTGCCAGCCGGCGAGCTGTCCCGCCTTGTTGGTGATGATGCCGTCGACCCCGAGCACCCGCAGCTGCTCCCACGACGTGGTGTCGTCGACCGTCCAGACCATGACCGCGATGCCCGCCTCGTGCAGGCTCGCGACGATGCCGGGGCGCGACTTCAGCGCGTCCCAGGAGGGGTTGTACGCGGTCAGCCCCAGCTCCTTCGACAGCGCGACCGGGTCGGCGTCGAGCGAGGAGCGGAGCAGGCCGAGCCGCAGGTCGGGGTCGGCGGCCCGGGCGTGCCGCAGCACGTTGACGTCGAAGCTCTGCAGCAGCACCTCGCTCGTCTGCCCGCGGGACTTGATGGCGGCGACGACGCGCTCGACCTCGGCCTGGGTCTCCGGGCCCTTCACCTCGAGGAGCAGCTTGCTCGCACGGCCCCGCATCTGGTCGAGCACGTCGGTGAGCGTCGGGACCTTCTGGCCCGGGTACGCCGCGGCGGAGAACCAGCTGCCCGCCTCCAGCTGGGCGACCTGAGCGGCCGTCAGCGTGCTGATGTCGCCGGTGCCCGCCGTGGTGCGGTCGACCGTGTTGTCGTGCATGACGACCGGGACCCCGTCGCGTGTCGTCTGCACGTCGATCTCGACCCAGTCGGCGCCGTTGCGGATGGCCGACTCGAACGCGGCCAGGGTGTTCTCCGGGGCGTTGTAGGAGTCGCCGCGGTGGGCGATGACCGCCGGCAGCGCGCCGGGGTCGTCGGGGACGATGACGGGCTCCGGGTCGAGCTTCGTCACGACGATGTCGTCGTAGCTCGCCTGCGCGCCGTTCAGGACCAGGCCGAGCACGCCGGCAGCCGACCGCTGCAGCGCGCTCGTGGACATGACCTTCGTGCCGTTGAAGAACCACGCCGCGCGGCTGCCGTGAACCTCGACGGCCACGCGCACGTCCTTGCCGGTGCCGGCCGCCGCCGGGGCCGCGGCGGTGTTCGTGACGTTCCACGCGCCGGCCGTCGTCATCTGCGCGAACTCGAGCCCGTTGCTCGCCGTGCTTCCCGTGCGCATGGTGGCGATCCACCACGGCCGGCTGCCGTCGGCCGGCATGTCGAGCGCCACGGCGCTCCAGCGCCCGGTGTTCTGCACGGTCTCGAAGCGGACCGTCGCCTCGACGCGGTAGTCGCTGAGGTGCTCGCCGAACGTGATGCGGGCCTGCTGGCTCGAGCTCGCGCTCGTGCCGTGCAGGCGGCCGTCACGCACGGCCCAGATGCCCTCGATGGGGCGCCAGCCCGCGGGCATCACGTTGTCGTCGAAGTCGGCGCGCAGCACGACGGCGCTGTCCGCCGTCGCGGGCGCGGAGCCGGTCAGCGGGGCGACGGCGAGCAGCGGGACGGCTGCCGTCAGGGCGAGGGCTCGGGCGGAACGTAGACGCACGAAGAGTCCTTCCGGGGATTCTGGAGACCCGGGGACGCTAGGGACCGCGCGTTAAGCATCGGCACCGTGCGGATGAAGCACGGTCGACCATCCGGTGCCGCCGACCGCGCTCCTGGAGGTCACCGGCCGCAGTACGGCGCGTCCTGGTGGCCCATCCCGGAGATCGGCGGCTCACCCTCCGGCCCCTTCTCGAGCCGGCGCACCGTGCCGTGGCCCCTCAGGGTCGGCGAGGCCCAGATCGCCGCCCCCGTGACCCAGCCCTCCCCGTAGTAGTCCTTCGTGCGGAAGGTCGTGAGCTTCAGGGCGATGGTGTGCGCCGCCGCCTTCGTCCCTGCCCAGCAGTAGTGCGCCCGGGTCGCGCGCCGCGCCTGCGCCTCGCTCACCGCGCTTCCCGGCCGGTGCTGGGGAAGCGCCATCGACACCGCGGGCACGGCGCCCGGCAGCTGGTAGCGGCGTCTGGGGTCGTCCCAGTCCAGCGCGAGGCCCTTGGTCTGCGCGGTCCGGATGCGGAAGGCGGCCTTCCCGTTCCGGATCGTCACCGTCCTCAGCGGCCGGTCGGCGGTGCCCGCCGGCGTCGTGTTCCACACGCCGAAGGTGCAGCCCTCGCAGTCCTGGACCGTCAGGGTGATGGTCGTCGAGGGCTGCGCGGCGTGGGCCGGGGCGGCGAGGGCGGCCGCCGCGAGGACGACGGCCGGCAGGCCCAGAAGGCGGATGTGCGTGCGCATGTGCTCGATGTCTCCCTGCGTCGCGGTCGGCCAGGAGGCAGAGCGGGCTGCGGGCTGTCTGATACGCCACCCGCGGGTGTCACACCGGCGGCGCCCCCTGCACGTGCCCGCCCCGGTCGGCGGGCAGGTGCCCTCCTCCCGACGTGAGCGCGAGAAGGCGCGCTTCTGCGGACCCGGGCTCAGCCGAGCAGCTGCCTCACGCGCACGCGCAGACGAGCCGGTCCCCGGCCTGAAGGGGCCCGGCCGTCGGGTCGTTGTAGTGGAGCACCCGCCCTGCCCGCACCACCGCGAGGACGGGCGTGGACACCTCGTGCAGCTGCCGGCCGACCTCGTCCGGCGCGACCTCCCGGTCGACCAGGTCGAGCCCGGTGCCGAACGCGACGAGGTCCTCGACCACGGCGACCGCGGCCGGGCTGTCGGCGGCCAGGCCGAGCAGCCGGCCGGTGGTCTCCGACGTGACGATCACGGAGCTGGCCCCGCTCTGCTCGAGCAGCTCGGCGTTCTCGGACTGGCGCGCGGCGGCGACGACGCGTACGGCCGGGTTGGCCCGGCGCGCGGTGAGCGTGGCGAGGATGGCCGAGTCGTCACGCCCGAGCGCGACGATGACGGTCGAGGCGCGCTCGATGAGCGCCTCGTGCAGCGTCGCCTCGTTGGTCGCGGGCCCGGCGACGGCGACCAGGCCGTGGTCGACGGCGGCCTCGACCGCGCGGATGTCGGCGTCGACGACGACGATGCGGTCGCGCGGCTGGCCCTGCAGCAGGAGCGCCCGGACGGCGTTGCGGCCCTTCGTGCCGTAGCCGAGCACCAGGACGTGGGACTTCACGCGGGACCTCCACCGGGCCAGCCGGAACTCCTCGCGCGAGCGCGCGGTGAGCGCCGAGATCGTGGTGCCGACGAGCACGATGACGAAGAGCAGCCGCATCGGGGTGACGGCGAGGGCGTTGATGAGCCGCGCGCTCTCGGTGACCGGGGTGATGTCGCCGTATCCCGTGGTCGAGAGCGTGACGGTCGTGTAGTAGAGCGCGTCGATGACCGACACGTCGCCGTCCACGTTGTCGGTGTAGCTGCCGCGCTCGAGGATGACGATCAGCCAGTTGACGCAGACCAGCGCGAGCGCCAGCCCGAACCGCAGCAGGATGGCGAGGATCGGGTTGGTCGGCGGGCTGCCGGGCAGCCGGATGCCGCGGAAGTGGCGCGTGCGGGCATACCAGCCCGAGCGGGGGGGCACGGCTACCGTCCCGCCTCTCGCCGGTCAGGGGTCATGGCGCAGCCGGGCGTACGACACGAGGTCGTGCCACCGGCCCCGTCGGAACTGCGCTCCACGCAGGACCCCCTCCCGGGTGAACCCGGCCTTCTCCAGCGCCCGCTGCTCGGGCAGGTTGCGCACGTCGGTGGACGCCTCCACCCGGCAGGCGTCGGTCGTCGCGAAGAGCATGTCGGCGAGCAGGCGCTGCGCCCGGCTGCCCGCACCGCGCCCGCGGAACGGCGGGTGCAGCGAGATCCCGACGTTCCAGGCGCGCGACTGCGGGTTCGGGCCGTACGGCACGGCGTGCCAGCTCACGGACCCCGCGATGCACCCGTCGACCTCGACGACGAGGAACCCGTAGCCGCGCTCCGCGCCGTCGCGGCTCAACAGGTCCGCGTGGGACCGCGGGGGGAGCCCGAAGTCCCCCCACTCCCCCGTGTGCTCCGGGTCGCGGTCCCAGTCGTCCAGCGTGGGGACGTCGCCGGACGCCACCGCCCGCAGCCGGACGCCGCTGCGCGAGCTCACGACAGCGCCACCGTGAGGACGAGCGCGGCCACCAGCACGACGGCCGGGACGATGACGTCCCAGCGCCAGGTCACGACGACCTCCCCGTCCGGCGCGAGCTCCCGCCGCTGCTCCCAGCGCGAGATCAGCCGGGCGGTGAGCGCCTCGGAGCCGCGGCGCCGCGGCTCCTCGACGCCGGCGGCCTCCGCGACCCGGTCCCGGGCGAGGTGGCGGCGCTTGCGCGGCGCGGAGGCGTACGCCACGAAGGTCCCGCGGTCGGTGCGGACCTCCAGCGACCACTTGCCCCCGAGGTGCTGGATGCGCGGCCACGGCACCCGGATGTCGCGGACGACGTTGACCAGCGTCAGGGCGTCGTCGTCCTGCAGGACGGCGGGGCGGTAGCCGAGCGCGTAGAACGACAGCGAGATCAGCGCCAGCACCTCCGTGACCACCAGCCGCTGGAAGCCGGTGCCCCGGACGAGCGTGTCGACGAGCAGGATCGCGGCCACCACGAACCAGATGACCGCGACCGCGCGCGACAGCCCGCCGCGGTGCATCTCGCTTCCGCCGGCGGCGGGGCCTCGCGTGCTGTCCACAGCGCCGATCCTGCCCTAGTGATCGGGGGCGTACGCGTGGGCGGGCTGGCACCCGACCGGGCCGGCCGGAGCGGCATAGACTGCGCGGAGTGAGCGCGACAGTGACGTCGGAGCCGGCCGAGGCCCGGTTCCCGGCGCTGGAGACGGTGACCTCGAGCGGTACGGCGACCGAGGGCACGCTGCGCAGGTTCCTGCACGGGCTGCCCGGCGTGGACCAGGTCGGCGCCGAGGCGCGGGCCGCGACGCTGGCCTCCCGCTCGGTCAAGGCCGAGGCGAAGCGGCAGCTGATCGACCTGGCGATCTCCTGCATCGACCTGACCACGCTCGAGGGCGCGGACACCCCCGGCAAGGTCCGCGGGCTCTGCGCGAAGGGCAAGCGGCCCGACCCCGCGGACGAGTCCTGCCCGAAGGTCGCCGCGATCTGCATCTACGGGGACCTGGTGCCGGTCGCGGTCGAGGAGCTGCGCGGCAGCGGTATCAACGTCGCCGCGGTGGCGACCGCGTTCCCCAGCGGCCGGGCGTCCCTGCAGGTCAAGCTGCAGGACACCCGCGACGCCGTCGCCGCCGGCGCCGACGAGATCGACATGGTCATCGACCGCGGGGCCTTCCTCTCCGGCCGCTACGCGCAGGTGCTCGACGAGGTCCGCCAGGTGAAGGCCGCGTGCGGCAGCGCGCACCTGAAGGTCATCCTCGAGACCGGTGAGCTGGCCACCCTCGACAACGTGCGCCGCGCGTCCTGGCTGGCGATGCTCGGCGGCGCGGACTTCATCAAGACGAGCACCGGCAAGATCAGCCCGGCCGCGACGCTCCCCGTCGCGCTGGTGATGCTCGAGGCCGTCCGCGACTTCCACGCCGCGACCGGGCGCCGGATCGGTTTCAAGCCCGCGGGCGGCATCCGGACCGCGAAGGACGCCGTCAAGCACTTCGTGCTCGTCCACGAGACGTGCGGCGACGACTGGCTCGACCCGGGCTACTACCGGCTGGGCGCCTCGAGCCTGCTCAACGACCTGCTGCTGCAGCGTCAGCGCATGGCGACCGGGCGCTACTCCGGCCGCGACTACGTGACGGTGGACTAGACGATGTGGGTGAAGTAGCCGTGCGATTCGAGTACGCCCCCGCCCCGGAGTCGACGGCCGTCGTCGACGTCGCCCCGTCGTACGGGCTGTTCGTCGACGGCGCCTTCGTGGACCCGGTCGACGGCGAGCCGTTCAAGACGGTCAACCCGGCCACGGAGGAGGTCCTCTCCGAGGTCGTCGCCGGCGGCCCCGCCGACGTGGACCGGGCCGTGCGGGCCGCGCGCCGGGCGTACGACGAGGTCTGGTCGCGGCTGCCGGGGCGCGAGCGCGGCAAGTACCTCTTCCGCATCGCCCGCATCCTGCAGGAGCGGGCCCGCGAGCTGGCCGTCCTCGAGACCCTCGACAACGGAAAGCCGATTCGCGAGTCGCGCGACGTGGACGTGCCGCTCGCGGCGGCGCACTTCTTCTACCACGCCGGCTGGGCGGACAAGCTCGCGTACGCCGGCTTCGGCCCCGACCCCAGGCCGTACGGCGTGGCGGGCCAGGTCATCCCGTGGAACTTCCCCCTGCTGATGCTGGCGTGGAAGGTCGCTCCCGCCCTCGCCTGCGGCAACACCGTCGTGCTCAAGCCGGCGGAGACCACGCCGCTGACCGCACTGCTGTTCGCGGAGATCTGCCAGCAGGCCGACCTGCCACCGGGTGTGGTCAACATCGTCACGGGCGCAGGGGGGACCGGGCGCTCCCTCGTCGAGCACGACGGCGTCGACAAGGTCGCGTTCACCGGCTCGACGGAGGTCGGCAAGGCCATCGCCCGCTCGGTGGCCGGCACCGGCAAGCGCGCGTCGCTCGAGCTCGGCGGCAAGGCGGCGAACGTCGTCTTCGACGACGCGCCCATCGACCAGGCCGTCGAGGGCATCGTCAACGGCATCTTCTTCAACCAGGGGCACGTCTGCTGCGCGGGCAGCCGGCTGCTGTTGCAGGAGTCGGTCGCCGAGGAGGTGCTCGCCGCGCTCAAGCGGCGGCTGGGGACGCTGCGCCTCGGCGACCCGCTCGACAAGAACACCGACATCGGCGCGATCAACTCGCCCGCGCAGCTCGCCCGCATCCGCGAGCTCTCCGACATCGGCGAGGCCGAGGGGGCGCAGCGCTGGTCGCCCGCCTGCGAGCTGCCCGAGCGCGGCTACTGGTTCCCGCCGACCCTCTTCACCGGCGTCTCGCAGGCCCACCGCATCGCGCGCGAGGAGGTCTTCGGCCCGGTGCTGTCGGTGCTGACGTTCCGCACGCCGGCCGAGGCCGTCGAGAAGGCCAACAACACGCCGTACGGCCTGTCCGCCGGTGTCTGGACCGAGAAGGGCTCGCGGATCCTCTGGATGGCCGACAAGCTCGCGGCCGGCGTCGTCTGGGCCAACACGTTCAACCGCTTCGACCCCACCTCGCCGTTCGGCGGCTACAAGGAGTCCGGTTGGGGCCGCGAGGGCGGCCGGCACGGGCTGGAGGCCTACCTTCATGGCTGAGCAGAACGCAGCTCCGACGAACAGCACTGCCCGCATCACGGTTCGCAAGACCTACAAGCTCTACATCGGGGGCGCCTTCCCCCGCAGCGAGTCCGGCCGGTCCTACGCCGTGACCGCGGCGGATGGCAGCTTTCTCGCCAACGCGGCCCTCGCCTCCCGCAAGGACGCCCGTGACGCCGTCGTGGCGGCCCGCGGCGCGTTCGCGAAGTGGGCGGGCGCCACGGCGTACAACCGAGGGCAGGTGCTCTACCGGGTCGCCGAGGTGCTCGAGGGCCGGCGCGCCCAGTTCGTCGACGAGGTCGGCGCCGCCGAGGGGCTGGACGCGAGGGCCGCGGGGCTCGTCGTGGACGCCGCGATCGACCGGTGGGTCTGGTACGCCGGCTGGTCGGACAAGATCGCGCAGGTGCTCGGCGGCACTAACCCCGTCGCCGGCCCGTACTTCGACTTCTCGCTGCCCGAGCCCTGCGGGGTCGTGGCCGTCGTGGCCCCGCAGCAGTCCTCGCTGCTCGGCCTCGTGTCCGTCGTCGCGCCGGCCGTCGTCGGCGGCTGCACGGTCGTCGTGCTGGCCAGCGAGGAGCGCCCGCTGCCGGCCGTCACGCTCTCGGAGGTGCTCGCCACCTCCGACGTCCCCGGTGGCGTCGTCAACGTGCTGACCGGGCGCACGGCCGAGGTCGCGCCCTGGCTGGCGGCCCACATGGACGTCAACGGCCTCGACCTGGCCGGCGCCGCGCCCGCGGACGTGCAGGGCCTGGAGGTCGCGGCGGCCGACAACCTCAAGCGCGTACGCCGACCGGACCCGCGCGAGGACTGGGCCGCCGAGCCCGGGCTGGACCGGCTGCGGGCGTTCCTCGAGACCAAGACGGTCTGGCACCCCGTCGGCATCTGAGCGGGCACGCAGAAGGCCCGGGCGGTCGTCCCGCCCGGGCCTTCGTCGTGCAAGGGTCGTTCAGTGGCCGGCGTGCGACATCACGCGCGCGGTGGCCTGGTCCAGCTCGTCGGTGATCTCCTCGGCCGGGGCGATGATGATCCAGATGCCGAGCGCGGCGTCGCGGTGCATCTTCACCACCGGCAGCGTCTTGCGGGCGAGGTCGAGCACGGCGGCGTTGCGGCTCACCATGCGCGTTTCGCCGGTCAGCAGGATGGCCTTGCGGTGCGCGGACACCTGCTTGCGGGCCCAGTTGCGGTCGAAGGCGAGGCCGTCGAGGGCGGCGAGCTTCTCGATGGCAGCCGCGTCCGCGGGCGCCAGCTTGGTGGGAAGCGTGACGTTGTGGGCGCGGGCGAGGGCCCGGACCTGCGCGAGGTGCTTGCGGTGGTCCGCCACCAGCACGGCGCCCAGGGCCGCCACGCCGATGGTCTCGGCCTTGTCGATCGCGAGCTGACCGGCCCGGATCTCGAACAGGTCGGACGCGGCGATCGCCTTCAGCCACGCGACATCCATCGCCCGGGCCTCGGCCGCCGTCGCCTGTCGGGACACCGAGTGCTCGACGGGGGCGGCGAGCGCCGGGGCGGAGCCCAGGGTCAGGGCGGCCGCGGCCAACGCAGCAGGGACAAGAAGCTTGGTCTTCATCGACGTCCTCCGCAGGGCCGCCGGGCCACCTCGGCCCGATCAACGTCCCCGTGCCGTGTCGAGTCCCCCGCCTGGGCCCGCGCAAACGGACACTTGCCGCACTTGCGGAGCGTTCCGACCGCGATACCGGCCGTAGGTGCCCCGCGCCCCGGCTCACCGTGCGGACGGAGCGGCGCCGAGCGCGGCGTACCCGGGCTTGATCACGTCCTCGATGAGGGCAAGGCGCTCGTCGAAGGGGATGAACGCGCTCTTCATCGCGTTGACCGTGAACCAGCGCAGGTCCTCCAGGCCGTAGCCGAACGCGTCGACCAGCAGGCCCATCTCCCGTGACAGGCAGGTGCGGCTCATCAGCCGGTTGTCCGTGTTGACCGTGACGCGGAAGCCCAGCCGGCGCAGCAGGCCGATCGGGTGCTCGGCCACCGACGGGACGGCGCCGGTCTGGACGTTCGACGACGGGCACATCTCCAACGGCACCCGGGTGTCCCTGACGTACGCCGCCAGCCGCCCGAGCTTGGGCGCGCCGTCCACGCCGACGGTCAGGTCGTCGACGATGCGCACACCGTGGCCGAGCCGGTCGGCCCCGCACCACTGCAGCGCCTCCCAGATGCTCGGCAGCCCGAAGGCCTCCCCGGCGTGGATCGTGAAGTGCGCGTTCTCGCGGCGCAGGTACTCGAAGGCGTCGAGGTGCCGGGTGGGCGGGAAGCCCGCCTCGGCCCCGGCGATGTCGAAGCCGACCACGCCCGCGTCCCGGTAGCGGACCGCCAGCTCGGCGATCTCGGAGCTGCGCGCCGCGTGACGCATCGCCGTGAGCAGCGTCCCGATGCGGATCTCCTGGCCGTTCGCCGCAGCCGACGCGCTGCCCCGCCGGAAGCCTTCGAGGACCGCCTCGACGACCGCTTCGAGGGCGAGCCCCTGCTCGACGTGGAGCTCGGGGGCGAAGCGGACCTCGGCGTAGACGATCCCGTCGGCGGCCAGGTCCTCCGCGCACTCGGCCGCCACCCGCTGCAGCGCCCGGACCGTCTGCATCACGCCGACGGTGTGCGCGAACGTCTCCAGGTAGCGCTCGAGCGAGCCGGACGAGGCCGCCTCGTGGAACCACGTCTCCAGCGTCGCCGGGTCGTCGGCCGGGAGCCGGTCGTACCCCGCCTCCCGGGCCAGGTCCAGCACGGTCGCCGGGCGCAGGCCGCCGTCGAGGTGGTCGTGGAGCAGCGCCTTCGGCGCCAGCCGGACCTGGTCGGGAGAGGGCGCTGTCGTCACAGCCGTCGACGGTAGGCGCTCGTCAGTCCTCGCGGTGCACGAGCCCCGGCCCGAACGCCGGCAGGCACACGGCGACGTACTCCGCGCCCTCCGGGCCGACCGAGTAGCGGACCCGCTCCCCCGCCCGGGTCAGCACGGCCTGGCCGGCCGACACGGACATGCGGCCGCTGTCGTGGTCGACGAGCACCGAGCCGCTGAGCACGAGCGTGACCTCGTCGAACTCGGGGGTCTGGGCCGGCTCCTCCCAGCCGGCGGGGGCGCGCATGTGAGCGACGGACACCTGCTCGGTGCCGGTGCGCACCCGCCCGACGTACTCGTCGATCTGCTTGCCCCCGGGCACGGGGATGCGCTCGGGCGCCTCGATGAGCTGCGGCATGCGGTCAGCGTCGCATACCGCGGGAGGCCGGAGGCCGCGGCCCGGTCCCGGCTGCCGAGCCTGCGCCACCCCAGCCGTTCGCCCGCGCCGTGGTCCACCCGGCCACCGCGAGCAGCACCGCCCCGGGCACGACTCCGCCGACGACCTCGACCGCCTGCTGCCGGGAGCCCAGGGCGGCGAGCCCCAGCCCCGCGAGGCCGCAGGCCGACAGCACGACGGCGAGCCCGACGAACACCCGCTGCCGCCACACGACGGCGAGCCCGAGGAAGTGCGCTCCCACGACGAAGGACACCCACGCCACGCCCGCGTCGGGGGTGTCGAGGGGCCCGTTGAGCACCGCGAGCCCGCCCCACAGCGCGACCGCCTCCCCCGCCACCACGGCCCAGTAGCCCCGGCCGAACCCGCCTTGCGGAGCCGGCCCGGAGGGCGGGTGCACGTCCTTGCCGCCATGGGCGAACGCGGCGAGCAGGACGGCGAGGAACACCAGGCCGGCGCCGGCCCGCAGCCCCGTCGCCGCGACCCCGGGGAGCCCGCCGGTGTTGAGGAGCACGAAGAGCAGCCCGAAGGCGGCGCCGATCAGCGAGCCGAGCTTGGCCGGGGACACGGACGGGGCCTCCTGGCGTACGGCGGCGGGACAGGGGCGGGCGCTTCGGGCGCCCGGGGACCGGCGCGGGCCGGCGGTCAGTGCTCCCGGAGCCAGCCCTCGACCTGCGCGCCGGGCATCGGCCGGGCCAACGCCCAGCCCTGCACCAGGTCGCAGTCGAGTGTCTCCAGGACCTCCCAGGCCTGCTCGCTCTCGACGCCCTCGGCCACGACGCGCAGCCCGAGCGCGCGGGCCATCTGCGTCACCGCGCGCACGACGGCGGCGTCGGCCCGCGAGCTCTCCAGGTGCTGGACGAACGAGCGGTCGACCTTCACCTCGCTGACCGGAAGGCGGCGCAGCTGGGCCAGCGAGGAGTAGCCGGTGCCGAAGTCGTCGACCGAGAGCGTCACGCCGAGGTCGACCAGGCCGCGCAGGACCTTCATCGCCCGGTCGGCGTCGGCCATCAGGGAGCTCTCGGTGATCTCCAGGACGAGTGCCTCGGCCGGCACCCGCGCCTGGGTCAGGGCGTGGTGCACCAGGTGGACGAACCCGTCGTCGCTCAGGCTGCGCGCCGAGACGTTCACCGCGACGGCGAGGTCGCGCCCGTGCTCCCGCCACCCGGCCAGGTCGTGCAGCGCCGAGCGCAGCACGAAGTCGGTCAGCCCGCCGATGACGCCGGTGCGCTCGGCCAGCGGGATGAACTCGTCCGGCGGGACGCGCCCCCAGACCGGGTGCTGCCAGCGCAGCAGCGCCTCGAAGGCCCGGACCCGGCGGTCGTGCGCCCCCGCCTGCGGCTGGTAGTGCACCTCCAGCTCGCCGCGCACGACGGCGCGCGCCACGTCGGCTGCGAGCGCCAGCCGCCGCGGGCCGGCCTCCTCGTCGGCAGCCTGGTAGCGCCGGGTCTGCCGCTGGGCGAACTTGGCCTGGTGCAGCGCGATCTCGGCGTGCCGGAGCAGCTCGGCCCCGGAGGACCCGTCGTCAGGGCACATGGCGTAGCCCGCGGTGGCGCTGACCGGCAGCTCGTAGTCCCCGAGGTCGAGAGCCGCGGCGAGCGCGGCCAGGACGCCGAAGACCGCCCCCTCGGGGTTCTCCCCCTCGACCCAGGGCAGCGCCACGGCGAACTCGTCGCTGCCGACGCGGGCGACCGGGGCAGGCTCGCTCACCAGGGCACGGACGCGGCGGGCGACGGCCACGAGGACCTGGTCGCCGACGTCGTGCCCGAGCGCCGCGTTGACCTCGCCGAACCGGTCGATGTCGAGCAGCACGACGACGAGCGGCCGGCCGCCGGACGCCGCAGCACCGTCCACCTGCGCGGTGAAGGAGGCGCGGTTGGGCAGCCCGGTGAGGGCGTCGGTGAGCGCCGCGCGCTCACGCTCGGCGGCGGCGGTGCGGATACGGCGTACGAGGTCGGCGTTGCGCAGCGCGATGCCGGCCTGGCCGGCCAGCGACTCCAGCAGCTGCAGGTCGTGCTCGTCGAACGTCGACACCCGGTCGACCCGGCCGGCGACGACGAGCGCGCCCGTGACGGTGCCGCCCGCGCGCACCGGCACCGACAGCCCGTCGCGATACCCGTCGGCCACGCCGTCGCCCGGATGCGCGCGGTTGCGCGGGCGCAGGACCGGCCGGCCCTCCAGCGCGCGTGACCACCAGGGGCCCGCCACGATCGCCGCGTCCCCCGTCACCCGCTGGAAGCTGGGGTCCTGCACGACGAGCGCGCCGCCGTCGGCCCGCAGCAGCTCCTTGGCCTGCGCCACGACCGTGTCCGGGACCGACTCGTCCTGCAGCGCGGAGTCCACCGCCCGGGTGAAGTGGTGCAGCGACTCCAGCCGCTCGTGCCGCTGGCGAAGCGCGTGCTGGGAACGGAAGACCAGCACGACGGCCAGCACCAGCGGCGCGAGCAGCAGCAGCGCCGCGGACTGCACGTCGACCTGGCGGACCGTCAGCAGGCCGGTGCAGGTGACGACCAGCGTGACGAGGACCGCGAGCGGAAGGGTCCGGGCCAGCCCCAGCGCGGGCTCGTGCCCACCCTGCAGCGCGATCACCACCGACAGCAGGACGGCGAGCGCCACGACGGCGACCGTGGTCCCGAGGAGCACGGCCACCCAGCTGTGCGGCTCGAGCGAGGACGCGTCCGGGTCCAGCGCGCGGGTGACGACGACGGCCAGCGTCGTCTGCAGCGCCGCGCCGGTCAGGTTGACGAAGAGCATCAGCGGGCGCTGCCGCTGCACCAGCAGCAGCGCCGCCCCGGTCCCCACGAGCCGGGCGAGCAGCAGCTCCTGCGGGGTGGTCAGGAGCAGCCCGAGGACCAGGGGGATCTCGGTCAGCGAGAGCCCCTGCGCGTGGCGGCCGATGACGATGTCGGCGTAGAGCAGCTCGGTCGCCGCGAACAGCCCGGCGAGCAGCACCCACGAGATCCGGACGCGCTCGGGCGCCTCCGACGGCACCGCGCCCGTCGCCCAGGCCACCGCCAGGGCGAGGGCAACGACCCCCGCGAGCGCCCAGACCGGGCCGGTACGCGGGTCGCCGGCCCCCTCACCTCGCACCCCGGGACGGCCGAGCGCGCCGTGGCGCGAACGGCTCGTCACGGTGGTGCGTATCCGGTTCACTACGGAGAGGATTGCACTAACCCGCCGGGATGATGTCGCCGACCGCCTGCTCGCCCGCTGTGAGTTCGTGCAATGGCCGGGCTCAGCGCCAGGTCAGGCCACGCCACGTCAGCCCGCGCCAGGTCAGCCCGCGCCAGGTCAGCCCGCGCCAGGTCAGGCCGCGCCAGGTCAGGCCGCGCCACGTCAGGCCGCGCCACGTCAGCCCACGCCACGTCAGCCCCTCGAGGGTGACGTCGCCGGCCGTGTCCCACGTGGTGCCCGCCGCGGAGGCCGCGGCCCAGGACGTGCCGTCCCAGCTGCGCCCGAACACGTCGACCTCGCCCTGCAGCACGTTGCCGTCGGCGTCGACGAGGTGCTCGCCGCCACGGGCCAGCTCGATGCTGCCGGTGCCGGTGGCCGCTGCGAAGGCCTGCACCGTGGCCGGGGTGCGCAGCGCGAGGCTGCCCGCGACGTCGAGGGCCCCCGGGACGCCCGCCGTCCGTGCGGCGACGGGAAGCCGGTCCGCGCCGTCGACGAGCAGGGCCTTGACCTGGTCCGGGGTGAGCTCGGGACGGGCCTGCAGCAGCAGGGCGGCAGCGCCGCTGACGACGGCGGCGGCCTGGGAGGTCCCGGTCCCGCGCAGGAAGCGCGGCGGGATGCCGTTCACCGGGGCGGCCGCGTCGAGCGTCGACCCGGGCACGCGCAGGCCGGCCACGGCCCGGCCGGGGGCGAGCAGGTCCGGCCGGCGCTCGGGCGTGCCGGCGTTGCTGAACGCCGCCATGGTGTCGTCGCCCGGCTGCTCGGTGCCCTGGTCGTCCGTCGCGCCGACCGCGATGACGTACGGGTCGATCGCCGGGTTGAGCAGCGGCGTGGCGCCACCGTCGTTGCCGGCCGAGGCGACGACGACGATGCCCGCCCGCCAGGCGTGCTCGGCGGCGGCGGCCAGCGGGTCGAGCAGCCGCGACTGGCGCAGCTCGCGGCCGAGGGAGAGGTTGAGGACGCGCAGGTTCAGGCCCGGGTCGTCGCGGTGCGCCACGGCCCAGTCCAGGGCGGCGATCACCTGCGTGACGTCGGCGGCGCCGTCGCGCCCGGCGACCTTGAGGTTGACCAGGTGGGCGTCGGGGGCGATGCCCACGACGGCGTCGCCGTCGCCCTCCTTGCCCGCCCGCACCTCGGGGTCGCGGGCCGCGATGATGCCGGCCACGTGCGTGCCGTGCCCGAACGTGTCGAGCCCGGCAGGGACGCCGGCGCCGGCCTCGAACGACAGGTCGAGGGCGTTCACGATCTTGCCGGGGGCGTCGAGGCCGCGCACCGGGGCGATACCCGTGTCGATCACGCCGACGCCCACGCCGAGGCCCGTGACCCGGCGGCCGGCCGGGTCGAGCCGCTTCCACGCCCTGGGTGCCTCCACCGTCCGGGCGATGCGCCCGAGCGAGCCGGCCGCGCGGCCGTCCCAGGCCTCCCCGAGGAAGTCCACGCGCCCCTGCCCGGCCCCGCGCGGTGCATCGGCGGAGCGCTGGGCCCCACCGGGCGCGGCGGTCACGGGGACGGCGGCGTCCGGTGCGGCCGGCAGCGCGGCGGCCTCGGCGGCCGGCGCCACGGGGGCCAGCACGGCCGCCCCCACCAGGACGTGCAGGTATCGCGCGGTGCGACGAGTAGCGATGTTCACGGTCCCCCCAGGGATCAGGTCTTCCGCCTGATACGTCGTGAGGAGAAGGGCCCCGCCTTATACCGCAAACGAGTGCACGTGTGTAGTGCGACTGGGCCCGTACGAATCAGGCGTACGACACCCTAGTGCTACATACCGTGCATGATTCGTTGCGCAGCGCTACTCGGACGGGTGCTTTCTCAGCCGAGCGAGCTCCCGTCGGCCGCGAAGCGTCCGAGGACCACGGGCCCGGGTGACCCGTCCGCCCTGCCCTGCCCGGACGGGGCCACGGTGACGGCCCCCTCCAGCGCCTCGATCGCGCGCCCGAACCGCTCGGGGGTGTCGGTGTGCAGGGTGAGCAACGGCTCCCCCGCCCGCACCTGCTCGCCCGGCTTGGCGTGCAGCTCGACCCCGGCGCCGGCCTGCACCGCGTCCTCGCGCCGGGCGCGCCCGGCCCCGAGCCGCCAGGCCGCCACCCCCACCGCGTACGCGTCCAGCGCCAGGAGGGCCCCGTCCGCCGGGGCAGGAACCACGTGCGTCTCGCGCGCGGCCGGCAGCGGGGCGTCGGGGTCCCCGCCCTGGGCGGCGATCATGCGCCGCCAGGCGTCCATCGCGCTGCCGTCGCGCAGCTTGTCGGCCGGGTCCGGCCCGTCCATGCCAGCCGCGGCGAGCATCTCCCGGGCCAGCGCGACCGTCAGCTCGACGACGTCGGCCGGGCCACCACCGGCGAGCACCTCGAGCGACTCGCGGACCTCGAGGGCGTTGCCGGCGGTCAGGCCCAGCGGGGTGGACATGTCGGTGACCAGCGCGACCGTCGTCACGCCGGCGTCGGTGCCGAGGTCGACCATGGTCCGGGCCAGCTCCTGCGCCGACTCCAGGGTCTTCATGAAGGCGCCGGAGCCGACCTTGACGTCGAGGACGAGCGCCCCGGTGCCCTCGGCGATCTTCTTGCTCATGATCGAGCTGGCGATGAGCGGGATCGACTCCACCGTGCCGGTGACGTCGCGCAGCGCGTAGAGCAGCCGGTCGGCGGGTGCCAGCCGCTCGGTGGCCGCGCAGATGACCGCGCCGAGGTCGCGCAGCTGCCCCCGGATCTCCTCCAACGACAGCGAGGCGCGCCAGCCCGGGATGGCCTCGAGCTTGTCCAGCGTCCCGCCGGTGTGGCCGAGGCCCCGACCGGACAGCTGCGGGACCGCAGCGCCGCACGCCGCCACGAGCGGGGCGAGCGGCAGGGTGATCTTGTCCCCGACCCCCCCGGTGGAGTGCTTGTCGACCGTCGGCCGGCCGAGGTCGCCGAAGGACAGCCGGTCCCCGCTCTCGATCATCGCCGAGGTCCAGCGCGCGATCTCCGGCCGGCTCATGCCGCGCAGCAGGATGGCCATGAGCAGCGCCGACATCTGCTCGTGGGCGACGTCGCCACGGGTGTAGGCGTCGATCACCCAGTCGATCTGGGCGTCGGACAGGGCGTGGCCGTCGCGCTTCGCGCGGATGACGTCGACCGCGTCGAAGGCCACCCGGGACGTGAGGTCGGAGGCGGCGGTCATGCCTGCGTCCCCCGCGACGCCTCCCACTCGGCGCGCAGGTCCGCGTCGTCGAAGCCGTACGGGAGGATGCCGTCGATCGTGTACTCGCCGCTCTCGAGCAGGATCCGGCAGCTGCGGCCGCCGGCCTCCAGCAACAGCTGCCGGCAGCGGCCGCAGGGCGAGAGCAGCTGCCCGTGCCCGCCGACCGCGACGACCGCGACGAGCCGGCCGCCGCCGGAGTTGTGCAACGCCGTCACGAGCCCGCACTCGGCGCAGAGCCCGACGCCGTACGACGCGTTCTCCACGTTGCACCCGCTGACGACCCGCCCGTCGTCGACCAGGCCGGCGGCGCCGACGGGGAAGCGCGAGTACGGCGCGTAGGCACGGCCGGCCGCCTGCACCGCTGCGGCGCGCAGCGCGTCCCAGTCGACCGGAGGGGTGTCGCTCATCTGCCTTGTCCCTTGCGGTAGACGACGCCGTCGGCGGCCGGCGGCCGTAGCCGTTGCGAGGCCAGCGCGAGCACGAGCAGCGTCGCGACGTACGGGGTCATGCCGGTGAAGTCACCGGGGACGGTGTCGGTGAGCGCGAACCACAGCAGCACCAGCCCGGCGACGACGATCGAGGCCGCGCCCTGGGGGAGGCGGCGCTGGACGAGCATCCACACCCCCAGCGCGAGCAGCCCGATCCCGAGGACGAGCAGCAGCGCGTGGATCGACTCCTCGCCCTGGCGCAGCCGCAGCCCGTCCGTGTAGCCGAAGAGCAGCGAGCCGCCGGCGAGCCCGCCCGGGCGCCAGTTGCCGAAGATCATCGCGGCGAGGCCGATGAACCCGCGCCCGCCGGTCTGGCCCTCGCGGTACTGGCTGGCCGCGACGACCGCGAGGAACGCCCCGCCGAAGCCGGCGCAGGCGCCGGAGATCACGACGGCGGAGTACTTGTAGCGGTAGACCTTCACGCCGAGCGACTCGGCGGCCCACGGGTCCTCGCCGCAGGAGCGCAGCCGGAGCCCGAAGGCGGTCCGCCAGAGGACGAGCCCGGAGGCGACGATCAGGACGACGGCGAGCACCGTCAGGATCGAGACGCCGGTCGTCACCGCGCGCAGCACCGCGGCGAGGTCGGAGACGAGGAACCAGTGGTGGCGCTCGAGGTCCAGCAGCCGGTCGCCGACCCACGGCACGCTCAGCGTCGGCAGCTCGTCGACCTGCGGCGACTGGGTGGAGCCGCCGCCCTCGGTGCCGGTGAGCAGGCGGGCGGCGAGGTACTGCGTGGCGCCGAGCCCGAGGATGTTGATCGCGACGCCGGAGATGATGTGGTCCACGCCGAAGGTCACGGTGGCCACGGCGTGGATCAGCCCGCCGATCGCGCCGAAGGCGATCCCCATGAGGACACCGAGCCACGGCCCGTGCTGATAGCCCCACCAGCCCGCGCCGAAGCTGCCGGCGATCATCATGCCCTCGAGCCCGATGTTCGTGACGCCCGCCCGCTCGGACCAGAGCCCTCCCAGGCCGGCGAGCGCGATGGGCGCCGCCAGCCCGAGCGCGGTGCCGAGCGTGCCGCTGGAGCTGATCTCCTGCGCCCCGGTGACGACGCGCACCAGGCTCACGACCACGAGGCCGAGCGCGAGCAGGGCCGCGAGCCGGATCAGCCGGGTACGCCGGTCGGACCGGGAACGGGCGGCCGGGCGGGTGCCGCCGCCGGCGTCGCGCGGGGTGCCGCCCCCGGGTGTCTGGACGGTGGCGCTCATGCCGGTTCTCCCTGCGGCGCGCCGGCCCCCCCGGAGGGGCCGCCCCCGCCGACCGGCCCGCCGCCGGCGGCGAGCGGGTCGGCGGCCGCTACGCGGCGCTGCTCGCTCACCACTCGGTAGCGGCGGACGAGCTCGTACGCGACGACGACGCTCAGCACGATGGTCCCCTGCATGATCGTGACGATCTCGTTCGAGACGCCGGCCTGGATCTGGAGGCGGTTGGCGGCGACGTCCAGGTACGCCCAGAGCAGCGCCCCGATGGCGATGCCGATCGGCGAGTTGCGCCCGAGCAGCGCGATCGCGATGCCGGTGAAGCCCAGGCCCGACTGGAAGGTGAGGGTGTAGGCGTACGGGTCCTCGCCGACGAGGGCGGGGATGCCCACGAGGCCGGCGACGGCCCCGGAGATGAGCATCGCGGCGACGACCATCTTCTTGACGTTGACGCCGCTGGCCACGGCCGCGCTCTCGGACATGCCGGTGGCCCGCAGATCGAAGCCGAACCGGGTGCGCTCGAGGAGCAGCCAGTAGGCCAGGCCGGCCACGGCGGCGAGCACGACCAGGCCGTACATCCGGATCGGGGTGTCCAGGAAGCCGAGCTCGATGCCGGGCACCCGGCCCGACGCCGGCAGCTGGTCGGTGGAGAGGTTGAGGCTGGTCCCCTGGTCCCCCGCGGCCGTGCGCAGCAGGAACGCCACGAGCGCGGTCGCGATGGAGTTCAGCATGATCGTGGAGATGACCTCGCTGACCCCGCGGGTCGCCTTGAGCAGCGCGGCCACCCCGGCCCACATGGCCCCGACCGCCATCGCCACCACGACGATCAGCGCCACGTGCAGGGGCGCGGGCAGCGAGACCGCCGCGCCGACGTACGCGGCGCAGAAGGCGGCCAGGCGGTACTGCCCCTCCACGCCGATGTTGAAGAGGTTCATCCGGAACCCGACCGCCACCGCGAGCGCGGCGAAGTAGTAGGTCGTCGCGCTGTTGAGCATGTTGACGACCGCGCGCGAGCGCTGGGCGTCCGTGGCGTCGACCAGCAGCAGGGTCTCCCACACCTTGCCGACCGGGTCGCTGGCGACCACCAGCACCAGGCTGGTGACCAGGATGGCGATGATCAGCGCCAGCACCGGTGCGGCGAGCCCGGCGAGCACGGCCCGTGGGTCGACCCGGCGCACCGCAGCCGGGGAGGCCGCCGGCGCCCCGCCGCTCACGCCCGGGCTCCCGTCATCGCCGAGCCGAGCGTCTCGGGGGTGGCGGTCCGCGGGTCGAGCTCGCTGACGAGCCGTCCCCGCAGGATCACGCGCAGCGTGTCGGACAGGCCGATCAGCTCCTCCAGGTCCGCGCTGATGAGCAGCACCGCGAGGCCGCGGGCGCGCGCCTGGCGGATCGACTCCCAGATGTGGGCCTGGGCTCCGACGTCGACCCCGCGGGTCGGGTGCGAGGCCACCAGCAGCACCGGCTCGCCGGTCAGCTCGCGGCCGATGATGAGCTTCTGCTGGTTGCCGCCGGACAGGGCCGAGGCGAGCACGTCGATGCCCGGCGTGCGGACGTCGTTCTCCCGCACGATGCGCTCGGTGTCGGCGCGGGCGGCCCGGCGGTCCAGGAGCGGCCCTCGCGAGTTCGGGCGCTGGGTCTGGTGGCCGAGCATCCGGTTCTCCCAGAGCGGGGACTCCAGCAGCAGGCCCTGCCGGTGCCGGTCCTCGGGGACGTACGCGACCCCGGCCTCGCGCCGCCGGCGCGTCGACCAGCCGCTGATGTCCTCCCCGGACAGCCGGACGGCCCCGTCGGCCGCGCGCATGCCGAGGATGCACTCGACGAGCTCGCTCTGCCCGTTGCCCTCCACCCCGGCGATGCCGACGATCTCGCCGGCGTGGACCGTGAGGCTCACGTCCGCGAGCTGGGCACGCCCGTCCGCGCTGTGCAGCGTCAGGCCCTCGACCTGCAGCACCGGCCGGTCCGTGACGGTCGACTCGCGGGTCTCCGGCGAGGGCAGCTCGCTGCCGACCATGAGCTCGGCCAGCCGGCGCGAGTCCACCTCGCCCGGCAGGACCGTCGCGACGGTGGTGCCGCGCCGGATGACGGTGATCTCGTCGGCGACGGCGAGCACCTCGTCGAGCTTGTGCGAGATGAAGACCACGGTCAGGCCCTCGGCCTTGAGCTCGCGGAGGTTCGCGAAGAGCTCGTCGACCTCCTGCGGCACCAGCACCGCGGTCGGCTCGTCGAGGATGATCGTGCGGGCGCCGCGGTACAGCACCTTGAGGATCTCCACGCGCTGCCGGTCGCCGACCCCGAGGTCCTCGACGAGCCGGTCCGGCGGCACGTCGAGCCCGTACGCCCGGCTCAGCTCGGCGATCCGGCGGCGCGCCTTGTCGCCGATGCCGTGCAGCTTCTCGGCGCCGAGCACGACGTTCTCGAGGACGGTCAGGTTGTCCGCGAGCATGAAGTGCTGGTGCACCATGCCGACCCCGACCGCGATCGCGTCGGCCGGGGAGGAGAACGAGACCTCCCGGCCGTCGACCGAGATCGTGCCCTCGTCCGGCCGCTGCATGCCGTAGAGGATCTTCATCAGCGTCGACTTGCCCGCACCGTTCTCGCCGACGATCGCGTGGACGCTGCCGCGCCGGATGCGGATGTCGATGTCACGGTTGGCGACGACGCCGGGGAAGCGCTTGGTGATGCCGCGGAGCTCGACCGCGAGGTCGGAGGGCGCGGCCGGGCCGCTCGCGCCCTTCTCGAGGCGGGGCCCGCCGGGCGGGGGGGCTGCGGTGGCGATCGCAGGCCTCCTGACAGGAAGGGAGCCGGTGCGGCTCTGGGCGGTGCTGGACGTACGGAAAAACCGGTTGCGCTGGGGGACCGCACACGCCGCGGGGGCTTCCCGGACGTTATCGCGTCCGGAAAGCCCCCGCGGCGGGAGAGTGCCCCGAGAGTCAGGAGAGCGTCGTCGGGACCGTGATCTCGCCGTCGATGATCTGCTGCTTGTACTCGTCGAGCTGGGCCTTGATGTCGTCGACCTGGTTGCCGGTCGTGGAGTAGTCCACGCCGCCCTGCGCCAGGTCGAAGGAGACCGTGCCGGCCGTGAACTGGTCCTGGGCGACCGACTGGAGGAAGTCGTAGACCGCGACGTCGACCTTCTTGAGCATCGAGGTCAGGATGACGTCGCGCACCGACGCGTCCGCGGTGAGCGCCTGGTCGGAGTCGACGCCGACGGCCTTGCCGCCCGCGGCCTTCGCCGCCTCGAAGACGCCGCCGCCGGAGCCACCGGCCGCCTGGTAGACGACGTCGGCGCCCGCGTCGAACATGCCCTGCGCGGCGGTCTTGCCCTTGGCCGGGTCACCGAAGCCGCTGAAGTCCGGCGGCTGGGTGAGGTACTGCGACTGCACCTTGATGCCGGGCTTCGCGGCCTCGGCACCGGCGCGGTAGCCGGCCTCGAACTTGTTGATCAGCGGGGTGTTGACGCCGCCGACGAAGCCGATGTTGCCCGACTCGCTCTTGAGCGCGGCCGCGGCGCCGACCAGGAAGGAGCCCTGCTCCTCCGCGAAGACGAGGTTGGCGATGTTCTCGCCGGTCGCGTCCGTGCTGTCGATGATCGCGAAGTGCGTGTCCGGGAACTGCGGCGCGACCTTGGCGAGCGAGGTGGCGTAGACGAAGCCGACCGCGATGACGGGGTTGTAGCCGCCCTCCGCCAGCTGGGTCAGCCGCTCCTCGCGGGCGGACTCGGCCTCGCCGGTGACCGCCTCGACCTCCTGGGACTCCGCTCCCAGCTCGGCCTTGGCCTTGTCCAGGCCGGCCGCCGCCGCGTCGTTGAAGGACTGGTCGCCGCGGCCGCCCACGTCGTACGCCATGCCGATCTTGAGCTCGACAGCCGCGGCGGGCTTGCTGGCCCCGTTCGACGGGCTGGCCGCCGGGCTCTCCTCGTCGTCGCTGCCGCAAGCGGCGAGCGCGAGCGTCGCGGCCGCAAGGACCGCCGCTGCCCGAATACCCCGACGCACGATGTTGTGCTCCCTCCGAAGAATGTGACGACAGAGGCTATCCGAGCCGAACACCAGGTGGAGGCCGCTGAACGGCGGCGTTACCTGTTGGTAGCAAGGCTGACGCCGGATCTCGACCGAACGGGCCGCGCCGGAGGCCGGCCGGCTCAGATGTCCTCGCTGCCGGACGTGCGCACCAGGGCGAGCAGCGCCGTGGCCGCGAGCACGCGGGCGCCCACGCCGATGGCCCGCTCGTCGACGTCGAACGCGCCCTGGTGCAGGTCGCGCTGGACGAGGTCGCCGGGGGTGGCGGTGCCGAGCCGCGCGAGCGCGCCGGGGACGTGCTCGAGATACCACGCGAAGTCCTCCCCGCCCAGGCTCTGCGGCGTGGGGACGACGGTGCCCTCCCCCTCCGCGGCCAGCGTGGCCGCGGCGAGGACCTCGGCGCACGCCTCCTCGTTGTCGACCGGCGGCACGCCCCGCGAGTAGACGACCTCGGCGGAGACGCCGTACGGCGCGGCGACCGTCTGCACCAGGTCATGGACGAGGTCGTGGACCTCGCGCCAGGTGTCGGTGTCCAGGCAGCGCAGGGTGCCCTCGGCCTCGCCGTACTGGGGGATCGCGTTCGGGGCCGACCCGGCGTCCACGCGGCCCCAGACCAGGCTCAGCCCGGCCCGCGGGTCGACCCGGCGGGCGAGCGCCGCGGGCAGCTCGGTGACGAGCTTGGCGAGCGCGTGGACCAGGTCGGCCGTCAGGTGCGGGCGGGCGGTGTGGCCGCCCGGGCCGCGCAGGATCACCTTGAGCCGGTCGCAGGCCCCGGTGATGGGGCCTGGGCGCACGCCCACGCGCCCGACCTCGATGCGCGGGTCGCAGTGCAGGGCGAAGATCTCGTCCACGTCCTTGAGCCCGCCGGCGTCGATGACGTCCAGCGAGCCGCCGGGCAGCCGCTCCTCGGCGGGCTGGAACACCAGGCGCACGCGCCCCGGCAGCCGGCGGGCCGCCGGCAGCGTGGCGAGCGCGAGCCCGGCGCCCAGCACCGCGGCGGTGTGCACGTCGTGACCGCAGGCGTGCGCCAGGCCGGGGGTCTGCGAGCGGTAGGGGACGTCCTTGAGGTCGGTCACGGGGAGGGCGTCGATGTCGGCGCGCAGCGCCACCGCGCGGTCCCCGTCGCCGATGTCGCACCAGAGCCCGGTCCCCCCGGGCAGGAGGTACGGCGCCAGCCCGGCCGCCTCGAGCCGCTCACGGATCAGCCGGGTGGTGCGGATCTCGGCCCGTCCCAGCTCGGGGTGCATGTGGATGTCGCGGCGCAGGGCCACCAGCTCGGGCTCGAGCTCGCGCACCCGCGCCCGCAGCTGCTCCAGCGCGACCGGGATGCCCGGGGCGGTCGAGGCGCGGGCCGCCGCGCCGGGTCGTCCGCCTCCGAAGTCCATCCGCCGGAATGTACCCCTCCGATGTCCGGAGGACCCCTGTTGCCGGGATCACGAGCCCTCAGCGGGTGACGGGCTCCGTGGGGAACTAGCATCTGCTCAAGCTGAAGTCCCCTTCAGTCGGGCGCGTCCGGCATCACGGGAGCGCTCCGGACCTCACCTCCGGAAGGCCTGCGTTGCCCAAGGCACCGGCCGGCACGCTCTACCGCGGCCGAGAAGGCATGTGGTCGTGGGTCGCGCATCGCGTGACCGGCGTTCTGATCTTCTTCTTCCTCTTCTGCCACGTGCTCGACACAGCGCTCGTGCGCGTCGACCCCGACGCCTACAACCGCGTGATCGACACGTACAAGAACCCCGTCGTCAACCTCATGGAGGTCGGGCTGGTGGGGGCGGTCCTCTTCCACGCCTTCAACGGCTTCCGTGTCGTCCTGATCGACTTCTGGAAGCACGGCCCGCGCTACCAGCGCCAGATGCTCTGGGCAGTGCTCGCCGTGTGGTTCGTGCTCATGGCGGGGTTCCTCTACCCCATGACCGAGCACACCTGGGCCGTTCTCTTCGGGTCGGAGGGCTGACATGGCGACCGACGCCCCCATCACTGCACCGTCCGAGCTGGTTGCGACCGGGGACCCGGGCCGGGCGGCGTCCGACGCCCGCTTCGAGGCCCCGCGCAGCCGCGCCCCCAAGGTGCGCGACCCGCGCCGACCGGACCGGCGGACCAACTTCGAGCTCTACGCCTGGCTGTTCATGCGGCTGTCGGGCCTGCTGCTCATCGTGCTCGTCCTCGGCCACCTGTTCATCCAGATGGTCGTCGACGGCGGCGTACAGAAGATCAACTTCTCGTTCGTCGCCGGCCGCTGGTCGAGCCCGTTCTGGCAGACCTGGGACCTGACCATGCTCTGGCTCGCCCAGGTGCACGGCACGCTCGGCCTGCGGACGATCATCAACGACTACGCCGAGCGGACGATCACCCGCGTGTGGCTCAAGGCGCTGCTCTACGCGTCCTCGGTCTTCACGCTGCTCCTCGGCACCCTCGTCATCTTCACCTTCGACCCGAACATCTGAGGGAGGGCACCGTGACTTCGAGCGTCCTGCACTCCCACCGCTACGACGTCGTCATCGTCGGCGCGGGGGGCGCGGGCATGCGGGCGGCCCTCGAGTCGGGCCAGCGCGCGCGTACCGCCGTCCTGACCAAGCTCTACCCCACGCGGTCCCACACCGGCGCGGCCCAGGGCGGCATGTGCGCCGCCCTGGCCAACGTCGAGGAGGACAACTGGGAGTGGCACACCTTCGACACCGTCAAGGGCGGCGACTACCTCGTCGACCAGGACGCCGCCGAGGTGATGTGCAAGGAGGCGATCGACGCCGTCCTCGACCTGGAGAAGATGGGGCTGCCGTTCAACCGCACCCCCGAGGGCCGCATCGACCAGCGCCGGTTCGGCGGGCACACCCGCAACCACGGCGAGGCAGCCGTCCGCCGCTCCTGCTTCGCGGCCGACCGCACCGGCCACATGATCCTGCAGACGCTCTACCAGCAGTGCGTGAAGCACGAAGTCGAGTTCTTCAACGAGTTCTACGTGCTCGACCTGCTGATGAACGACGGGGCGGTGGCCGGCGTCGTCGCCTACGAGCTGGCGACCGGCGAGCTGCACGTCTTCCAGGCCAAGTCGGTCATCTTCGCGACCGGCGGCTTCGGCAAGGTCTTCAAGACGACGTCGAACGCGCACACCCTGACCGGTGACGGCATGGGCATCGTCTGGCGCAAGGGGCTGCCGCTGGAGGACATGGAGTTCTTCCAGTTCCACCCGACGGGCCTGGCCGGCCTGGGCATCCTGCTGTCGGAGGCCGCCCGTGGCGAGGGCGGCATCCTGCGCAACGCCGACGGCGAGCGCTTCATGGAGCGCTACGCGCCGACGATCAAGGACCTCGCGCCGCGTGACATGGTCGCCCGGGCGATCCATACCGAGATCCGCGAGGGACGTGGCTGCGGCCCGAACAAGGACTACGTCCACCTCGACCTCACGCACCTGCCCCCCGAGGTCATCGACGCCAAGCTCCCGGACATCACCGAGTTCGCCCGCACGTACCTCGGCGTCGAGCCCTACACCGAGCCGGTCCCGATCGTGCCCACGGCGCACTACGCCATGGGCGGCATCCCGACCGATGTCGACGCCCGCGTGCTGCGCGACGACATCCACCACGTCCCCGGCCTGTACGCCGCGGGCGAGGCGGCCTGCGTCTCGGTGCACGGTGCGAACCGGCTCGGCACGAACTCGCTGCTGGACATCAACGTGTTCGGCCGGCGCGCGGGCATCGCTGCGGCGGAGTACGCCAAGACGGCCAAGCACGTCGACCTTCCGGCGAACCCGGCCGGCTACGTCACGGACCTGCTCGCGACGGTCTACTCGAGCACGGGCGGGGAGCGGGTCGCCGCGATCCGCTCGGAGCTGCAGCAGACGATGGACATGAACGCGCAGGTCTACCGGACCGAGACGACGCTCAAGCAGGCCGAGTCCGACATCCAGGCGCTCAAGGACCGCTACGCGCGCGTCGCGATCCAGGACAAGGGCCGCCGGTTCAACACCGACCTGCTCGAGGCCGTCGAGCTCGGCTTCCTGCTCGACCTCGCCGAGGTGCTGGTCGTCTCGGCGCGGGCGCGCAACGAGTCCCGGGGCGGGCACTTCCGCGAGGACTACCCGACCCGCGACGACGTCAACTTCATGCGTCACACGATGGCCTATCGGGAGGTCGACGCCGAGGGCAACGTCGAGATCGAGCTGCACTACAAGCCGGTCGTGCAGACGCGGTACCAGCCGATGGAGCGCAAGTACTAGTGGAGATCACACTCAAGATCCGCCGCTTCGACCCGGAGCAGGACTCCGAGCCGCACTGGGAGGCGTACGGCGTCACCGTGCTCCCGACCGACCGCGTGCTCGACGCCCTGCACAAGGTCAAGTGGGAGGTCGACGGCTCGCTGACCTTCCGCCGGTCGTGCGCGCACGGCGTCTGCGGCTCGGACGCCATGCGCATCAACGGCCGCAACCGGCTCGCCTGCAAGACGCTCATCAAGGACGTCAGCCCGGACAAGCCGATCACCGTCGAGGCCATCAAGGGGCTGCCGCTCCAGAAGGACCTCGTGGTCGACATGGAGCCGTTCTTCGACGCCTATCGCGACGTGATGCCCTTCCTCATCACCCGCGGCAACGAGCCGACGCGCGAGCGGCTGCAGTCGGCGAAGGACCGTGAGCGATTCGACGACACCACCAAGTGCATCCTGTGCGCCGCGTGCACGACCTCGTGCCCGGTCTACTGGGTGGACGGGCAGTACTTCGGCCCGGCGGCGATCGTCAACGCCCACCGGTTCATCTTCGACAGCCGTGACGAGGGCGCCCAGCAGCGGCTGGAGATCCTCAACGAGCGCGAGGGCGTCTGGCGCTGCCGGACGACCTTCAACTGCACCGAGGCCTGCCCGCGGGGCATCGAGATCACCAAGGCGATCCAAGAGGTCAAGCGGGCGCTGCTGACCCGCGCGGTCTGACTGGCCGACCGCACTTCGCCTGCTACACCGCCGGCCGGCCCGCTCCCCCGAGCGTGCCGGCCGGCGGCGTCCGGCGGCCGCGTCAGTCGACGTAGCTGATGCTCAGCCGCCCGTCCACGAGGAACTTGACCGGGCTGTTGCCCGGCGAGGAGATGGTGAAGGGCCAGGCGTCGAACGCCGGGTCCGAGTCCTTGGGCGCGGGGATCGTGTACGTCGCCGTTCCCCACTGCCCGTACCACGCCGTGCCGGTGTCGTACTGCGGGATGAGGTGGTTGGTGCTCGGCCCGCAGCCGAGCCAGCAGTCGTCGTCGTCGTCGAACAGCTCGACGTACGCCTTCGTCGACGTGGGCGCCTCGATCTCGCGCGTCCAGAGCGGGTTGAGCACGCCGCCGGAGCCGACGCTGTGGTCGTGGTAGTAGTTCGGGCTCTCGGCGTCCCCGGCCTTGAGGTGGACGGAGATCTCGCCGTTGCCGGAGGCGTCGCTGTCGTCCAGGACGGTGATCTTGTCGATCTTCACCGTGACGATGCGGGTCTTCGTCGTGACGTAGCCGAGCTCGGCGTGGGAGCGCCCCTGCTGGTCGGTCGCGAAGACCTTGAACCAGTAGCCCGTGCCGGGGACGAGGTTGCGCACCGGGTCGAAGTGGGAGGTGGACGGCGAGCCGGGCGTGTACTGCAGGGCGGGCTTGGAGTCCACGTCGTTGAGGTACTGGCTGATCTTCAGCGAGATCCTCGTGGGGACCGTGGTCTTCGTGGACAGGGTGAACCAGGTGCCGCGGGTCTGGCTCGTCTGCAAGGACGTGATGCAGTCGGCGCTGCAGTCCACCGGCCCGGCGCTCGCCGGGGTGGCGGTCAGGCCGCCGGCGGCGAGGGTCGCCAGGGCCAGCACGGCGGCGCGGCAGGTGCGCAGGAAGCGGGGTCGGGAGAGCATGGTGGATGCCTTTCAGCCGGTCGGTGGCGCGAGAACGCGCCGTTCGCCGATCCGGAGCGGCCCCCTCGCACCGCGATACGAGCACGACCGCCGTTGAGTAGCCACGCCTCCGGCTTCGAGTAGCGGCGCCGGCGACGCCCCAAGCTCAGAACGTGAGCACCAGCCGGCCGCGCACTCCCCCGGCCTCCAGCCGGTGGTGCGCCTCGGCGACCTGCTCGACCGGGTACGTCGCGGCGACGCGCGCTGTCAGCCGGCGCTGCTCGACGAGCGCCGCCAGCTCGGCGAGCTTCGCCCGTTCGCGCAGGTAGTCCGCCACCATCACCGGGTGCACGGTGATGCCCCGCTCGCCCGGCCCCTTCCAGCCGCGGACGGTCACCAGGCCGCCGCCGTCGCGTACGGCGCCGATCACCCGCTCGTGCAGCAACGCCGTGTCCACGACCGCGTCGAGCCCGTCCGGCACGGCCTCGCGGAACGCTGCGGCCGGGTCGCCGGCCCGCGGCACCACCTCGTCGGCTCCGAGCGCCCGGGCGAGCTCCTCGTCCTCCGGCTTCGCGTCGGCCACCACGTGCAGCCCTTCGACCTTCGCCAGCTGCATCACGTACCCGCCGAGGGCGCCCGCCGCGCCCGTCACCCCGAGCGCCGTGCCGGCGGGCAGTGCAGCCGGTCGAGCGCCAGCCGCGCGGTGAGCCCGTTCATCGGCACCGTCGCCGCCTCGACGTCGGAGAGGCCGGCCGGCACCGGGACGGCCGACTCCTCCGGCACGACGACGAGCTCGGCCTGTGCCCCGCCCTGCGGCCGGCGCGGGCTCACGACCGCCATCACCGGAGTGCCCAGCGCGAGCCGGACGCCGTCGCCCACCTCGTCGACGAGGCCCGCCAGCTCCATGCCCGGTACCCAGGGGGTCGGCAGGCCCGCGCCCAGCTCGCGCAACCCCACGTCGGTCGGGTTGACCGTGGCGGCACTCACCCGGATGCGCACCTCCCCCGGCCCGGGCTGCGGGACGGGCAGGTCGACGATCTCCAGCACCTCCGGGCCGCCCGGACGGCTGATCCCCACGGCACGCATGGTCGTCATCGCCGGCGGAGGGCGGCGTCAGTCAGGGCCGGGGGCTGGTAGCCGGCGTCGGCCGGGGAGAAGCTCGTGCCGGGCGGCACGATCTCGTCGATGCGGTCCAGGACGTCCGACGTCAGCTTCACGTCGGCGGCGCCCAGCTGGGACTGCAGCTGCTCCATCGTCCGCGGCCCGATGATGGGCGCCGTGACCGCCGGGTGCTGCGCGACGAACGCGAGGGCCAGGTGGATGAGCGAGAGCCCGGACTCCTGCGCCAGCACGGCGAGGGCGTCGGCCGCCTCCAGCTTGCGCTGGTTGTCCGGCAGCGACATGTCGTAGCGGGCCGGCATCCGCTGGGCGCGGCCGCTCTGCGGGATCTCCTGCCCCTTGCGGTACCTCCCGGTCAGCCAGCCACCGGCGAGCGGGCTCCACGGGATGACGCCCATGCCGTGCTTCTGGGCCACCGGCAGCACGTCGCGCTCGATGCCCCGCACGAGCAGCGAGTACGGCGGCTGCTCCGTGACGAACCGCTCGCGGCCGCGCCGCTCACTCACCCAGTGCGCTTCCACGATCTCGTGTGCAGGAAATGTGCTGCAGCCGAAGTAGCGGATCTTGCCGGCGCGCACGAGGTCCGTCAGCACGCCGAGGGTCTCGTCGATGTCGGTGTCGGGGCTCGGCCGGTGGATCTGGTAGAGGTCGATCCAGTCGGTCCCGAGCCGCCGGAGGCTGTTGTCCACCTCCTGGGTGATCCAACGCCGGGAGTTGCCCTGCTGGTTCGGGTCGTCGCCCATCGGCGCGTGCGCCTTGGTGGCGAGCACGACCGAGTCGCGGCGGCCGGCGAGGGCCTTGCCGACGATCTGCTCGGACTCGCCGCGGGAGTAGACGTCGGCCGTGTCGACGAAGTTGATGCCGGAGTCGAGGGCGTGCCGGATGACCCGGACCGACTCCTCGTGGTCGGGGTTGCCCCACTCACCGAACATCATCGCGCCGAGGCAGAGCGGGCTGACCTTCACACCGGTGCGTCCCAGGGTTCGCAGCTCCATGCCCGCCCCTCTGCCCGGTCGACGGGGAACGACCCCTCAGTTGCCCGCGAGCAATTTCGCGACCAGCTCGGGTGTGAGGCCGGCCAGCCGGTCGAGCGTGACGTCCGCGAGCGCGAGCGCGTCCTCGGCCGGCGGGAACGCCGCGTGCGGGACGGCGACGACGACCATCCCGGCCGCGGACGCCGCGCGCAGGCCGTTGCTGGAGTCCTCGACGGCGACGAGCCGCCCGGGCGGCATGCCGAGCCGCTCGGCCACGGTGCGGTAGACCACCGGGTCCGGCTTGCCCGCGGCGACCTCCTCCGTCGACAGGGTGACCCGGAAGTGCCCGGTCAGCCCGGCCGAGTGCAGCACGGCGTCGATGAGCCGGCGCGGCGACGAGGACGCGAGCCCCAGCGGCCACCGCTCGGCCAGCCGTGCCACGGCCTGCACCGCCCCCGGCAGCAGCGGGAGCTCGCGCTCGTACTCCGCGGCCAGCCGGTCGATGACCGTGCGGGCGATCTCCTCCGGTGCCCCCGGGATGCCCACGGTCTCGACGAGGTAGCGCGACCACTCCGGCGTGCTCATCCCCTGCTGCGCCCGGGTCGCCTCCGGCGGCCACGGCCGGCCGGCGTCGGCGGCGAGGCCCCGCCGGGTCTCGTCCCACAGCTCCTCGGACTCGATGAGCACCCCGTCCATGTCGAAGACGACGCCCTCGCCCGCTGCCACCGCCATGACGACCTCCACTGCCGTTCCGTGGGCCCTGGGCCCCGGCCTGCCACCCGGCACCCCGGTGATCGTGGGGCTCCGCGCACGACGCGCCGGGCCGGGGGCGCAGTCCCGTGGTCATTGCGCCTCGGGGGCGAGCAGGCCGAGCGCCCGGGAGCTAGTGTCCCAGCACGATGGCAACGTCCCGCTACGCCCTGCTCGGCCGGTTGCTCGACCGGCTCGTCGCGCGCCCGAGCCGCGCCCGTCCGGCACCTCGCGCGGCCCGCGGGGCCGGCGCGAGGACGCCGCCGACCACGGTCCCGGCCCGCCGGCACGCGGGGCGCACGGTGTCGTACTCGCCGCGGCTCGACGGCCGCGCCGACCCGGGCGAGGTCGTGTGGGCCTGGGTGGCCTACGAGGACGACCCGCGACAGGGCAAGGACCGCCCGGTGCTCGTCGTCGGCCGGCAGGGGGCGACCGTGCTCGGGCTGATGCTGTCCAGCCAGCACGACCGAGACGGCCAGCGGCACTGGCTCGCCCTCGGCCCGGGCACGTGGGACCGGGAGGGCCGGCCGAGCTGGGTGCGACTGGACCGGGTGCTCGCGATCGACGAGCGGTCGATCCGCCGCGAGGGCGCGGTGCTGGACCGTCGCCGGTTCGACGCGGTGGCGGGCGAGCTGCGGACGGGCTACGGCTGGCGCTGAGGCTCGGCCTGCGGAGCCGGGGGGCGCCGTGCCGCGCGCAGCCCCCGCCACCCGATCCACCCCACGGCCGTGCCGATCGCCAGCGACGTGCCGATCAGCACCGCGTGGACGAGGAAGAACGAGGTCGGGCCGTCGTCCCACGACCGGTCGTCGGCCCAGATGGCGCGCAGGAAGCGCGGCCAGATGACCCACGTCCACACGCCGACGGCCAGCAGGAACCAGGATGCGCGCCGGGACAGGACCACCCGCTCATTGTCCCCCGCTCGTGTCGGAGCGCCCCTCCGCGCCCGGACCGGGGCTAGCGTTGGCCCGATGTACGGGACCCTCCGCCGCGGCGGCCGCGCGGCGCTCGCGGTGGTGGCCGCCTGCACCCTGTGCCTGCTCGTCGCGCCCGCCGCGGCCGCGGCGCCGGCCCCCGCGGCCGACCCCGTCGGCGGCCCGCTGATGACCGGCGGCAGGGTCGTGGTCTCGCTGCCCCCCGGCGTGCCGCGGCCGCCGAAGATCACGGCGAAGGCGTACGTCGTGGCCGACGCGGAGACCGGTGAGGTGCTCGCGACCAAGGCGCCGCACAAGCCGCTGCGCCCGGCGAGCACGCTCAAGACGCTGACCGCGCTGACCCTGCAGCCCAAGCTCGACGAGAAGACGGTCTACACGGCGAGCGCGGACGACGCGAACATCGAGGGCAGCAAGGCCGGAATGGTGCCGGGCGGCACCTACACCGTCGAGCAGATGTTCCAGGCGCTCTTCCTCAACAGCGGCAACGACGCCGCGCACGGGCTGGCGACGCTCAACGGCGGGGTGGCCCAGACCGTCGCCGAGATGAACGCCCTCGCCGACTCCCTGCAGGCCCACGACACCCGGGCGGTCAGCCCCGAGGGGCTCGACGAGGACGGGCAGGTCAGCTCCGCGTACGACCTGGCGCTCTTCGGCCGGGCTGCGCTCGCGAACCCCGCGATCATGGAGTACGCGGGCACCGTCCAGGCGCCCTTTCCCGGCAGGATGGTCAAGAAGGGCAAGCGCCGCCCGACGTTCCAGCTCTGGTCGCACCAGAAGTACGTCCTCAACTACGACGGCGCGCTCGGCATCAAGAACGGCTGGACGACACTGGCGAAGAACACGATCATCGCGGCCGCCGAGCGCAACGGCCGCACGGTGCTCGTGACGCTGATGGGGGCGAGCCAGGGCTGGCAGGAGGCCGTGCAGCTCTCGGACTGGTTCTTCCGCCACGGCGGGAAGGCCGCCCCGGTCGGTGAGCTCGTGGAGCCGGGCGCTCCCACCGGCGCGGTCGAGGCCGCCGCCCCGACGCTGGCGCCGGCTCCCCCGGCCGCCGCCCCCGCCGCGCGCGCACAGGTGCCCGGCACGGGCAGCGGCTGGCTCGGCAAGGTGCTCGCGGTGCTCGGCGTGCTCTGGGCGACGGTGGCGGCGCTGCGGCTGCGGGTGCACTACCGCCGCCGGCAGCGGCGTCGCCGGCTCGCCGCGCAGGGGCCGATCGGCCCGCCGCGCCGGCCACTGCCGAGGGAGCGGCCCGCGCGCACGGGTCAGCCGGTGCGCTGACGGCTGCGCAGCGACACCAGCGCGACCACCCCGAGGAACGCCGCAGCCCGCTTGCGGAGCCCGGCCGGCAGCGCCCGCCGCCCGCTGACGAGCGCAGCCGCCTCGCGGTCGCGCCGCTCGTTGCGGGCCCGCAGCTTGTCCCGGGCGGCGATGGCCTGCGGAAGCGGCTTTCCGGAGATCACCTTCGCCTCCTCCTCGCTCAGCACGTCCGCCTCCGCCACGGTCAGAGCCTCCAGCGTCGCCTTCGGGCCGGTCGCGGCCCAGGAGGCGGCGTAGAGGATGACGCGGCTGATGAAGTTGATCCACACCAGCAGGCCGACCACGACGGCGAACGAGGCGTACAGCGGGTTGCTCGTGGTGTTGCCGATGAGGGTGGTGCCGAGCTGCTTGAGCACCTCGATGCCGATGCCGCCGAGCAGCGCGCCGTGCCAGGTGTTGCGCCACGGCAGCCGGTGCCCGGGCAGCCGGGTGAAGACGAAGAGCAGCACGGCGGTGTTGCCGATCACGGCGATGGTGACGCCGAGCACCCGCAGCAGCACGGCCGCGCCGACGTTGCCGTCGAGGTCGAACCAGCCGAGCACCGTCCCGGACAGGCTGGTGGTGAAGCTCGAGACGGTCGTCGTGGCCAGCACGAGCGTTCCGAAGACGACGAGGACGACGACGTCCATGACCTTCTTCACCACGAAGTTGCCCCCGCCGGTGGTCAGGCCCCACACCTGGCGGAGCGCCTCGCGCAGCGCGTCCAGCCAGCCGAGGCCGGCGTACAGCAGGCCGACGAGCCCGACGAGGCCCGCTCCGGCCTTCGCGTTGGCGAAGGTCTCGACGTTGATCTGCCCCTCGCCCGTGCCGATCAGGCTCGGGAAGGTGTCCTGCAACGTCTCCTGGATGCTGTTCTGCGCGTCCGGGTAGGCGTCGGCGATGAAGCCGACGACCGAGAACGCCAGCGCGATCAACGGGAAGAAGGACAGGAAGCCGAAGTACGTCACCGCCCCGGCGAGCGCACCTCCGCGCACCTTGCCGTAGTGCGTGTTCATCCGCAGCGCGTGGTCCAGGATCGGCCACCGCGTACGGACCTCGTGGGCGGTGTCCTTGGCCTTGTCGACGACTGCGGGCATGCGCCGTCACTACCCGCGGGACGGAAGGATCACCCGTCGCGGCTCAGCCGGCCGCGCCCACACCCTCCGCGGGCAGCCCGGGGCCGGGCAGCTGCCGCCCCAGCACGAAGTCGCGCTGCGGGCGCCACACGCCGTCGGGGCCGTGCTCGTAGAGGCTGAAGCCCCATACGACGAAGCGCGCTTCGTAGGTCGCCAGCTCGTCGTAGGCGCGGTCCAGCGCCTCCTCGGGCAGGTCGTGCGCGACCGTCACGTGCGGATGGAACGGGAAGCTCAGCTCGCGCGCGAGCGGGCCGCGGCGTACGAGCTCCTCGATCCGCTCGATCGCGCTGATGCCGAGCGCCAGCTGCACGAAGACCACCGGGGACACCGGCCGGAACGTGCCGGTGCCGCGCAGGTGCAGGTCGAAGGGCTCCTCCTGCGCAGCCGTCACGCGCAGGTGCTCCTCGATCTGCGCGAGCGCGTCGTCGTCGACCGCGGTCGGCGGCACGAGCGTCACGTGGGTCGGGATCGCGTCGGCGAGGGGGTCCCCGAAGGCCTTGCGATAGCGCTGGAGCTCGCCACCCCAGGGCTCCGGGATGGCGATGGCGACGCCGATGGTGCGCAGGGCAGCCGCCTAGCGCTTCGCCGGGAGGAACCCGACCCGGTCGTACGCGGTGGCGAGGGTCTCCCCCGCGACCGTCCGGGCACGCTCCGCGCCGCGCGCGAGCACCGCGTCGAGCCCCTCGGTGTCCTCCACGATCTGGCGCACCTTGTCCCGGAACGGGGTCGCGAACTCGACGAAGACCTCGGCGAGGTCCTTCTTCAGGTCCCCGTAGCCCTTGCCGCGGTACGCCGCCTCGAGCTCCTCGACCGAGCGCCCGGACAGCGCCGAGTAGATCGTGAGCAGGTTGCTGATGCCGGGCTTCTCCACCTGGTCGAAACGGATCTCGCGACCGGTGTCGGTGACGGCGCTGCGGATCTTCTTCGCGTTGGCCTTGGGGTCGTCGAGCAGGTAGAGGCAGCCGCTGCCGCCGAGCGACTTGCTCATCTGCTTGTCCGGCGTCTGCAGGTCGTAGATCTTCGCGGTGCCCTTGACGATGTAGGGCTCGGGGACGACGAACGTCTCGCCGAACCGGGAGTTGAAGCGCTGGGCGAGGTCACGGGTCAGCTCGAGGTGCTGGCGCTGGTCCTCGCCGACCGGGACCCGGTGCGACTGGTAGAGCAGGATGTCCGCGGCCATCAGCATGGGATAGGTGAAGAGCCCGACGCCCGAGCGGTCCGCCCCGTAGCGCTGGGACTTGTCCTTGAACTGGGTCATGCGGCTGGCCTCGCCGAAACCGGTCAGGCAGGTCAGGACCCAGCTCAGCTCCGCGTGGGCGGCGACGTGGCTCTGGACCAGCAGGGTGCTGCGCTCGGGGTCCACGCCTCCGGCGAGGAACTGCGCGGCGGTGACGCGGGTGCGCTGGCGCAGCACCTCCGGCTCGAACTCGGCCGTGATCGAGTGCAGGTCGACGACGCAGTAGAACGCGTCGTGCGTCTCCTGCAGCTTGACCCACTGCGTCAGGGCACCGAGGTAGTTGCCCAGATGGAGCGAGTCGGCCGTGGGCTGCATGCCCGAGAAGACGCGGGGCAACGACATGGGCTCCATTCTTGCACTGGTGACGGGCGGGTCATCCTGAGATCGACGCGAAACGTACGGGCTGCTCGGCCGGGCGCACCTCGATCCTGGACACGCGCCGGCCGTCCATCTCGCGTACGAGGAGGCGGTGGCCGCCGGCCTCGACCGAGTCCCCGATCCGCGGGATCCGGCCGAGCGCGGTCATGACGTAGCCGCCCGCCGTCTCGTACGGTCCCTCCGGCAGCTCGATCCCGGTGCGCTCGGCGAAGTCGTCCCGGTTGAGCAGCCCGTCCACCTGCGCCGGCCCGTCCCCGGCCTCGCCCGTCTCGACGTCGTACTCGTCGCGGATGTCACCCACCAGCTCCTCGACGAGGTCCTCGAGGGTCACGATCCCGTCGGTGCCGCCGTACTCGTCGACGACGATCGCCAGGTGGTGCCCGGCCCGGCGCATCTCCGACAGCGTGGGCAGCAGCTGCTTGCTGCCCGGCAGGCGCAGCACGGGCCGTGCGAGCTCGTCGAGGCGGGCGCCGCTCCCTGCAGCCGGGCCGAACAGGTCTCGCACGTGGACGAAGCCGACGACGTCGTCGGTCGACCCGCGCACGACGGGGTAGCGCGAGTGCGGCTTGTCCGACACCAGCCGGACGGCGCGCAGGACCGGCAGCGCCGCGTCCAGGAACTCCACCTCGGTGCGCGGGACCATGACCTCGTGCAGCCGGCGGGCCCCGGCGCCGAGGACCTCACCGATGAGCCGGCGCTCCTCGCCACCGATGGCCTCGGCCCCGGCGACCAGGTCCCGGATCTGCTCCTCGCCGATCCCGTCCTCCTCCGGGCGGTCGCCGGCGAGCAGCCGGGCGAGCAGGGCCGCGGGGCGCAGGACGAGAGCGGCGAGCGGGCGGCCGGCGAGCGCCAGCCGGGAGGCGGCAGGCCCGAGGGCGTACGCGACGGCCTCCGGGCGCGCGCCGGCGACCCGGCGCAGCGTGAGCTCGAGCAGGACCACCACGTACGCCGTGGCGAGCGTCACCCCGATGACGGCGAGCGCCGCGGCGGGCCCGCGGTCGAGCCCGGCGCGCAGCAGCGCCCGCTCCAGGTGGCCGGAGAGCGAGACGGCGGAGTACGCGGCGGCGAGGAAGCCGGCGAGTACCGACCCGACCTGCAGAGCGGGCAGGTGCCGCTCGGGGGCGGCGGCGAGCCGGGCCGCTCGGGCGCCCCGCTCGCCTCTGGCCGCCAGGGACCGCAGCTGGCTCTCCCGCAACGACCTCACCACGAGCTCGACGGCCCCGAGCAGGCCGCCGAGCAGCGCGAGCGCGGCCAGCAGGAGCAGGTCGGCGACCGTGCGGCTCACGCCACGGCCTCCCCGCCGGACCGTGGCGTGCTGCCGCCCGTGGGCTCCATGGGCTGCATGGGCTGCAGCCTAGGGCGGGCCCGCCGGAGCCCGCGGAGTCAGCGGGCGCTCACCTCAGCCGAGGCGGCCGGTGATCAGGCCCCCGACGAGGACCGCAACGACGAAGACCTCGATGAGCACGAGAGTCGCGCGACGCGTCGAGCTGGGCATGTCGGACGTCCCTTCACTTGCGTTGGTGTTCCGCACGTTGGAGACGGTGGGTGGCGGGTTCGGTTCGGTCGGCGCGCCGATCCGCCCGGCTCGTGCCGCCGGCCGACCCGGTGCCGCAGGGGGCCGGACGCACGAGGGCCGGGACCACGTCGCGTGGTCCCGGCCCCGGCCGTGCTGGGGGCTGCCGTCAGGCGCGCGCCTTCTTGAGGTTCTCGTCGAGCGCGGCGAGGAAGTCCTGGGTGGTGAGCCAGGGCTGGTCCTTGCCGATGAGCAGGGCGAGGTCCTTGGTCATCTGGCCGGACTCGACGGTCTCGATGCAGACGCGCTCGAGGTCGGCCGCGAACGCGCTGACCTCGGGGGTGCCGTCGAGCTTGCCGCGGTGCTCCAGGCCCCGGGTCCAGGCGAAGATCGACGCGATCGGGTTGGTCGACGTCGGCTTGCCCTGCTGGTGCTGGCGGTAGTGGCGCGTCACGGTGCCGTGGGCGGCCTCGGCCTCGACGGTGCGACCGTCAGGGCTGAGCAGCACGCTCGTCATGAGGCCGAGCGAGCCGAAGCCCTGCGCGACCGTGTCGGACTGCACGTCGCCGTCGTAGTTCTTGCACGCCCAGACGTAGCCGCCCTCCCACTTGAGCGCGGCGGCGACCATGTCGTCGATGAGCCGGTGCTCGTAGGTGATGCCGGCGGCCTCGAACTCGGACTTGAACTCGGCCTCGTAGACCTCGGCGAAGATGTCCTTGAAGCGGCCGTCGTAGGCCTTGAGGATCGTGTTCTTCGTGGACAGGTAGACCGGGTAGCCGCGGTTGAGGCCGTAGCGCATCGAGGCGCGGGCGAAGTCGCGGATCGAGTCGTCGAGGTTGTACATCGCGAGCGCGACGCCGCCGCCGGGGAAGTCGTAGACGTCGAGCTCGACCGGCGCGGAGCCGTCCTGCGGGGTGTAGGTGAGGGTGAGGCTGCCCGGGCCGGGGACCTTGAGGTCGGTGGCGCGGTACTGGTCGCCGAAGGCGTGACGGCCGACGACGATCGGCTTGGTCCAGCCCGGGACGAGCCGGGGGACGTTCTGCATGATGATCGGCTCGCGGAAGATGACGCCGCCGAGGATGTTGCGGATCGTGCCGTTCGGCGACTTCCACATCTTCTTCAGGCCGAACTCCTCGACCCGCGCCTCGTCCGGCGTGATCGTGGCGCACTTGACGCCGACGCCGTGCTCCTTGATCGCGTTGGCCGCGTCCACGGTGATCTGGTCGTCGGTGGCGTCACGGCTCTCGATGGAGAGGTCGTAGTAGCGCAGGTCGACGTCGAGGTACGGCAGGATCAGCTGGTCCTTGATGAACTGCCAGATGATCCGGGTCATCTCGTCGCCGTCGAGCTCGACGACCGGGCCCTGGACCTTGATCTTCGCCATGTGTAGGGCTTCTCCCTGCGTGTCTGCTGGTACTTCTGCGGTGCGGTGCTCGAGGAGCCGGAAGGCTCAGAGGTCCTTGACGTCGGCCTGCTTTGCGCGGACGGCCTCGGCGGCCTCCTTGAGCGAGGCGAGCTCGCTCTCGGTCAGCTGGGTCTCGACGACGCGGCGGATGCCCTGCTTGCCCAGCTCGGCCTCGACGCCGAGGTAGACCCCGGAGATGCCGTGCTCGCCGTCGACCCAGGCGCACACCGGCATGACCGCGCCGGAGTCCTCCTTGACCGCCTTGACCATGCGGGCGGCGGCGGCGGACGGGGCGTAGTAGGCCGAGCCGGTCTTGAGCAGCGCGACGATCTCGGCGCCGCCGTTGCGGGTGCGCTTGACGAGCTCGTCGATCTTGGCCTGGCCCATGACGTCGGACAGCGGCTTGCCGTCGACGGTGCACGCGCTCGGGACGGGGACCATCGTGTCGCCGTGCGAGCCGAGGGTCAGCGTCCGGACCGAGCCGACGGGGACGTCGAGGGCCTCGGCGACGAAGAAGCTGAAGCGCGCGGTGTCGAGCATGCCGGCCTGGCCGATGACACGGCTCTTCGGGAAGCCGGTGGCCAGCTGGGTCAGGGCGGTCATCTCGTCGAGCGGGTTCGACACGACGATGACGACGGCCTCGGGCGCGTGCTCGGCGATGTTCTCGGCGACCGAGCGCACGATCTTGGCGTTGACCTCGATGAGGTCCATGCGGCTCATGCCGGGCTTGCGCGGCAGGCCCGCGGTGATGACGACGACCTCGGAGCCGGCGATGACCTCGTAGCCCGAGCCGTCCGTCCCGGTCGTCCTGCCGGTGACCTTGGTCTCGAAGCCCTCCACCGGGCGCGACTGCTGCATGTCGAGGGCGATGCCCTCGGCCTTGCCGTCGACGACGTCGGTGAGCACGACCTCCTCGAAGATGTCGTACTCCGCCAGCCGCAGAGCCGTCGTGGAGCCGTAGAAACCGGCTCCGACCACCGTCACCTTGCCCGAACGCGCCACGTCGCTGCTCCTCGTCGAGTGTGGGCCGGCCCATGTCTTCCGAGTGCATGTCCGCCGAGTTGCCTGTGCCCGCCCGGCAGGCTATCGCCCGCGCCCCTTCCCACCGGCGCGGGGGCGTACGCCCTGCCCGGCTCCGCCTGGCGCTGCCGGGTCAGGCGTCGGGCGTGAGCAGCGCGATGACCAGCAGGGCGACGCCCAGCGCGGCGGCCGTGACGGCGTCGGCGGCCCGGGAGCGGACGGCGAGCATCCCCACCCACCGGGCCGGCAGCGCGGCGCGCAGCCCGGCCGCGGTGAGCAGCGCGGCGGCGAGCAGGGTGGCACCGCCGCGGTGCCCGCCCACGTCGAGCGCGAGCAGCGCGAGCCCCGCCCCGGCGAGGACGAGGACGAGGACCGTCGCCCACTCGTGCACCATCGCGACTCAGCCGGCGAGCGAGCGCTCGGCCGCCTCCACGACGTTCGTGAGCAGCATGGCGCGGGTCATGGGCCCGACGCCGCCCGGAACCGGGGCGAGGAAGCCCGCCACCTCGCGGACGCCCGGGTCCACGTCGCCGACCAGCCCCACGTCGGTGCGGGTGATGCCGACGTCGAGCACGGCCGCGCCCGGCTTGACCATGTCGGGCTTGACGAGCCCGGGGACGCCGGCCGCCGCCACGACGATGTCCGCGCGGGACAGGTGGTCGGCCAGGTCGCGGGTGCCGGTGTGGCAGAGCGTGACGGTCGCGTTCTCCGAGCGCCGCGTCAGCAGCAGGCCCAGCGGGCGGCCGACGGTGACGCCGCGGCCCACCACGACGACCTCGGCGCCTCCGATCGGGACCTCGTAGCGGCGCAGCAGCTCGACGATCCCGCGCGGGGTGCACGGCAGCGGGGCCGCGCGGCCGAGGACCAGCCAGCCGAGGTTCGCCGGGTGCAGGCCGTCGGCGTCCTTGGCCGGGTCCATCAGGGCCAGCGCGGCGTTCGGGTCGAGCCCCGAGGGCAGCGGGAGCTGGACGATGTAGCCGGTGCAGGCGGGGTCGGCGTTCAGCTCCTCGACCACGGCGTGCACGTCGGCCTGCGTGGCGTCGGCCGGCAGCGTGCGCTCGATGCTGGCGATGCCGACCTGGGCGCAGTCGCGGTGCTTGCCGGCGACGTACGCCTTGCTGCCGGGGTCGTCACCGACGATGAGCGTCCCGAGCCCGGGGGTGACGGCGCGCTCGCGCAGCGCCGCGACCCGCTCGGCCAGCTCGGCCTTGATCGTCGCCGCGGTGGCCTTGCCGTCGAGAGTCTGCGCAGTCACGGGGCCGCATCCTCCCATGCCCGCGCCTCAGAACGTCGGTGAACATGGGCAAGTCAGCGCGACACGCCGCGGCGTGGGCCGACGTGCCCATGATCAACCCGTCAGGCGGTCACGTCACGAGCCTGCCCTCACGGCGTGCGCCCCCGCAGCGCCGAGGCCAGCGTGGCGGCGCCGGCGGTGACGTCCGGCCCGGCCGAGGGGTACGCCAGCCCGTGCCACCACGTGATCGTGCGGCTCGCGCCCGCCTCCAGCGAGGCGTCGAACCAGAGCCCCGCCACGTAGCCCGCCGCCTCCAGCGTCCTCGGCGCCTGCGCCGCGGGCCAGGCCAGCACGTGGGCCGCCTGCTCGCCGCCGCCGCCGGTGGCGCCCGTGTAGAGGTACGTCGCGCTGCCGGGCGCCACGTAGCCGGCGTTCGTCCCGGCCCGGCCCGGCACGATCGACACGTCCTGGGCGGAGTCCGGGTCGATGACGTACGCGAAGTTGCCGGTGTAGGCGGTGGAGCCGGTGTTGGTCAGCTCGAGCGTCATCCTGACCGCGTCCAGGCCGGGCTCGGCCGCGTACGTCAGCTTCGCCTTCACCGCAGGCGTCTGGGCCGAGGCCCCGCGGGCGACGACGCTGTTGCCCTCGACCGTGACGTCGGGCAGCGGCAGGTGCTCGCCCGGCCGGTTCCAGTCCGGCGTGCCCGGCGTGCTCCGCGTCAGGAGCAGCTCGGACCAGTCGAGCGTCTCGGCGCCCTTCGCGTCGTTCGGCCCGAGGTCGGACAGCCAGCCGGGCTGCGCCGCGCCCGGGCTGTTGTTGGCCCCCACCCGCGAGGTGATCGCGCCGGTGAGCCGGTCGCTCTCGACGTAGTGATGGCGCTGCCCCGCGACGGTGTCCGGCCGCGTGCTGGACGCCCAGTCGAGCGGCACGTCGCTGGTGCCGGCCACCGGCCCGGTACGCCGGGCGAGCGCGATGTCCGCGACCGTCCCGCCGCCCGTGCCGGACAGGGTGAAGGTGCCCTGCCCGGTCGCGTAGCCGCGGCGCGACACGTCCAGCGTGTACTCGCCCGGCGGGAGCAGGAGCGAGTAGCGCCCCTGCGCGTCGGCGACCGCACCACCGCGTACGGCTCCGGACGTGTCACGCACGAGCACCGATGCCGGAATCGGGTTGCCGGTCTGCGCGTCGGTGGAGCGGCCCTCGACCCGGGACCACTGCTGGCCGGGCGGCGCGGTCAGCGCGTTGGCCAGAGCGGCGGCGTTGATGGTGACGTCCGGGCCGGCCGACGGGTAGGCGAGGCCGTGGTACCAGGTGATGGTGCGGCTGGCGCCCCCGGCGAGCGAGGCGTCGAACCAGAGGCCGGCGACGTAGCCCATGGCCTCCAGGGTCTTCGGCGCCTGCCCCTCCGGCCACGTGAGCACGTGCGCGGCCTGGCTGCCGCCCGCGGTGGCCGCCCCGTCGTACAGGAACTTCGCGGTGCCCGGGGCGACGTACCCCGGGTTCTGCCCGGTGCGGCCGGGGACGATCGACACGTCCTGCGTCGAGTCCGGGTCGATGACGTACGCGAAGTTGCCGCTGAACGCATCGGTGCCGGCGTTCGTCAGCTCCAGCGTCATCTTCACCGCGTCGAGGCCGGGGACCGCCTCGTAGCGCAACGCGGCCCGGACGTCCGCGTCCGCCTGCGCCACGCCTCTGGCCACCACGGCCGCGCCGTCGACGGTCACCTCGGGCAGCGGGAGCTGCTCGCCGGGGCGGTTCCAGTCCGGGCCGCCAGGCGCCTTCGCGGTGACGAGCAGCTCGGACCAGTCGAGCGTCTCCTGGCCCAGCGCGTCGTTCGGCCCGAGGTCGGTCAGCCAGCCGGGCTGTGCGGCACCGGCGAGGTTGTTGGCCGCGACCTCGCTCGTCACCGCGCCGGTGATGCGGTCGCTGCCGACGTAGGCGTACGGCGTGCCGAGGACCGTGTCGGGCCGGGTGCTCGACGCCCAGTCGAGCGGGACGTCGCTCGTGCCGGCGACCGGCCCGGGCCACCGCGGCAGCGCCAGGTCCGCGGGGACGGTGGCGCCGTGGCCGGAGACCGCGACGACCCGGCGCGCCGGGCCGAAGCCGCGGCGGGCGGCGTCGAGCGTGTACGTCCCCGGCGGCAGCGCGATCGAGAACCGCCCCTGCCCGTCGGCCGAGACGTCGCCGACCACCTCGCCGTCGTCGTCGCGCGCTACGACCCTCGCGGCGGGCAGCGCCGGGCCCCCGGCGGTCACGGTGCCGACGACTCGCGACCAGCGCGGCGGCGCCGGCTCGCCGGTCGGGGTGAAGGCGTAGACGTTCCCGTCCCACGCGCCGATGACGAGCGCGTTGCCGGACACCGCGGGGGACGACGCCACCCAGGGGCCGATGCGGTAGGACCACAACGGCTGGCCGGTCTCGCGGTCGAAGCCGCGGACGTACCCGTCGTTGGAGCCGACGTAGACCATGTCGCCGGACACCGCGGGCGAGGAGAGGATGGCGTGGCCGGTCGTCTGCGACCACTTCGGCCGGCCGGTGGCGAGATCGACGGCGGTGAAGCTGCCATCACTGAAGCCGACGTATGCGGTTCCGTCCGCCACCGCGGGCGCGGACCCCGTCCCCTCGCCGGCGAGGTACGACCTGCCGGGGCTGCTGTAGCGCCAGGCCTCCACGCCGGTCTCGGCGTTCGAGGCGACCAGGATGTCGCTCTGGTGGTTCGTGAGCACCAGGCCGTCGGCGACGACGGGGGCCGAGCGGCTCCAGCCGCCGGCGGGGGTGCGCGTCCACCGCTGCGCGCCCGTCTCGGCGTTCAGCGCGGTGACCTGGCCGCCCTGGGCGACGATGTAGACGGTCCCGTCCGCCACCGCCGGTGAGCCGAAGGCGTGCCAGGTCGCACCGCTGTTGCCCGACGTCCACCTGGGGGCTCCCGTGGTGGCGTCGAGCGCCGTGACGCGGACGCCGCTGCCCGGCAGGGTGTAGGCCATGTAGACCGTGCCGTCCGTCACGGTGGGCGAGAAGTAGCCCCACGTCCGCGTCGAGCCCGGTGGGCGCCAGGTCCAGCGCGTCGCGCCGGAGGCCGCGTCGACCGCGTAGAGCGTGCCGCGCACGGAGACCGCGAACACGGTCGCCCCGTCCGTCGCCGGGGACGTCTCGATCTGGCCGTCCGTGTGCACGCGCCAGCGCTGCTGCCCGGTCGCGAGCTCCAGGCCGAGCAGCGAGTTCTGCGCGACGCCGTCGTCGTCGCGGACGCCGACGAACACGCCGCCGCCTGTCACGGCCGGGGACGAGGTGAGGATGTGCCCGCCCGTGCGCGCGGCCCACGCGAGGCCGAGCGGTGGCTCGAGCGTGTCGCCCGCGACCCCGCGGTGCGCGGGGTCGCCGTGGAAGCCGGACCAGGGGGCGCCCTGGCGGGGCTGCTGCACCTGGGCGGGCGGCACGACCGTGAACGTGCCGCTCCCCTCGTGCCGTCCCCAGCCCTTGTCGACGACGAGCACCTCGATGCGGTGGGCGCCGAGCGAGAGCTGCGAGGCGTCGAAGGCAGCGGCCCAGGACCACTCCCCCGACTTCTCCAGGTCGTGCCACGCGCCGCCGTCGATGCGGAAGCGGGCTTCGGTGTACTCCTTGCTCGTCTCGTAGGCGTCGAGCAGGATCTCCGTCCGCGCCTGCGGAAGGCGGCCGCCGTCGCCGGGCCGGACGAGCGAGAGCGTCGGGTCCGCGTCGTACTCCCGGAACGGCAGGGACACCTCACCGTCGAGGAACCGCACCACGCGGAAGCCGTTGGGCGTCTGGTCGATCGTGTACGCCGACGAGGTCGTGACCGCGTGCAGGGCGCCCTCGATGACCTCGTCGTCGACGTCGTTGGTGTGCGTGTGGCCCGCCAGCAGCAGCTCGGTGTCGTACTGCTCGAAGAGCTGGACGTACTGGGCGACCGTCGACGCGTTCGTGGTCTGCGGCGTGTTCAGCGGGATGTGGGTGATGACGACGACCTTGTTGCCCGGGCCGTGCAGCGCGAGGTCCTGCCGGGCCCACGCGAGCTGGTCCGCCTGGGCGGTGCCCTGGACGTCGTCGAGCACGAGGAAGTGCTTGTCGCCGTAAGTGAACGAGTACCACTCCGGGCCCACGGCCTGCCGGTAGTTCTCGATGAGCTGCGCGTAGGACGGGCCGCGGGTCGAGTCGTACTCGTGGTTGCCGACGGCCGGCCAGACCGGCAGCGAGGAGGTCGCCGTCGCCGCCCGGTAGTCGGCGAACTCGCCGGGGGTCGCGTTGTTGGTCAGGTCGCCGGAGACCACGACGAAGCGGGGTGCCTCCTGCTTGGCCTTGCCGCTCTCGGCAGAGTTCTGCACCAGCGCGTCGACCTGGTCGAGCTGGTCGGTGAAGCGCTCCCGGTCGTTGAGCGTCCCGGCCTGCACGTGGACGTCCGCGAGGCCGACGAAGCGGAAGTCCTCGTCGCGAGACCGCGGGTCACGCCGCAGGGCGAAGTCGTTCTCCGCGTAGCCCGCGGCGTCCGGCTCGACGGGCTGGTAGAACTCCGGCTCGTTCGACTCGTCCAGCGGCAGGGCCCATCCGGACGGCAGGGAGACCTGCACGTAGTCGGTGAGGCGCCGCTCGGTGTCCACCGTGATCGTGTAGCGGCCACGGCGGTCGGTCGTGACGGTCTGCCGTCCGTCGGAGACAGCCACGCCCTTGATGCCGCCCTCGTCGGCGTCCTGCGTGCCGTTGCCGTTCGCGTCGTCGTAGACGGTGCCCGTCACGACCGCCGTGCCGGGCGTGGCCTGGGCGGGTGGCCCTCCGGCCAGCGGTATCGCGAGCCCCACGGCCAGCGCGGCCGTGAGCGTCACGCGTGCCCTGCGTACGTGCACTGCGCTCTCCTATTCCTGAGTCGTGGATCAGGGAATCTGGAGTGCTGCTCTGACTGCGAGCGACACTCCGAGCCCGGTGAGCGCCACGGCACCGAGCGCCGGTGCCAGCGCCGCGAGCCGTGCCCCCGCCGGCCGCCGCTCGAGGAAGGCGGTCCCGGCGACGACGGCGAGCCCCGCGGCCGAGAGCGCTGCCGCGAGGCCGAGGCTGAACGCACCGACGAGGGCCAGCCCCAGCGGCAGCCGGCCGAGCGACGCCGCCGCCAGCAGCACGACCAGCGCGGACGGCGAGGGGAAGAGCCCGCCGCTCGTGGCGAGCGCCAGCAGCCCGCGCCGGGACAGCGGCTCGGGGCCGGCGGGGGCGTGGGGATGGCTGTGGCCGTGCGGGTGGCCGTGCGGGTGGCCGTGCGGGTGGCNGGATTGGGGGTGCGGGTGGCCGTCCGGCGGCGGGTGGCTGTGCGAGTGCCCGGGCGAGTGCTCGTGCCCCGCCCCGACCAGCACCCGCTGCTGTGCAGGTGTCCGCTGCGGCGGCAGCACGCCGCTGACCGCGGCGTACGCGGGGCGCAGGCGGCGCCGGCACAGGCTCACCCCGACCGCAGCGACGCAGAGCCCGGCGAGCAGCCCCAGCCAGGGCAGCACGTCGCGCACGGCGGCCGAGGCACCGAGCCCGAGCAGGGCCGCTCCGAGGACGAGCACGCTCGCGGTGTGCATGAGCGACACCGCCACGCCGAGGGCCACGGCGTCGCGCGGGCGGCCGCGGGTGCCCGTCAGCCAGGCCGCCATCATCGTCTTGCCGTGGCCGGGGCCGACCGCGTGCGCGGCGCCGACACCGAGGGCCACGACCAGGGCCGCCGCCAGCGCCGCCGGTCCGTACGCGCCGTGGCCCAGCAGGCCGGCCAGCCGGCCCTCCTCGCGCGGGGGCGCGCGGCCGCGCAGGACGGGGGCCGGTGCGTCCGCGGTCCCGAGCCGGACCGTCGAGGTGGCCTCGGCCCGCGTCAGCGGCTCGTCGAGCCCCTCCTCGGGGTACGCCCGCAGCTCGTCGCTGACGTCGGCGAGGCCCCCGCTCGTGGCCGTGGCGTCGCCGGCCGCGACGACCAGCGTCTCGCGCCACCCCGGGCGCCCCTCCTCCGAGCGGTCGCGCAGCTCCACGCGTACCTCCCGCCCGGGCGACCAGCCCGGGACCCGGCCGACGAGGAGCACCTCGAGCCGGTACGTCGACAGCCCGCCCTCGCCGCGCGGCGTGCCCGCCCGCACGTCCTGGGCCTCCAGCGGGACGTCCACGCCGTCGACGGCCAGCGTGATGCCGCCGGTGAGGGCGTCCAGGCGCTCGTCCGCGTACGCCGCGGCGCTGCGCTCGATGCGCTTCTGGTCGGCCAGCGTCGGGACCTCGGCCTGGTCGAGGACGGCCAGCACATGCACCGTGGGCCCGCTGACCTCGGCGCGGACGTAGTGGTTGAGCGTGAAGTTGCCGAGCGGGTGCGCGGCCGCCGGGGTGGTGACGAGGAGCGGGAGCGCCAGCGCCGCGAGGGCGGCGAGCGCCGCGCGCCGGCTCACGGCCGCCGCCATCCCCGGGCCAGCAGGACGAGCGCCGCGACCCCCGTGCCCGCGACCCCGGCGCCCGCCACGGCGAGGCCGGACACGCCGTCGCCCCCGGCCTCCTCCTGCACCCGCAGCAGCCCGGGCTCCAGCGGGGCGCCGCCCGGGGCGAAGACGTACGTGCCGGTGCCGCCGCCGTCGTGCACCCAGGCGAGGTTGCTGTGCGGCTGGCCCTCGTCCTGGACGAAGAGCCGGTAGTCCACCCGGTAACCGCCGCTCGGGTCGCCCGGGTACTCCAGCTCGACCTTCAGCAGCGGGACGACCGGGTCCATCACCGAGACGCCGCCGAGCCAGGTGAGCCGCGTGGTGTCGGTCGAGGACAGGGCGAGCACCCGTGGCTCGGAGCGGGCTCCGCCGACCGTCACGTCGACCTGCTCGGCGACGACGCGCTCGACGTCGACGGGGAGCACAGCCTGGCCGCTGGTGCCCGCCAGCGGCACGGCTCCCGGCTCCTGGCCGGTGCCCGCCAGCGGCACGACGGCACCCAGCTGGCGGGCGTCGAGGTAGAGGTCGTAGCGCAGCCCCGCCTCGCCGACGGTGATCTCCGAGACCCCGACGTTGCCCTGGTGCGCGGCCACGGGGCACGCCGCCGCCACGGCCGCGAGGACGGCCAGCCCGGCGCCCGCGAGCACTGCGACGACGCGCACGAACAGGTTCACGGCTTCCTCACGACCCGGCACGAAATCGGGTCAAGGTGAACGCAGCGGGACCGTTCCCCCAGCAGCGCGTGAGGGATGGGCGTACGACGCCGGTCCCCCGCCGCGCGGCCTGGGGGACTCAGGGCCGCCGGATGTCCGTCGTGTGCGCCAGCTCCCGGCCCGCCTCGACGTCGGCGGAGAGCGCCTCGACGCGCGCCCGGGCGAGCGCGTAGGAGTCCGACCCGAGCAGTTGGTGCAGCGGGGCCTTCCCACCCGCCACCACGGAGACGATCGCGGCCGCCGCCTTGGCCGGGTCGCCGAGCTGCGTGCCCGGCATCGCGAGGTGCGCGTCGGTCATCTCCCGGATGGCCCCGTAGCCCTCGGCCGCGACGTCCGGCAGGCCCAGCGAGACCGGGCGCAGGAAGTCGGTCTGCATGTAGCCGGGCTCCACGAGGGTGACCTTGATCCCGAGCCCGGCCACCTCGGCGGCGAGCGACTCGGTCAGCCCCTCCAGGGCGTACTTGCCGGCGCAGTAGAGCCCCCAGCCGGGGAACGCGGTCAGCCCGAGGATGGAGGAGACGTTGACGACGTGGCCGCTGCCGGCCGCACGGAAGACGGGGAGCGTGGCGCGGAGCACGTTCCAGACGCCGAACACCTGGACGTCGAACATCCGCCGCGCCTCGGCGTCCGAGACCTCCTCGACCGCGGCGAGGAAGCCGTATCCGGCGTTGTTGACGACGACGTCGAGCCCGCCGAACCGGGCGCGTGCCTCCTCGACGGCACGGGCGACGTCCGCCTCGTCGGCCAGGTCTACCTCGAGCGGGAGCAGGCGGCCCGCGTCGATGCCGGCGATGCCGGCGACGAGCCGCTCGATCGAGCGCGTGGTGGCGGCGACGTGGTCGCCCCGCTGCAGCAGCTGCTTGACCAGCTCCAGGCCCAGGCCTCGGGACGTCCCGGTGACGAGCCAGGTGGCGGGCGACGTGGTGGGGTACGGCATGGCTGAACTCCGTTTCCAGGGAGTGCGGGCGGTGTGACGGCCTTCAGCCTGCCGCCGGGAGCGCCCCGGCGGGCCCGTCGCGCTGGCCCTGCCGTGCCCGGGCAGGGCGTGCCTGGGCACGCCGTGCCCACCCAGGACCCCCCGGCCGTGCGCGCGCTGCCCGACACTGGGGGCATGGCCGGATCGAGCGAGCTGGGCGAGTTCCTGCGGGCCTGCCGGGCGGACGTGACCCCGGAGTCCGTGGGCCTGGACGGCGGCCAGGCCCGCCGCGTCCGCGGGCTGCGCCGCGAGGAGGTGGCGCTGCTGGCCGGCGTGAGCGTCGACTACTACACCCGGCTGGAGCAGGGACGGCACGCGTCGCCGTCGGAGTCGGTGGTCGAGGCGATCGCGCGGGCGCTCGGCCTCGACGACGCCGCACGCGCCCATCTGGCGAACCTGGCGTCGCGCGTGCGCCGCCCCGCCGAGCGCCCGTCGGCACAGCGGGTACGGCCCGCGGTGGCCCAGCTGCTGCGGTCCTTCGTCGACCACCCCGCGTTCGTCGTGGGCCGCCGGACCGACATCCTCGCCTCGAACGCGCTGGCCCGCGCGCTGCTCACCGACTGGGACCGCAAGCCCGCGCGGGAGCGCAACTACACCCGGTGGATGGTGCTCGACCCGGAGGCGCGCGCGAGGTATGCCGACTGGGAGGCCGTCACGGCGGAGGTCGTCGGGACGCTGCGGCTCGACGCCGGCCGCCATCCCGACGACCCGCTGCTCAACGAGCTCGTGGGCGAGCTGACGATCAAGAGCCCGGAGTTCCGCCGCTGGTGGGGTGACAACCGGGTGCACCAGCGGACCCACGGCACCAAGCGGATGCGCCACCCCGAGATCGGCGACATCACCATCATCTACGAGGCGCTGGCGCTGCCGGGGGACGCGGACCAGACGCTCTTCGTCTACACGGCGGCGCCGGGCAGCCGGTCCGCGGACAACCTGCGGCTGCTGGCGTCGTGGGCCGCGCAGCGACGGGCCGGCGCGTCGCCGGAGCGGTCGGACAGCAGCGACGTGCCCCATCGGGCCTGACCGGACCGGCTTCGCACCCCTGCGCCCCGCCTCGCACCGCCGGCCGGAGGAGCGAGGCGGTGCTCAGCGGAGCGGAGCACGCGTCAGCGCCGCGACCCGCGTGCCGCGACCGCGATCGCGCCGGCCGTGAGCAGGCACCCCACCACGGTCCACACCGACACGCCCTCGTCGTGGACGGGCGCGGCGAGGTCGAGCACGATGCCGCCGGCCAGCTGGCCGAGCACCGTGCACAGGCCGAGCAGCAGCACTCCGAGCGCTCGCACGGTCTGCGCGCCGCTGACGATGACGACGACCCCGAACGCGCCGCCGAGGTAGAGCCACCACTCCCCCGGCAGCCGGCTCCACACGTCCGAGGTCAGGCCGGTGAAGCCGAGATACGCCACGACGAGCAGCAGCGTCCCGAGCAGGAAGTTGACCAGCCCGGCGACCAGCGGCTCGCCCGTGGCCTGGCTGACCCGCCCGTTCACCGCCTGCTGCACGGCGAGCAGCACGCCGGCGAGGGCGGTCAGCACCATCGCGCCGACCGGGCTGCGGCCGTCGAGCCGGTCGGACACCGCGACGAGGACCGCCAGGACGGTCACCGCCGCGGCCACGCCCCGGGCTCCGGTCAGCCGGACGCGGCCGGCCGGGCCGAGCCCGAGGCGGTCGACCGCGAGGCTCGAGGTCGTCTGGCCGGCGACGACGGCGACGGAGTAGAGCGCCACGCCGAGCACCGGCGCGCTGTGCGCCTGCACCGCGACGAAGATGCCGCCCGACAGCCCGCCGAGGCACTGCCACCAGCGCAGCCGGCCCGACCGGATCAGCGCCGGGAGGGCGGCGAACTGGGCGCGCCCGGCCCGCCGGGCGAGCGCCAGCGCGGCGACGATGACGGTGCCGATCGCGAAGCTCAGCAGGGCCGCGGCGATCGAGTCGTCGAGCTTGTCCCCCAGTTGGCCGTTGACCCGCGCCTGGACGGCGAGCAGCACGCCCGCGGCGACCGCGACGGCCGCCGCGAGCGGCTTGTGGCTCGCCAGCGAGCGGCTGCCGCGGGCCGGGGCCTCAGTGGAAGAAATGCCGCGCGCCCGTGAGGTAGACCGTCATCCCTGCGGCGCGAGCGGCGGCGAGGACCTCCTCGTCGCGTACTGAGCCGCCGGGCTGCACGACGGCGCGCACGCCCGCCTCCGCCAGCACCTCGAGCCCGTCGGGGAACGGGAAGAACGCGTCCGACGCGCCGACCGAGCCGTGCGCGCGCTCCCCGGCGCGGGACACGGCGAGCCGCGCCGAGTCCACGCGGTTGACCTGCCCCATGCCGACACCGACGGTCGCCCCGCCGGACGCGAGCAGGATCGCGTTCGACTTCACGGCCCGGCACGCCCGCCAGGCGAAGGCCAGGTCGGCGAAGGTGGACTCGTCAACTGCGTCTCCGGCAGCCAACGTCCAGTTGGCCGGGTCGTCGCCGGAGGCGTCGAGCCGGTCGACCGACTGCAGCAGCAGCCCGCCACTGATCGCCCGGAGCTCCACGGCGCCGGCCTCCTCGGACGGCACGCGCAGCAGGCGGACGTTCTTCTTGCGGGTCAGCACCTCGAGGGCGTCCTCGTCGAACGCCGGGGCGGCGACGACCTCGGTGAAGACCTCTGCGACCTGCTCGGCCATCGCCCGGGTCACGGGCCGGTTCACCGCGATGACACCGCCGAAGGCCGACACCGGGTCGCACTCGTGCGCCTTGCGGTGCGCCTCGGCCACGTCCGCGCCGACCGCGATCCCGCAGGGGTTGGCGTGCTTGATGATCGCGACGCAGGGCTCGGCGTGGTCGTGCGCGGCCCGCCAGGCCGCGTCGGTGTCCGTGTAGTTGTTGTAGGACATCTCCTTGCCGTGCAGCTGCTCGGCCTGCGCCAGGCCCGGCCGGCCCGAGACGTACAGCGCGGCCCGCTGGTGCGGGTTCTCCCCGTAGCGCAGGACGTCCGAGCGCTCCCACGAGGCGCCCACCCAGGCGGGGAAGCCGCTGCCGTCGTCGGTGGGGGCGAGGACGCTGCCCATCCAGGACGCGACCGCGATGTCGTACGTCGCGGTGTGGACGAACGCCTCGGCCGCCAGCCGCTGGCGCTGGGCGAGGGTGAAGCCGCCGTCGGCGATGGCGGTCAGCACGTCGGAGTAGCGCTCGGGGGACGTGACGACGGCGACCGAGGGCGAGTTCTTGGCCGCGGCGCGGACCATGGACGGCCCGCCGATGTCGATCTGCTCGACGCACTCGTCGGGCGAGGCGCCCGACGCGACGGTCGCGGTGAACGGGTAGAGGTTGACGACGACGAGGTCGAACGGCTCCACGCCGAGCTCGCGCAGCTGCTGCTCGTGCTCGGGCTTGCGCAGGTCGGCCAGGATGCCGGCGTGCACGCGCGGGTGCAGCGTCTTGACCCGGCCGTCGAGGCACTCGGGGAAGCCGGTGAGCTCCTCGACCGGGGTGACCGGGACGCCGGCCGCGGCGATACGCGAGGCCGTGGAGCCCGTCGACACGAGCGTCACGCCCGCGGCGGCCAGCCCCTGGGCCAGCTCCTCCAGCCCCGTCTTGTCGTACACGCTGATCAGGGCACGCCGCACCGGACGTCGATCGCTCACGCGAGAGTCACCTTCCTGCCTTCCACGGACCAGCCGGACCGCGCCATGCGGCCCACGACGTCGACGAGCAGCCTGCGCTCGACGACCTTGATGCGCTCGTGCAGGGTGGCCTCGTCGTCACCCGGCTCGACACGGACGGCCTCCTGCGCGACCACGGGGCCGGTGTCGACCCCGGTGTCGACGAGGTGCACCGTGCAGCCGGTGACGGCCACGCCGTACGCCAGCGCGTCCCGCACAGCATGCGCTCCCGGGAACGCCGGGAGCAGCGCGGGATGGGTGTTGAGGACGCGGTCAGGGAACCGGACGAGGAACTCGGCCCCCAGGATGCGCATGAAGCCGGCCGAGACGACCAGGTCCGGCTCGTACGCCGCCACCGCGTCGGCGAGGGCGTGGTTCCACTGCGCCCGGTCGGCGAAGTCGCGGGGGGCGTGCACGAAGGTGGGCACCCCCGCCGCCGCTGCCCGGTCGAGCCCGGCGATGCCGTGGCGGTCCGCGCCCACCGCGACGACCGTGGCCTCGCGCGGGTCGCAGCCGTCCAGGAGCGCCTGCAGCAGCGTGCCGGAGCCGGACACGAGGGCCACGACCCGAGCCGGGTTCCGAGCCGTAGTCACGAGCCGCCACCATAGCGAGGTGGCGAACGGTGACGGGAATCAGCGGGCACGGGACGACGAGCGGCCGGTGACCGACAACCCCTGGGCCCCGCCGCCCGAGGGGCAGCAGGCCGGCCAGCGGCCTGCTCCGCCGCGCCCCGAGCCGCCGCGGCCGGAGCCGAGCCGCCCCGGCTGGGGCCCCCGCCCGCGCGAGGAGGGCGCCCCCGGCACGCCGCCGCGCCGGCCCTCGGGGCCGGTGGTGCCGGGGGGCCGACCGGCCCTGCTGCTCGCGCTCGTCGCGCTGCCCGCGCTGTCGGCGCCGGAGATCAGCGTGATCCTCGCCGTCGGGGCGCTCGTGCTCGCGGCGCTCGCGATCCGCGACGCCCGGCGCCGCAACGGCTACGCCCCCGGCGCGGTGGGCGCCCTGGTCGTGGGCAGCTGCGTGCTGTCCCTGGGCGTCTCCGTCCTCGTCGCGTCCGCGCTGCCGAGCACGGCGAAGTACCGCGAGTGCCGCGAGCTGGCCCTCACCCACTCGGCACGTGCGCTGTGCGACGAGCGCTACGAGGAGCGCGGGCCGTTCGGGCTGGAGGGCCGGGCGGGGCGCTGACGCCCGAGGCCCTCGGAACGGTCAGGCAGGGTCGACAGGCCGGCGGTCAGGCCGGGACGGCGGCGCCCGGCTCGCCCTCGCGGGCTGCGGCGGCCCGGCGTACGACGAGCCACGCGGCGGCCGCGGCGACGAGCCCCACCTCGGCGGCGACGGCTATGCCGAGGCGGAACGGCGAGGGGCCGACGGCGGCCAGCCGGTCGCCGCCCGCCGAGCCCCCGGACAGCGCGCCCAGGACGCCGAGCACCGCACCGGAGACGAGGGCCGCGAGGGCTGCCGTGCCCGCCGCCCGGTCCGGCGACTCCCCCGCAGGAGCCCGCCGCGCCACGACGACGCCGGCCACCAGGCCGGCCGCGAGCGGGGCCACGATCGACAGCAGCGACACCGCGGGCGCCGATCCGTCCGCCGGCAGGGCCGCGAGCAGCGGCAGCGCCGGCAGCTGGCCGGTCGACACCCCCGCCGGCGCCACCGACGTGGCCACGCCGACCGCGAAGCCGGGGCCGACGGCGTACGCCGTGGCGCAGACCACGGCGTTGGGCACCAGCCCCACCCCCACGAGCAGGAGCAGGAGGCCCCCGAGCGGCCCGGGGTCCAGGGACGCCCCGAGGTCCGCCCCGCGGTCAAGGTGCAGCGCCAGCGAGCCCGCCAGCAGCAGCGCCCCGGTGCCGAGCAGGGTGAGGACGGCGCCGACCGACGCCGCGAGCACCGTGCCCGGCCGCCGGGGCATGACCGGGAGTGCGGAGCGCCGGCGCAGGGCGCGCAGCGCGCCGAGCCCCGTCGCGGCCGCCCCGAGGACCAGCCCGCCGAGCATCGCGCCCGGGACGGACGGCTGCACCGCCTCCGAGCGTGACGCGAGCGCCACGACGAGCGTCAGGACGGCGTACGCGACCGCGCCCGCCCCGCAGAGGATGCCGGCCTCGCGCGGGGTGCGCAGGCCTGCCGAGCGGGCCGCGCGGTAGCCCGCGGCGGTCAGCGTCACGAACGGCAGCGCGAGCAGCCCGAGCGGGGCCAGGCGCAGGCTGCCGTCCGTCAACGTGAGGTCGATGTGGTGGGCGAGGAGCCAGGCGTACGCCGTGGTCCGCACAGCGTCCACCGCCCCCGCGCCGGTGCCGTGCGCCCCCGCCCAGCCGACGAGCACCACGACCGCGCAGGTCAGCAGCGAGAAGCCGGCGCCGCGGGCAGCGCCCGCGGCGGCGGCGGACACCAGGCCGCGCGTCGAGCGTGGGCGCGCCGCCCGTCCCGTCCGGGCCGTTCGCGCCGGCGCGGAGCGCGGGGCGGTCGACCGGGCGGACGTCGGACGCGAGGGCGGGAGCAGCGTGGACATCGCCAGCCATGGTCGCGGCCCGCGACGCCCGCTCCCGGCAACCGCGGCCTCGTCGGGGTGTCGCCCCGCCCCCAGCCGCCCCACCCTGCACCTCCCCCGGGGTGATCGTGCAGATGTGGCGAGCTGTCCGCAGCCGGCGCGGTGCCCCCCGGGCGCGTGCAACCAGGGCCGGCCCCCGGCGGTGTTTCCTGTGACAGCCGGCCGGCAGGGCCGGCCCGACGGGGGGTCACGTGAGCGAGACGAGCAGCTTCGACGCGTTCTACGCGGCGAGCGCGCGCCGGGTGCTGCACGCGATGTACGCGATGACCGGCGACCTGGCCGAGGCCCAGGACTGCGTGCAGGAGGCGTACGCCCGGGCGTGGCAGCGCTGGGGCCGGGTGGCCGGCTACGACGACCCGGAGGCGTGGGTGCGCACCGTCGCCTGGCGGCTGGCGGTCAACCGCTGGCGGCGCGGGCGCAACGCGCTGGCCGCGCTCGTCCGGCACGGGCCGCCCCCTCCGGGACGGCCGCCGTCGGAGGACAACGTCGCGATCGTCGCCGCTCTCCGCCAGATCCCCGAGGCCCAGCGCCGGGCGATCGTGCTGCACCACCTGTGCGGGCACTCGGTCGAGGACGTCGCCCGGGAGACCGAGGCGCCGGTCGGCACCGTCAAGGCGCGGCTCTCGCGCGGACGGGCCGCTCTCGCCGCCCTGCTGTCCGAGGACGAGCCGGACAAGGAGACATCTCTTGCCTGAATCGATCTTCCCTGAACTGGAACGGCTGCGTGACGACCTCGGGCCGGAGCCGCTCCCGGGCGCGGCAGCTGCCCGCGCCCGCGGGGCGCAGCGGTCCCGGCGCTCGTACGCCGGGCTGGCCGTCCTGGTCGCCTGCAGCGTGCTCGGGGCGGGGGCGGCGGTGGTCGCCGCGGCCGACGGCACCGGTGCGGACGGCACCCCGGCGGCCGGCGCGACCGCCACCGGGGACCTGTCCTACGAGCTCGCTCTGCGGGCCCGGACGCTGGCACCGGCCGACCTGCCCGGGCCACGGCAGCTCTGGGGCCGCTGGTCCCTGCAGACCCTGCTGCCCGAGCCGCTCCAGGACTCCTGCGCCCGGCGGGCGCTGTCCGCCGGGGCGGAGGGCGTCGTGACCGTGAACGCCGGCTTCCTCGGCGCCGAGGGCCGGCGGCTGCTCGCCCGGGCCTCCCAGGCGACCACGGCCTACGCGGACGAGCGCTCGATGCGGGAGGCCTACGACCGGCTGAGTGCGGAGATGGGCCGCTGCGCCGTGGACGAGGGGTCGTGGCTCGAGGGCGAGACACCGTCGGGCCGGGTGTGGCACCGCGTGGTCGGCTCCAACACCCGCACGGTGGTGCTCCTCTCGGCCCGCGACGGCTTTCTGACCGTCCTCGGGCTGGAGTCGGCGAGCGGCGACCGCGGGCAGGCGCCGCACGAGCCGCTGGAGGAGACGCAGGCGGCTGCGCTCGAGGTGCTGGGCGTGCCGATCGAGCCCGACGCCGGGGCCGACACCGTGGACGCCTACCGACCGGGCACGGACGCGCTCGTCCCGCCGCAGATGTGGCCCAAGGGCGTGGGCCCGGACCAGGTCCGGGTGGCGCCCGACACGGTCACCCCATGCCCGCTGCCCGTGGACGACGCGGCGGCCATGGCCCGGCTCGACCGGGACTACGGCGTCCACGGCGAGGACCCGGCCGCCGGTCACGAGACCGTGGTGGTGCTCGCGGACCGGCAGCAGGCCGACCGGGTGGTCACGGAGTGGTCCGCCGCCCTCGATCGCTGCGCCGGGCGGCCGGTCGACGGTGAGCTCGACCGGGTCGGGGACCGGGCCTCCGGTGTCTACACGGCAGCGGGGCCGGACGGCGGCTCGCACCGGCTGATGGTCGGCCGCGTCGGCAACATCGCCGTCGGGATCCGCTTGACCGACGCGGGCCCGGAGCAGGCCGAGACGGCGCTGATGCTTGCGCTGCAAGGGGTCGAGGCGTACGCACTGCCGGAGCCTTCGACCGGCTGAGCCGGGCGACGACAGTGGGCGGGCACTCGCAGCCGAGTGCCCGCCCACCATCGAGTGAACGCGGATGCGTCACATGCCGTTCATGATCTCCCGCATGAGACGGGCGGTCTCGCTCGGCGTCTTGCCGACCCGGACGCCGGCCGCCTCGAGCGCCTCCTGCTTGGCGGCGGCGGTGCCCGACGAGCCGGAGACGATCGCGCCGGCGTGGCCCATCGTCTTGCCCTCGGGGGCCGTGAAGCCCGCCACGTAGCCGACGACCGGCTTGGTGACGTTCTCCTTGATGTACGCCGCCGCCCGCTCCTCGGCGTCGCCGCCGATCTCCCCGATCATGACGATCGCGTCGGTGTCGGGGTCGTCCTGGAACGCCTGCAGCGCATCGATGTGCGTCGTGCCGATGACCGGGTCGCCGCCGATGCCGATCGCGGTGGAGAAGCCGATGTCGCGCAGCTCGTACATCATCTGGTAGGTCAGCGTGCCGCTCTTGCTGACCAGGCCGATCCGGCCGGACGGGGTGATGTCCGAGGGGATGATGCCGGCGTTGGACTTGCCGGGGCTGATGATGCCCGGGCAGTTCGGGCCGATGATCCGCGTCGTGCCCTTCTGCTGGGCGTACGCGAAGAACGCTGCCGTGTCGTGGACCGGCACGCCCTCGGTGATGACCACCGCGAGCGGGATGCCGGCGTCGACGGCGTCGACGACCGCGTCCTTGGTGAACGCCGGCGGCACGAAGATGACCGTGACGTCGGCGCCCGTGGCGGCCATGCCCTCGGCGACGTCGGCGAACACCGGAAGCTGGTTGCCGTCGACGTCGACCGTGGTCCCGGCCTTGCGCGGGTTGGTGCCGCCGACGACCTGGGCGCCGGAGGCGAGCATGCGCTTGGTGTGCTTCATGCCCTCGGAGCCGGTCATCCCCTGGACGAGGATCCGGCTCTTCTCGGTGAGGAAGATCGCCATGGTCAGGCCCCCTTGCCAGCCGCGCCGGCGAGCTCGGCCGCGCGGCGCGCGGCGTCGTCCATCGTGTCGACCAGCGTGACGAGCGGGTGCGCGGCCTCGTCGAGGATGCGCCGCCCCTCCGCCGCGTTGTTGCCGTCCAGCCGGACGACGAGCGGCTTGTCGACCGTCTCGCCGCGCGACTCGAGCAGCGCGAGCGCGCTGACGATGCCGTTGGCCACCGCGTCACAGGCGGTGATGCCACCGAAGACGTTGACGAAGACGCTGCGCACGGCCGGGTCGGAGAGGATGATCTCCAGGCCGTTCGCCATGACCTCGGCCGAGGCGCCGCCGCCGATGTCGAGGAAGTTCGCCGGCTTGACCCCGCCGAAGTCCTCGCCGGCGTACGCCACGACGTCCAGCGTGCTCATGACGAGCCCGGCGCCGTTGCCGATGATGCCGACCTCGCCGTCGAGCTTGACGTAGTTGAGGCCCTTCTCCTTGGCCCGCTGCTCGAGCGGGTCCGCGGCCGACTTGTCCACCAGGGCCTCGTGGTCCTTGTGGCGGAAGTCGGCGTTCTCGTCGAGCGTGACCTTGCCGTCGAGGGCCACGATGCGGCCGTCCGCGGTCTTGACCAGCGGGTTGACCTCGACGAGCGTCGCGTCCTCGGCCGTGAACACGCCCCAGAGCTTCACGATGGCGGCCGCGATCTGGTCGCGGACCTCCGCCGGGAAGCTCGCCTGCTCCACGATCGCCGCGGCCTTCGCGTCGTCGATGCCCTCGAGCGCGTCGACGGCCACCCGGGCGAGCGCCTCGGGCTTGGTCGCGGCGACCTCCTCGATCTCCATGCCGCCCTCGACGGACGCCATGGCGAGGTAGGTGCGGTTCGCGCGGTCGAGCAGGACCGAGAAGTAGTACTCCTCCTCGATCGCGGCCGCCGGCGCGAGCATCACGCGGTGGACCGTGTGGCCCTTGATGTCCATGCCGAGGATCTGGCGCGCCTTGTCCTCGGCGTCCTGCGGGCTGTCGGCGAGCTTGACCCCGCCGGCCTTGCCACGGCCGCCCGTCTTGACCTGCGCCTTGACGACGACCCGGCCGCCGTCGACGCCGGCCCCCAGCCGCTCGGCGGCGGCGCGGGCCTCCTCCGGCGTCTCGGCCACGGCGCCGTCCAGCACGGGCACTCCGTGCGCGGCGAACACGTCCCTCGCCTGGTACTCGAAGAGGTCCACAGGCCTCCGTCCGATCGGTACGTCCCGGCCTCCCGGTCGTGTGCCGGGACGGCCGCTGTCCGTCGGCGAGGTTAGTCCCGCCTTGCTCCCGGAGCCGAATCGGGGCGCTGACCACGGCCTCGTGCGCGCGTCCCGCGCAAGGACCGGCGCGACTGCTGGGGATGAAGTGACAGGGTTGAACTCGTTCCCGTTTTGTCCGATATCGAGATCGGGACCGGGGGGCGACGGATCGGGTCACGACCGCGTAACCTGTCCCGCGTTGCTCCCGGCCGCCCGGGGCCTGCGGCTCCGGCCCGGGACCTGCTGCGCCGGCGTGCCAGCGGCTCTTTCCCGTGCATCAACCGCGAAGGACGGTCTGTGAGCGCTCGTCGCCGTACCGCCGGCAAGCACCGTCGGCCCGGCAAGCACCGCAGCCCGTCGACGGGCAGCCGCCCGAGCCCGCCCCTCCTGCTCGGCACCGCGGTCGTCGCCTCCGCGGCGGCCTACGCCTTCCAGGTTCCCGCCGCGACCGGTGACGACACCCGGCGCACCCCGGCGACCGCCGAGGACCTCGGCACCGCCGCCCTGCCGGCGCGCCCGTCCGCCACGCCCACGCCCGCGCCCACGCTCGCCAAGGTCCGCGCCGCGCGCCCGTCGGCCGCCTCGTCGTCCTCGTCCTCGGGGCCGTCCTCGGCCAAGCCCTCGGCTCCGGCGGCCACCGCCGCCACCCCGAAGGCCGAGGCGAGCACGGCCCCGACCCGCCGGGCGCAGCGCGCGACCCGCAGCAGCAAGCGCGCCAGCCTCACCTCCCTGGCCCGCGCCCGCCGCGCCTGGGTCGAGCCGTTGAGCGGCTACCGCATCACCGCCCACTTCGGGCAGCGCGCCAGCCTCTGGTCCAACGGCCACACCGGCACCGACCTCGCGGCACCCACGGGGACCCCCGTGCACGCCGTCGGCGACGCAGTCGTCGTCTCGGCCGGCTACGACGGGGCGTACGGCAACAAGATCGTGCTGCGCCACTCGGACGGCACCGAGACGTGGTACGGCCACCTCTCGGCCACCATGGTCAGCGCCGGGCAGAAGGTCCTGGCGGGCGCGCTCATCGGGCGCGTCGGCGCCACCGGGCACACCACCGGCCCGCACCTGCACATCGAGGTCCGCCCCGGCGCGGGCGACCCGATCGACGCCGAGGTGTGGCTGCGCGAGCACGGGGTCGTGCTCTAGCTCTCCTCCGGAGGCTGCCCAGGCAGCACGGTCGAGCCGCGCGCCGGGCAGGCCTCCCGTCCGCCGGCTCACGTCCCGCGGACGCCCGCCGCACCGCAGTGGTGCACCCCTGGTCCAGGAAGCCCGCCGACGGCACGGCGCGACGCCAGCACGCCCCCACGCTGAGCAGTGCCGGCACCCGGCACGTCCAGCGGCGCTAGAGCTTCTCGACCGGCGCGTAGCGCAGCAGCAGCCGCTTCGTCCCGGACGCCCCGAAGTCGATGGTCGCCTCGGCCTTCTCCGCGACCCCGGCGGTGGCGACGACCGTCCCCAGCCCGAAGGTGTCGTGGGTGACCTTGTCGCCCACGCTCAGCGACACGACCTTGCGGTTGCCGGGCGACTTCGCGGTGGGCCGGGCGGCCGCCACGGCCAGCGCCGACGGCGGCGCCGAGCGCGAGGGCTCGACCCGCTTCCAGTCGGTGAGCTGCGGCGGCACCTCGTCGAGGAAGCGCGACGGCGGGTTGTACGACGGGGCGCCCCAGGAGCTGCGCACCAGCGCCCGGGAGATGTAGAGCCGCTCGCGGGCGCGGGTGATGCCGACGTACGCGAGCCGGCGCTCCTCCTCGAGCTCCTTGTCGTCGCCGAGCGTGCGCATGTGCGGGAAGACGCCGTCCTCCATGCCGGTCAGGAAGACGACCGGGAACTCCAGGCCCTTGGCCGTGTGCAGCGTCATGAGCGTGACGACGCCGCTGTCCTCGGCGCCCTCGGGGATCTCGTCGGAGTCGGCCACCAGGGCGACCCGCTCGAGGAAGCCGGCCAGCCCGCCCTCGGGGTCGCTCACCGCGTACTCGCGGGCGACGGCGACGAGCTCCTGGAGGTTCTCCAGCCGGGTCTGGTCCTGCGGGTCGCTGGAGCGCTGCAGCTCGAGGGCGTAGCCCGACTGCTCGAGGATCGCCTCCAGCAGCTCGGCCGGCTCGGTGCCGGCCTCCACGAGCGTGCGCAGGCTCTCCATCATCCGGTTGAACTCGGTGATGCACGACAGCGAGCGGGTGGCGAGGCCGGGCGCGTCGGCGGCGCGCAGCAGCGCCTGGTTGAACGTGATCCGCTCCCGGGAGGCCAGCGCCTCCACGCACGCCTCCGCCCGGTCGCCGATGCCGCGCTTGGGGGTGTTGAGGATGCGGCGCAGCGAGACCGAGTCGTCGGGGTTGGCGAGGGTGCGCAGGTACGCCAGGGCGTCGCGCACCTCCTTGCGCTCGTAGAACCGCACGCCGCCGACGACCTTGTAGGGCAGGCCGACCCGGATGAAGACCTCTTCGAAGACACGGGACTGGGCGTTGGTCCGGTAGAAGACCGCGACGTCGCCGGGGCGCGCGAGCCCCTCGTCGGTGAGCCGGTCGACCTCGTTGGCGACGAAGGCGGCCTCGTCGTGCTCGTTGTCCGCGACGTAGCCCACGATCGGGGTGCCGTCGCCGGACTCGGTCCACAGCCGCTTCGGCTTGCGCCCGGTGTTCTTCGCGATGACGGTGTTGGCGGCGGACAGGATCGTCTGGGTCGAGCGGTAGTTCTGCTCCAGCAGGATGGTCTGCGCGTCGGCGTAGTCCTCCTCGAACTGGAGGATGTTGCGGATCGTGGCACCGCGGAAGGCGTAGATCGACTGGTCCGCGTCACCGACCACGCACAGCTCCGCGGGGGGCGTGGCCTCCCCGGGGCGGCCGACCAGCTCGCGGACCAGGACGTACTGCGCATGGTTCGTGTCCTGGTACTCGTCGACCAGGATGTGCCGGAACCGGCGCCGGTAGTGCTCGGCGGCGTCCGGGAAGACCTGCAGGATGTTGACCGTCGTCATGATCAGGTCGTCGAAGTCGAGCGCGTTGGCCTCGCGCAGCCGGCGCTGGTAGAGCGCGTACGCCTCGGCGAGCTTGCGCTCGAGGTCGGTCTCGGCCTTGGCCGCGTAGGCCTCGTGGTCGATCAGCTCGTTCTTCAGGTTGCTGACCTGGTTGCTGAACGAGCGCGGCGGATAGCGCTTCGGGTCGAGGTCCAGCTCGCGGCAGACCAGCCCCATGAGGCGCTGCGCGTCGGCCGCGTCGTAGATCGAGAAGCTCGAGGTGAACCCGAAGCGGCTGATCTCCTTGCGCAGGATGCGCACGCACGCCGAGTGGAAGGTCGACACCCACATCGCCTTGGCGCGGTTGCCGACCAGGTCGGCGACGCGCTCCTTCATCTCACCCGCGGCCTTGTTCGTGAACGTGATCGCGAGCACGGCGCCCGGGTGCACGTTGCGCTTGGCCAGCAGGTAGGCGATGCGGTGCGTGAGCACCCGGGTCTTGCCCGAGCCGGCGCCGGCGACGATCAGGACCGGGGAGCCCTCGGCCACGACGGCGGCCCGCTGCTGGGGGTTGAGCCCGGCGAGCAGCTCGTCGGGGTCCTTGGACCGGCGGTGCGCGGACGGCTCCGCCGGGACCGCCGGCAGGTCGAGGACGAGGTCGTCGGGGAGGCTGCTCATCGTCCATCGAGTCTAGGTCGCCCCGGCGTCAGCGGTCCGGGTCAGCGCACGGCCTCCCGGCGGGGCCGCAGCATCAGCGCCAGCAGGGCCCCCGGCACGAGCCCGGCGAGCGCCCAGGCCCACTCCCCCTGCACCGCCCGGACCACGACGAACACCAGGACCGCGGTGAAGATCCCGGCCGTGGCCAGCTGGCGGTAGCGCGGGGCGACCAGGAACCGGCCGCCCAGGGCCATGAAGAGCATGGTCCCGGGCACCGACTCCCAGTCGCGCTGCAGCAGCGCGACCGCGAGCAGGACGGCGGACCCGGCGATCAGGGCCCAGCCCAGGAGCCGCTCCAGCCGCTCGGCCAGCCTTCTGCGTACGCGCTGCTTCACGTGCCCTTTCTACCGGGCCGTCGTCCCCCGCGGGCACGGGAGCAGGAGCGCGGCGACCAGCGCGAGGGCGGGCAGCGCCGCCCAGTCCCGCTCGACGAGGGCGGTGAGCAGGAGGAACGCGCCGAGGCCGACCACGACGCGCGCGAGCCGCGCTCCCAGGGCGTGTCGGCGTGCCGGCTCATGCCCGGCTCCTGTCCCGTCGCACCCGGCGCGAACCGCAGCCCTACGATCGACCCGTGCCTGTCACGATCCCCGAGGACGAGGTCGAGCGCGCGCTCGTCGTCGCCGCGCACCCCGACGACATCGACTTCGGCGCCTCCGGCACCGTCGCGCTCTGGACCCAGCGCGGGGTGCAGGTGACGTACTGCATCTGCACCGACGGGGACGCCGGTGGCTTCGACCCGGACGTCCCGCGCAGCGAGATCCCCGGGATCCGCCGCGCCGAGCAGGTCGCCGCCGCGAAGCAGGTGGGCGTCACCGACGTCCGCTTCCTCGGCTACAAGGACGGCCGGCTCGAGCCGACGTTCGACCTGCGGCGCGACATCAGCCGCGTGATCCGGCAGGTGCGCCCGCAGCGCGCCATCGTGCCGAGCCCGGAGTACAACTGGGCGCGGCTGCCGGCGTCCCACCCGGACCACCGGGCGGCCGGCGAGGCCGCGGTCAACTCGATCTACCCCGACGCCCGCAACCCGTTCACCCACGTCGAGCTGCTGCACGACGAGGGGCTCGAGGCGTGGACCGTGCGCGAGTTCTGGATCATGGCCCACCCCACCCCGGACCACGCCGTCGACGTGACCGACGTGGTCGACCGCAAGATCGCGGCGCTCACCTCACACGTCAGCCAGGTCGCGCACATCGACGGGTTCGAGGAGTTCGTCAAGGGCTTCATGCGCGGGGACGCGGCGGCCCAGGGCCTGCCCGCCGGCCGGATGGCCGAGGTGTTCAAGGTCGTGCCCTGCCCCTGAGCGAACGCCACCCCGGGCGGACGGCGCAGCGGCATAGGGTCGGCGGCATGGACCTCGGCCTCACCGGCGCCCGCGCCGTCGTCACGGGCGGGAGCCGAGGCCTCGGCCTCGCGATCGCCGACACCCTCGCCGCCGAGGGCGCCTCCGTCGCCCTGCTCGCGCGCGGAGCCCAGGGGCTCGAGCGCGCCCGGGAGCAGGTCGCCCGCCACGGGACGCAGGTGGTGACGTACGCCGTCGACGTCACCGACAGCGCCGCGCTCGCCACGGCGGTCGACCGCGTCGCGGAGCAGCTGGGCGGGCTGGACAAGGTGGTCGGCAACGCGGGCGGCACGGTGGGCGGCAACCTGCTGGACAGCTCCACCGACGACTTCGCCGCCACGTTCGCCCTCAACACCGGCCACTCGGCCACGTTGGTGCGCGCCGCCCACCCGCACCTGCTCGCAGCGGGCGGTGGCTCGGTCGTCCTGGTGACGAGCGTCAACGGGAGCAAGGTCGCCCCGCGCACGACCTACAGCGTCGCGAAGGCCGCGGAGATCCAGCTGGCCAAGGCGATGGCCCAGGAGCTCGCCGCCGACCGGGTCCGGGTCAACGCGGTCAGCCCCGGCAGCATCTTCTTCGAGGGCGGCGGCTGGGACAGCTACCAGCAGGCCGACCCCGAGGGCTTCGAACGATTCCGGGAGCAGGAATTCCCCTTCGGTCGTCTGGGACGGCCGGAGGAGGTCGCCGACGTCGTGGCGTTCGTGCTGTCGGACCGCGCCGGCTGGGTCACGGGCGCCGACATCGTCGTGGACGGCGGGCAGGGACGGCCCAGCGCGCGCCGGTTCCGCGGCTAGCGATGCCGGCGGGCGTCCAGGACGTACGAGACGGGCTGCGTGCCGACTGCAGCCGGTGCGCCGCCCTGTGCTGCGTGGGCCCGGCCTTCGCCGCGTCCAGCGACTTCGCGATCGACAAGCCGGCCGGCACCCCGTGCCCGAAGCTGCGCGCGGACAACCGCTGCGGCATCCACGACGGGCTGCGCGAGCGGGGCTTCCCGGGATGCGCGGTCTTCGACTGCTTCGGAGCCGGCCAGCACCTGGTGCAGGGCACGTTCGGCGGGCGGACGTGGCGCGACGGCCCCGGGACGGCACGCGAGATGTTCGCGGCGCTGCCGGCGATGCGCCAGCTGCACGAGTCGCGGTGGTACCTCACGGAGGCCCTCGAGCGGCTGCCGGCCGGCCCGCTGCGCGACGAGGCGGCGGGCGCCGACACCGCGGCCGCGGCACTCGCGGACGGCACCGCCGAGGCACTCGCGGACTTCGACGCGCGCGCCCACCGGCGGGCCGTCGGCGAGCTGCTCGGGCGGGTGAGCTCAGCGCTGCGGCAGGCGTCGGGCCACCGCGGCCGCGACCGGGCGAACGCGGACCTCGTCGGCGCCCGCCTGCGCGGGGCGGACCTGCGCGGTGCGAGCCTGCGCGGGGCGTACCTGCTCGGGGCCGATCTGCGGAACGCTGATTTGCGCTTCACCGATCTGCTCGGCGCCGATCTGCGGGGAGCCGACGTCAGAGGGACACGGCTCGACCAGAGCCTGTTCCTGACCCAGCCCCAGGTCGACGCGGCCCGGGGCGACGCCGCGACCCGGCTGCCGGCCGCGCTGCGGCGGCCGGCGCACTGGGGCGCGACCGGGGCCCCCTCACACCAGCCGTCGGTCCGCCGCCCACCGTGAGAGCTCGTGCCGGTTCGACAGCTGCAGCTTGCGCAGCACCGCCGACACGTGGGTCTCCACCGTCTTGACGCTGATGAAGAGCTGCTTGGCGATCTCCTTGTACGCGTAGCCGCGGGCGATGAGCCGCAGCACCTCGCGCTCGCGCTGGGTGAGGCGGTCGAGGTCCTCGTCGGCCGACTCCACGGGCACGTCGGCGGTCGTGCCGCCCGCGGCGAAGGCGTCCAGCACGAACCCGGCCAGCCGCGGCGAGAACACCGCGTCGCCGTCGGCGACCCGCACCACCGCCTCGGTGAGCTCGCCCCCCGTGATCGACTTGGTGACGTAGCCGCGCGCCCCGCCCCGGATCACGCTGATGACGTCCTCCGGCGCGTCCGAGACCGACAGCGCCAGGAACCTGGTCTCCGGGATCCGCGACACCAGCCGGCGCAGCACCGTCACCCCGCCGCCACCGGGCAGGTGCACATCGAGCAGCACCACGTCGGGGCGCTGCGCCTCGACCACGGCGACCGCGGTGTCGACGTCGTCGGCCTCCCCGACGACCTGCAGCGGCTCACCCAGCTCGGCCCGCACCCCCGTCCGGAACATGCGGTGGTCGTCCACCAGCACGACGCGGACGGACCGCCCGGCCGCGGCGTCGGTGTCGGCGTACGCGCCCTGGCCTGTCACTGCGTGCCTCCTGGGTTCTGGGCTTGCGGCTGCGGCGTCCGGGGCAGCTCGAGCTGCACCTCGGTCCCCTCGCCCGGCGCCGACGTGATGACCGCCCGCCCGCCGTGGCGTTCCATGCGCCCGAGGATGGACTGGCGGACGCCGAGCCGGTCCTCCGGCACGCCGTTGATGTCGAAGCCGGGACCCCGGTCCCGGACGAACACCTCGGCCCGGTCCGGCTCGACCTCGGAGAAGACGCTCACCGGCGCGCCGCCGCCGTGCTTGGCCGCGTTGAGCGCCGCCTCGCGCGTGGCCTGCAGCAGCGCGCGCAGCCCTTCGTCGAGCGGGGCGTCGCCGACCGACACGACCTCGATCTTGACCCCCTGGGTGTCCTCGACCTCGGCAACCGTGCGCTCCAGCTCCGGGGTGAACGTCGCCGACGTCTCCGCGACGGGGCGGTAGAGCCAGGCCCGAAGCTCGCGCTCCTGCGCCCGCGCCAGCGTCGCGACGGCCCGCGGGTCGTCGACGTGGCGCTGGATGAGCGTCAGCGTGTGCAGGACCGAGTCGTGCAGGTGCGCCGCGACCTCGGCCCGCTCCTGCTCCCGGATGCGCGCCGACCGCTCGGCACTGAGGTCGCGCGCCATGCGCAGCCAGTACGGCCCCGTCACCAGCGCGACGCCGATCAGCACGATCCCGGCGGCGAGCAGCGACTGGCCGGTGACCCGCAGGTCGCCGGGGACCGTGAGCAGCGCGACCGAGCCGGCGACGAGCAGCGCCGCGCCCAGCCCGGTCCGGGCCAGGCCGATGCGGCGGTCGGTCGCCGTGCGCGCCCGCCAGCGCGCGCGCTGGGCCTCGTCGGCCTGCCACCAGACCAGCACCACCCCGACGCCGACGACCACGACCGGCCAGACCGCCGAGCCGCCGACGCTGACCCACATCTGGGTGGAGAGCAGCAGCCCCAGCGCACCGCAGCCGGCGAGGGCCGCGAGCACCGCCGTCTCACGCCGGCGCCGCGTGGTGCCCTGTGCGGGGGCGTCGCCGGGCTCCGGAGCAAGCGGGGCCAGCCACCAGAAGGCGGCGTACGCCAGGAAGCCGGCGCCCTGGGCGAAGGCGAGGACGATGAAGGCCCCGCGCAGGATCCGGACGTCGATGCCCAGGTGGTTCGCCAGGCCGCGGGCGACGCCCGCGACGTACGAGCCCTGGCTGGCCCGGAACAGGCGCGGCGCGGGCCCGGGCAGCGGCGGCACCGGCCGCGGGGCGTCCGGGGCCGGGGCCACCACCGGGGCGGCGTGTCGGGACAGCATCCGTCGATGGTCGCAGCCCCGCGGCGCGTTGACATCGGGGCAAGCCCTGGGGCCGACCCCGAGGAGCCGTCCCAGGGGCGGCCCAGGGTCGGGTCAGGGCTGTTCCCGATACCCGCGCGGGCGCCGCGTCGCCACGATGGGTCCCATGAACGCCAGCGGCACCGACGAGACGATCCGGTTCGACAAGCCCGGGCCCGGAGGAGCTGGAGACGGTACGCCGCCGCCACCTCCGCCCGGGCCGCCGCCGGGCTCCCCGCCGCCGGGGCCGCCCCCGGGCGGCTGGTGGTCCGGCGTCCCGGCCGTGCAGGCGCTGCGACGCAGCGCGACCGACCGCAAGGTCGCCGGCGTCTGCGGCGGGCTTGCCCGCACGCTCGGCGTCGACCCGCTGGTGCTGCGCATCTGCATCGTGGTCCTGACGATCTTCGGCGGCGCCGGCGCGCTGCTCTACGGCCTCGCCTGGCTGCTGCTGCCCGAGGAGGGCCAGTACGAGTCGCTGGGCGAGCGCGCGGCCCGCGGGCGGGGCGACGCCTCGCTCATCCTCCCGATCCTGGTGGTGGTCATGGGGCTCACCGTCTTCGGCGCCATCGGCGACGGCTCGGTCACAGCGGCCGTCGTGGTGACGCTCCTCGCCATCGGCGCCGTCGTCGCGCTGCGCGGCGACCGTCCGTGGGCGCCGGTGGCCGGCCCGGCGGCCCCGCCGCCGGCGTACCCCTCCCCGCCCCCGCCGATGGGGCCTGTCCATCCCGGGGCGGGCGGCCCGCCACCGGCCGCCGACCCCTACGGGCGCACGGCCGGGACCGCCTACACGCCTCCCCCACCGGTGCCTCCCGTGCCGCCCGTCGCGCCGCCGCCCGCCGACCGGCCGAAGGAGAAGAACGGCCCGCTGGCCCTGCTGACGATCAGCACCGCAGCCGTGGTGGCCGGGCTGGTGCTGCTGGCCTGCCACGCCCTCGGCGAGGGGGCGGACGTGCCGCTGGTGCTCGGCAGCGCGCTGGCGGTGCTCGGCCTCGGCCTCGTGGTGGCTACGCGCTGGGGCCGCGCCGGAGGCGTGGTGCCGCTCGGGATCGTGCTGATCGTGGGCCTGGTGCTCGACGGGGTCGCCGACAACCCGGTGCGCGGCGGCGTCGGCGACCGGACCTGGGCGCCCACGACGGTGGGGCTCGTTCAGGGCAAGGAGTACCGGCTCGGCGCCGGCAACGCCACGCTGGACCTGCGCGGCCTCGCGCTCGACGGGCAGCGGGTGAGCGTCGAGGCCAGCCTGGGGATTGGCGAGCTGGTCGTCCTCGTGCCCGCGGACGTCGCCCTGGAGATCGACGCCGACGTGAACGCGGTGGGCGACCTGCGCCTGCCGGACCGGCCCGACGACAGCGGCACCGACCTGTCCGAGGACTTCACCGACCCCACGGGCGCCGTCAACGGCACGCTCGTCCTCGACCTCGACGTCAACGTCGGAAGCCTGGAGGTGCGCCGTGAGGCGTCATGACCTGGACCTCGCCGCCCTCGTGATGGGCGTCGTCTTCCTCGCGGTCGGCGTGACGTATGCCGCTGCCAGCCTGACCGACGAGGAGGTCCGCGCGAACGTCGTGGTCCCCGCCGCGATCGTCGGCCTCGGGCTGGCGGGCATCGCCGCCGCGATCCGGGCAGCGGTGCGGGCGATCCGCCCGGGAACGGCGGCTTCGGAGACGGAGCTCCCGCCGCGTACCGACTGACCGGAGCGTCGTCACCCGAACGGTTGTCGTGTCACGGCGGGAACAGCGGCCCGGCGGCTGCAGCAGGACAGTTCTCCCATGACTCCTGCAGCCCCCGGGCCGGAAGCGCCCGCTCTCCAGTCCGCGCTGGAGGCCATGGCCGCCCACATCGCGGCCGCCCGGCTGGAGCACGACCAGGCCCTCGCCGCGGCAGCCGCCGACGAGCGGCTCGGCCGGCGCGTGGAGCACCGCGCGCACCAGCGCCGCGCGGACCGGGCCGAGCTCCGGCTGAGCGTGTGGCTGCAGGCGTACGCGCTGCTCACCGAGGAGGGACCGGCCCGCCTCCCGCTCTCGGCCTGACGGCGGGGCTCAGCCGAGGGCGTCGCGCCCGTGCGGCTCGGCCCACCCCGACAGGTCCGGCCCCTTGGGCACGATGAGCGTCGGGTTGATCGCCGCGTGCGTCGCGTAGTAGTGCCGCTTGATGTGGTCGAAGTCGACCGTCTCGCCGAACCCCGGCGTCTGGAACAGGTCCCGCGCGTACGCCCAGAGCACCGGCATCTCGGTGAGCTTGCTCCGGTTGCACTTGAAGTGGCCGTGGTACGCCGCGTCGAACCGCACCAGGGTGGTGAAGAGCCGGACGTCGGCCTCGGTGATGGCGTCCCCCACGAGGTAGCGCTGCGTCGACAGCCGCTCCGAGAGCCAGTCCAGCCGCGCGAACAGCCGGTCGTAGGCCTTGTCGTAGGCCTCCTGGGTGGTGGCGAACCCGCAGCGGTAGACGCCGTTGTTGACGTCGCGGAACACCAGGTCGTTGACCTCGTCGATCTGCCCGCGCAACGCCTCGGGGTAGAGGTCCGGCGGCCCGGGCTTGTGGAACGCCTTCCACTCGGTGGAGAAGTCGAGCGTGATGCTGGGGTAGTCGTTGGTCGCGACCTGGCCGGTCCGCGTGTCCACGATCGCCGGCACGGTGGCCCGGCCGTCGAACTCGGGGTCGGTGGCCTTGTAGGCCTGCATGAGGAACTCGATCCCGAGCACCGGGTCGCGGCCGTCCTGGTCGAGGGTGAAGCGCCAGCCGCGCTCGTCGCGGATCGGGTCGACGACCCCGAGCGAGATGACCTCCTCGAGCCCGAGCAGCCGCCGGACGATGAGCGCGCGGTGCGCCCAGGGGCAGGCGAGGCAGACCACGAGGCGGTAGCGCCCCGGCTCGACCGGCAGCCCGCTCGACCCGTCGGCGCTGAAGCGCTGGGTGAACCGGTTGGCCTGGCGCTGGAACTCGCCGGACGAACCGGTCTCCCGGGCGAACTGTGCTGTCGTTGTCATCCAGAGCACGCTACCCGCGCTCCTGCAACTCGACGCCTCGCCCGCCCCACTCGCCCTTGGCGCGATCATGCAGCCGTGGCGAGTGGTCCACAGCCCTTCGGCAGCGGACGGCTGCCACGGCTGCATGGCTCGCGCGAGCAGGGCAGGGCGGGTCAGGCCGGGGCGGGAGCGGTGCGCGGCGCCGGCAGGTGGCCGGGCTCCGGCAGCTGGACGTGGTGCTCGGGACGGCCCTCCACGTGCAGCTGCGGCAGGCGGCGGTCCAGCCAGGCCGGCGACCACCACGTGGCCCGGCCGAGCAGCTGCATCACGGCCGGCACCAGGAGCATGCGCACCACGGTGGCGTCGATGAAGATCGCGGTCGCCATCCCGATGCCGATGACCTTGAGGAACACCGCCGGGCTCGGGACGAACGCCGCGAACACCGCCACCATGATCGCCGCGGCCGCGGTGATGACGCGGGCGGTGCCGGCTAGCCCCTCGGCGACGCTGCGGGCGTTGTCACCGGTGGCCGTCCAGCGCTCGCGGATCCGGCTGAGCAGGAACACCTCGTAGTCCATCGACAGGCCGAACAGCACGGCGAACATCAGCACCGGGATGAAGGCCGGCAGCGGCGTCGGGGTGTCGATGCCGAACAGCTGCCCGGCCCAGCCGCCCTGCAGGACGTACGCCACCACCCCGAACGCCGCCGCCATCGACAGCAGGTTCATGACCGCGGCCTTGACCGCGAGCGCGACGCTGCGGAACACCACGAGCAGCAGCAGCATCGAGAGCGCCACGACCCCGCCGACCAGGAGCGGCAGCCGCTTCGCGACGTCCTCGGTGCTGTCGATCGCGCTGGCCGTCACGCCGCCGACGTGCACGGCCGTGCCGCTGCCCGCCGTCGCCGCGGGCACGACCTCGTCGCGCAGCCGGTGCACCAGGCCCTCGGTCTCGGCGTCCTGCGGGCCGGTCGTGGGGACGACGGTCATGACCGCGGTGTCGCCGGCGGGGCTGAGCGAGACGGGGGAGACCGAGGCGACGCCGGGCACACCGCGTACCTGCTCCGCGAGGGCCTCCAGGGTGCTCGCGTCGCCGGCGTCCGGCAGCGCGGCGGCCAGCAGCAGCGGGCCGTTGGCGCCGGGCCCGAAGGCGGCGGCGGTGGTGTCGTACGCGGCGCGGGTGTTCGTGCCGGCCTGGCTGTTGCCGGCGTCCGGGAAGCCGAAGCGCAGGCCCGTCAGCGGTGCCGCGAGCAGCACGAGGAGGCCCAGCCCCGCCGCGGCCGACACGAGCGGCCGGCGCTGGACCAGCCGGCTCCACCGCGTCCAGCCGGGGGACGCGCCCCGCGGGGCCTTGAGCCCCGGCAGCCGCAGCGCGTCGACCCGGCGCCCGGTGAAGCCCAGCAGCGCGGGGACCAGCGTGCTCGCGGCGGCCATCACGACCAGCACGGCGAGGATGGTGACGAGGGCGGCCCCCCGCATGTAGTCGATGCCCATCGCGAAGAGGCCGAGCAGGCTGATGACGACGGTCGTGCCGGCGACGACGACACTGCGCCCTGCGGTCTCGGCCGTGGAGACGGCGGCCTGGTACGGCTCGCGCCCCGCCGCCAGCTGCTCCCGGTAGCGCGTGACGAGCAGCAGGACGTAGTCGATCCCGACCCCGATGCCCATCATCGCGGCGAGCGAGGTGGCCCAGTCGGGCACGCCGATGACCGCGGCGACGAGGCCGACCAGGCTCGCGCTGACACCGAGCCCCACGACCGCTGTGAGGATCGGCAGGCCCGCGGCGACCACGGAGCCGAACGCCAGCAGCAGGATCACGGCGGCTGCCGCCAGCCCGATCGCCTCGGACCCGACCTCCCCCTGCTCGGTCGCCTCGATCGTCTGCCCGCCGAGCGCGACCCGCAGCTCGTCCGTCTGCGCCGCGGCCGCCAGCTCGACCATGTGCTCGCTGTCCGCCAGCGGCATGTCCACCGGGTTCACGACGTCGAGCCGGGCCTTCGCCACCGCGACCGTCCCGTCGGAGGAGACCGAGCCGGGCGTGGTGAGCGGGTCGTCCACGGACTGCACGTGGGGCAGCGCGGCGAGCTCGGCCAGCAGCCGGTCCACGTCCGCCTCGACGGCACGGACGCCCCCCGGGGCCTGGAGGACGACGTCGACCGTGGCACCCGCCCGGCCCGCGAACCGGTCGGAGAGCAGGTCCTGCGCCGCCCGCGAGTCCGAGCCGCGCACGGTGTAGTCGGCCTCGAAGTCGCCGGACCAGGCGGCGCCGGCACCGACCGCCGCAGCGACGGCGAGCAGCCAGCCGAGCACGGTCAGCCGGCGGTGCCGGAAGGAGAGCGACGCGAGCCGGCCGAGCAGGCCGAGGCGCGGCGAGCCCTCGGCCTCCTGCCCGGGCGGAGCGGCGGGCGGGACGAGAGCGGGCGAGCGAGACATCGTTGCTCCTCAGAACGAAAGTTACGACCCGGTCCTTGCGTTACGACTCGTAACTCTTGCGAGCTGCCGATACAGTTGTCAAGCCCGTTCCGCCAGGAGCGGGCACCGCTGGAGGAGGCCGTCGTTGAGCACACGTCGCGAGATCACGCGGGCGGCCACGGTGGACGAGATCAAGCGCACCGCACTCGGCCTCATGCGCGAGCAGGGCAGCACCGACCTCCGCTTCGCCGACATCGCCCGGGCCATGTCCATGACCGCGCCGGGCCTCTACCGCTACTTCGCCAACCGCAACGAGCTCGTCGCCGCGCTCGTCGAGGACGCATTCGTCGAGCTCGGGGACGCCCTCGAGCAGGCCATCGACGACACCGCCGGGGGCTCGGCCACCGCCCGGCTGTACGCCCTGTGCCAGGCCTACCGCAGCTGGGCCACCGCGGACCCGACCCGCTTCGCCGTGGTCTTCGGGCTGCCGGTGGCCGGCTACGTCCCGAAGGACCAGGAGAACAAGTCAGCGGCCGTCGAGCGGGCCTTCAGCTACCTGGCCAGCCCGGTCCTCGCGGCAGTGCAGGCCGGCGAGGAGATCCTGCCCGGCCAGGTGGAGGTGGCGGCCGCGTTCGCCGCAGTGTGCAACGAGCCCCCGCTCGACGGGCTCTCCCCCGCCCAGGCACAGGCCGTGCTCCACGCCTGGGCCTCGCTGCACGGCTTCGTGTCGCTGGAGGCCTTCGGGCACCTGTTCGGCCTGGCCGGCGAGCCGGCTGACGCGCTCTTCACCAGCCTGGTCCGCGCCGTCGCCGTGTACATCGGGCTGCCGCCCGCCTGACGCACCGCCGCCGGGCCCGGTTGGGTAGGGGCATGCCCCGTTGGCTCGCCGCCCTGCTCGTCCTGCTCACCAGCGCCGCCACACTCGTCCTCGAGATCGTCGCCGTGCGCCTCGTCGCGCCGTACGTCGGCATGACCCTCGAGTCCTACACCGCGGCCATCGCGGTGGCGCTGCTGGGCATAGCCGCCGGCGCCCGGCTCGGTGGCATGGCCGCCGACACCCGGCCCCCTGCCCACTGGGTGGGGCCGGCGACGGTCGTGGGCGGGCTCCTCGTGCTGACCGTGCGCCCGCTGGTGCACGCGCTGGGACCGGCCGTCTCGGACGCCGGCGGCGGGCCGCTCGCGAGCATCGTCCTCGTCGGGGCCTCGACCCTGGTGCCGGTCGGCGTGCTCTCGATGGTCTCCCCCGGCATCGTGAAGATGCGCCTGTCCGACCTCGACGAGACCGGCCGCGTGGTGGGCCGGCTGTCCGCCCTCGGCACCATCGGCGGGCTCGCCGGCAGCGTCGCGACCGGCTACCTGCTGGTCGCGACCCTGCCCACGACCTGGATCCTCGGCCTGATCGGCGGCGTGCTCGTCGTGCTCGGCCTCGCCGTCACCCCGCGGGTCTCCCGGCTGCTGCCCGGCGCGGTCGCCGGCAGCCTGGTCCTCGGCGCCGCCCTCGTCACGGTCGACGGGCCGTGCGAGGAGGAGACGGCGTACTACTGCGCCCAGGTCGTCGCCGACCCCGCGCGCGAGGGCGGCCGGACCCTGGTGCTCGACGACCTGCGCCACGCCTACGTGGACCTGGACGACCCGACGTACCTGCAGTTCGCGTACACCTCCTGGTTCGCGGCCGCGACGGACGCGCTGCACCCGCGCCCGCAGCCGGTGCAGGCACTGCACATCGGCGGCGGCGGGTTCACGATGCCGCGGTGGATCGAGGCGACCCGCCCTGGCTCCGAGTCGCTCGTGCTCGAGCTCGACCCGAGCGTGGTCGAGATCGCCCGCGAGGAGCTCGGCCTGCGCGAGGGGCCACAGCTGGAGGTACGCACCGGCGACGCCCGGCGGTCGCTGCGCGCGGTCGCGCCGGACGCCTACGACCTCGTCGTCGGGGACGCCTTCGGGTCGCTGTCGGTGCCGTGGCACCTGGCCACCCGCCAGCTGGTCGAGGACGTCGACCGGGTGCTGCGGCCGGGCGGGACGTACCTCGCCAACGTCATCGACTACCGGCCGGCGGCGTTCCTCAAGGCCGAGATCGCCACGGTGCGCGAGGTGTTCGCGCACGTCGCCCTGATCGCCCACGACGGGGCCCTGGAAGCCGCGGGCGGCAACTTCGTGGTGCTGGCGAGCGACGAGCCGCTCGACACCGACGCGGTCCTCACCGCTCTCGGGCTCACGCCCGACCACCCGGCCCAGCTCGTCACGGGCGCGGCGCTCGACCGGTTCGTCGGCCACGCACAGGTGCTGACGGACGACTTCGCCCCGGTGGACCAGCTGCTGACGCCGTACTCCGGCTGAGGCTCAGGTGGCGGCGAGCGCCCGCTCGTCGCTGTCGACCACGCCCTGCTCCCGCCCTCCGGTCCGCTGCGCGAGGGCGAGCCCCACGACGACGGCCGCGGTCAGCGCGACGCCGACCCCCTGCGTGACGGACAGCGCCCGCTGGTCGAGGAAGACCGGCGGGACGACGGCAGCCGTCAACGGGAAGGCCAGCTCGCAGAGGGTCGCGACCATGGCGGGCGTGCGCCGCAGGCCGCGGTAGTAGAGCAGCATCGCCAGCAGGCCGGGCACGAGGGCGAGCAGCACGAGGCGCCCGTGCCACTCACCGTCCACCTGCAGCGAGGAGCCGGTGACCGCGACGACGCCCGCCGCCCCGAGCAGGCCGAACCAGAAGCGCAGCGCGGTCAGCTCGCGCGGCGCGAAGGCCGGGGCGACGTAGCGGCCGAGCACGGTGCCGGCCGCCCAGAGCGCGGCCGCGCCGATGGCCAGCAGCGCAGGCTCCGCCTCCCCGAGCGAGACGTCGGACGGGTCGCGGAAGGCGATGAGCCAGGCGCCGACGAGGCCGAGGAGCAGGAACGGCAGGTAGGTCGCCCGCGGCCGCTCGCGCAGCAGGAGCCAGGCGCCGGCCACGACGACGATCGGCTGCACCTTCTGCAGCAGCACCGGCGTGGTGTAGTCGCCGTAGCTGAAGGCCTTGGTGAACAGTGCGGTGGCGACGGCCGACGCGCCCACCCCGATGCCGAGCACGACGGCCAGCCCGGCACGCCAGCCCGCGCGGCGCAGCGCGCGAAGCGCGGGCGGAAGGGCGACGGCGGTCACGATCGCCAGCACCACGTGCTCCCAGAACACGATGGCCGCCGGGGACACGGACTCGGACATGTCGCCGCGGAACAGCGCGTCGGTGCCCCAGAGCACGGCGCCGACCGCGACGAACGCCGCACCGGCCGTGGTCGCCTTCATGGTTCCTCCCGCGTCTGCCGTCGCGGCATCCTCTCCCGGATCGCCGACAGGGCTGAAGCACGGGGCCCGGCCCCGCATTCCCGGGCGGGCGGCTACGCCAGCCGGGTCAGGCCGACGACCGCGTGGTCGGCCGGCTGCACTCCCCCGCGGCACCGGCTCGCGGCCACCCAGCCCTGGACGCGCCGCTCGAGCTCGACGTCGAAGCGCCCGCGGGGGGTGGCGACGGCGACGTGCACCCGCCCGCCGTCCTCACGGGCGGGGCCGCAGGCCACCTCGTCGCGGCCGAGCAGGCCGGTCCGCACCCGGACGGCGTGCTCGGCGGCCTGCTGCCAGGGGTCGTACGAGGAGCGCCCGCGGAAGCCGTCGAGCTCGATGCGCCCGGCGACGGCGGCGGCGGCCACGGCGAGCGCAGCGGAGGTGTCGAGGTGGCCGTGGTACTCCCCGTGCGGAGCGACGACCAGGTTGCCCGCGAACCGGTCCCCCCCGACGTGGCTGCACTCCCACACCCGGTCGCCGTACGCCGCGGCGAGCGCGCGCGCGATCGGCCGGCCCTCCACCGCGCAGCACATGTCCTTCGCCCCGTGCGTGCAGACCAGCAGCGCGGGGCCGTCGACGGGATCGCCGTGGCCGGGCCGACCGGCCGCGAGCGCCTCGAGGTCCAGCCCCGCCAGGGCACGCAGGTCGGGGACGACGAGCCGCTCCAGCCAGGCCGCGCCGGGGACGGCGGAGCCGACGAGCAGCGTGCGCGGGCCGTCGTGGTCGGGGGTGCGGCCGGGACGGCGGATCAGCAGCGCGCGCAGGAGGCGCTCGCGCTGCAGCACCCCGAGCCGGCGGCGGTCGGCCGGCCCGAGCGCCCCGGCGAGGGCCTCGGCCAGCGCGGCCCGCGACCAGGCGCCGGGCTGCTCGAGCAGCAGCCACGAGCGCACGGGGGCGGCCGTGCCGCGCTGCAGCTCGCCGGACGCGCGAGAGGCGACGGCACAGCGCGGGGCGTCCAGGCCGTCGACCGCCTCGACCACAGGCGGCGCGTCCCGCACGGGTGGCGCAGTGCGCTCGGCGGCGATCGTCACTCCAGCAGGTTAGGCGAGCCTAAGTGCCGACACAAACGCTCGTCCCGGCCGCCCGTCCCTACCCCGGGGACCGGCCCTCGCTAACGCCGCGGCGGCCGGTACCGCCCGGTCACCTCGTACGGGCCCAGCGAAGCCGCCGCGAGCGTGGCGGGTCCGCGGGCCGACGCTGGGTAAGGCAGCGGCATGACCGACATCGCCAGCAAGCCCTTCGCCGTCGTGACCGGTGCCTCCAGCGGCATCGGCTTCGAGCTGGCCAAGCAGTTCGCGCAGAACGGCTTCGACGTGCTCGTCAACGCCGAGGACGCCGGGATCGAGCGCGCCGGGCAGGAGCTCGCCACCACCGGGGCGAACGTCACGGTGGTCCAGGCCGACCTCAGCACCGACGAGGGCGTCGAGCGCCTCTACACCGCCGTCGTGGCGACGGGGCGGCCCGTCGACGCGCTCGCGCTCAACGCCGGCATCGGCGCCGGCGGCGCCTTCCTCGACATCGACCTCGCCAGGCACTTCGAGGTCATCGACCTCAACGTCCGCTCGACCGTCCACCTCGCCCGCCGCGTGCTGCCGGACATGGTGGCGCGCAACGCGGGCAAGGTGCTCTTCACCTCGTCGATCGCCTCCACGATGCCCGGGTCCTTCCAGGCGGTCTACAACGCCTCGAAGTCCTTCGTCCAGTCGCTCGCGGAGGCGCTGCAGAACGAGCTGAAGGACACCGAGGTCACCGTCACGAGCCTTATGCCCGGGCCCACGGAGACCGACTTCTTCCACCGCGCCGAGATGGACGACACCACGGTGGGCCAGAGCTCGAAGGACGACCCCGCCCAGGTGGCCGAGCAGGGCTTCAAGGCCCTGATGGAGGGCAAGAACCGCGTCGTCGGCGGCGGCGTCAAGACCAAGGTCCAGGAGCTCGGCTCGAAGGTGATGCCCGATGCGCTCAAGGCGCAGATGCACCGCGGCATGGCGGAGCCGGGCTCGGGGTCCTGACCACTCCTGCTCCTACGGTGGGCGGGTGCAGCCTGTCGCGCCCGCCCACCGGATCCGCTCGTTCAAGCCGCGCCGCGGCCGGGTCACCCCCGGCCAGCAGCGCGCCCTCGACGCGCTCGGCGGCACGTACGCCCTGCCGCTGCGCGACACCCCGCTGGACCCCGTGGAGGTGTACGGCCGCAGCGCCCCGCTGATCCTCGAGATCGGGTTCGGCATGGGCGAGACGACGGCAACCCTGGCCGAGGCCGACCCCGCGCGCGACGTCCTCGCCGTCGACGTGCACACCCCGGGCATCGGCGCGCTGCTCGCCGAGGTCGCGGCCCGCGGCCTCTCCAACGTCCGCGTGATCTCCGGCGACGCCGTCGAGGTGCTGCGCGACATGCTCGCCCCGTCCTCCCTCGACGAGGTGCGCGTCTTCTTCCCCGACCCCTGGCCCAAGTCCCGGCACCACAAGCGCCGGCTCGTGGACGCGGGCTTCGCCGCACTGGCCGCCACCCGCTTGCGACCCGGCGGCCGGGTCCACTGCGCCACGGACTGGGCGCCCTACGCCCGGCAGATGCTCGCGGCGCTCTCCGCGACACCGGAACTCCAGGTCCTCGGTGACGGCTTCGTGCCGCGGCCGGGGTGGCGCCCTGTCACGCGGTTCGAGCAGCAGGGGATCGACAAGGGGCACGAGGTCTTCGACGTCATCGCGGTGCGCGCAGGCTGAGCCGCGCCCGTCAACCGACGTTGACAGCCCGCGCCTCGTCAACCTATGTTGACGACATGAGCGAGACGACCGACCTGCTCGGGGCAGGGACCAGCTCGGACCCCGACGAGGGCCTGCGGGCCGTCGCCGCGCTACGCCTGCTCGTGGAGCAGCTCGAGGCGCTGCAGGTGCACGCCGCCCGTCAGCAGGGCTGGTCGTGGGCGGACATCGCCGCCCTGCTCGGCGTCTCGAAGCAGGCCGTCCACAAGAAGCACGCCGGGCGCGCGCCGCTCGGGAAGGAGAGCTGACCCATGTTCGAGCGCTTCACCAAGCCCGCCCGTGCCGCCGTCGTGCAGTCCCAGGTCGAGGCCCGGCGGCTGGGGCACGACCGGATCGACGACAGCCACCTGCTGCTCGGTGTGCTCGCCCAGGAAGCCGGCGTCGGCGCTCGGGTGCTCACGGAGCTCGGCGTGGGGCTCGACGCCGCCCGGGACGCGGTGGCCGCCCTGCACGCCCCGGACGCCCAGGCCCTCGGGGCACTGGGGATCGACCTGGACGAGGTACGCCGGAAGGCCGAAGCGGCGTTCGGGGAAGGCGCCCTCGAGCGGCGCTTCGCCCGACGGCGCGGGTTCTTCCGGCGCAGCACCGGCCACATCGCGTTCACCCGCCCGGCGAAGGCGGCGCTCGAGGACGCGCTGCGCCAGGCGCTCACGCTGCGGCACAACTACATCGGCACCGAGCACCTGGTGCTGGGGCTGCTGACGGGAGGCTCCTCCACGGCCGGCCGCGTCCTGCACCGGCTGGGGGTGCGGGTGGACGCGGCCGAGCTGCGCCGCCGGGTCCTGGACGAGCTCGGGCGGGCGGCGTAGCGGCCCGCCCGCCGGGGGATCCCGTCAATGACCCCGACCCTGATCTGGAGCGCGCTGATGACGAAGCCCGTCGACCTCGCCACCACGCCCCGCAAGGCCCTCTCCCTGCTGCTGCTCACCTGCCTGCTCGGGCTGCTCGCGGGGGTCGCCGCCCCGCCCGCCCAGGCGTCGCGCGCCCACCCCCGCGTGGAGCAGCGCGACGCCGCGCTGCAGCGGGCCGTCGACGCGATCGTCGCAGCCGGTGCCAGCGGGGCAGTCGTCCTCGTCGACGACGGCACGGACGCCTGGCAGCAGGCGAGCGGTGCCGCCCGGCTCGAGCCGGAGCAGGCCTGGCGCCGCGACGAGAAGGTCCGCATCGGCAGCATCACCAAGACGTTCGTGGCCACGCTCGTGCTGCAACTGGTCGACGAGGGCAGGCTGTCGCTGGAGGACGACGTCGAGGAGTGGGTGCCCGGCCTGGTGCCCGGCGGCGTGGGGATCTCCCTCCGCCACCTGCTGCAGCACACCAGCGGGCTCTTCAGCTACAGCGAGGACGAGGCGTTCCTGGACGCCTTCGTCACCGACCCCGAGCGCTCGTTCACCCCCGGCGAGCTCGTCGCGTACGCCGTGGCCCACCCGCCGCTCTTCGCGCCGGGCGCGGACTGGTCGTACTCGAACACCAACTACGTGCTGCTGGGCCTGGTCCTGGAGAACGCGACGGGTGAGAGCCTGCGGTCGCTGCTGCGCGACCGCATCATCAAGCCGCTCGGCCTCACCCACACCAAGTTCCCGGCCGGCGCCACCATCCCCGGCAAGCACGCGGCCGGCTACCTGCCGCCCTCGCTGACCGGGCTCACGGAGCTGCTCGACGTCACCGGGGTCAACCCCTCCTGGGCCGGGGCGGCTGGCGCACTGCTGTCCACCACGACGGACGTGCGCGACTTCTACCGGGCGCTGCTCTCGGGCGAGCTGCTCTCGCCCGCCTCCCTCGCCGCTATGAAGCAGACCGTTCCGATCGAGGAGGGGACCGCGTACGGGCTGGGCCTGCTCTCGATCGAGACGCCATGCGGCACCGTCTGGGGCCACGACGGCTCCGTCACGGGCTATTCGACATACGCCCTGAGCAACGAGTCGGGCACACGGAGCATGGTGCTCGCCTTGCCGACGACGCCTGACGAGGCGATCAGCGCTGCGCAGCTACGGGCCCTGTCCATCGCGGTGTGCGCGATGTACGGTCGATCGGCACCGGCCCGTACGCTCGTTGCCGGGGGCGCCGGAGGCTGACCCCGCGACCGCTGCTGGACCGGCCTGGGCGGGCGGGGACCGGTCACTGTTACCGCGCACGCCCGCGGCTGAAGCCTCATGAGCACTCGGCATCACGGCGTCGTGTGTGCAGGGCCGCGGTCAGCCTCCCTGTTGAGCCGCCGTGGCCAGGCGGGTGAGCTGTGCGACGTCCAGGGCGGGCACGGGCCGGACCCGAGCCTGCAGGAGGTCACGGGGGTCAGGGCTGGCCGCGCGCGTCTCCGCGAACGCGAGCACACCTGTGCCGTCACCAGCGGCCACCTGCACACTCGTCCGACGGATGCCGTGCTCGTCGACGTAGTCCAGCACCGACCGCACCTTCCCGTCTGCCAATACCTCCTCCGCACAGGACCCACCAGCTCGGACAGCCTTGGCGCTTCGGCACGGGTGCGGCTGGAGCGTGCCGGGGGCCTGGCGGGAGACCGTGACGAAGACGCGGGAGGGAGCGCCTCGGCCGTCGTCGAGGTTGCCATCGAGATAGGCACCGTCGTCGTAGCCGACCGACTGCAGCAGCTCCAAGCGGGCCGGCTCCAGCGCGGCGGCCACTGCCCTCTGAAGCACCACCGGGGCAGTGCCTGTAGGGCGCATCGCCTGCGGGACTGCAGGAGCCCTCTCTCCGGCGGCGCCAGGGGCGGGCGCGCTGGCACCGGCCGCCAACGCGCCGAGTGCGGGTGCGCTCCCGCCGTCGGAGGAGGAGGTCGGCAGCACGGTCGGCACGGCGGCGACAGCGACCGCCACGAGCATCGCAGCCGATCCCCGTCGGGCACTGCGGAGCCGACGAGCCCTGCGTCCCTCGCGGTGCACGCGCTCCAGGAGGTCGACCGCGCCGTGCCCGTTCAACGAGCGTCGGAGCTCGCTGTCCAGCAGGTGCGGGAGCCGCTCCTGCAGTTCGATCTCGTTCACCATGTGCTCCTCAGCTCCATGTCCTCGGTGAGTTCCTCGCGCAGGGCTCTCAGGCCACGCGAGGTGTGGGTTTTCACAGAACCTGTCGAGATGTTGAGCAGGCTTGCGGTCTCCTCCACGGAATAGCCCTCAAGGTGCCGAAGTACGACGGCCGCCCGCTGCTGTCGCGGCAGCCGCGCCAACGCGTCCAGCAGCGGGGTACCTGTGGGGTCCTCCGCCAGCACCTCGGCGGCGAGCTCCGGGAAGGGCTCGGTCGCACGCTCGTGCCGCCACCAGCTCCGCCGTCCCTGATCGATCCAGGCGCGCACCCCGGCCTTGTGCAGGTAGGCGGGTGCCGCCGCCGGGTCCCGAAGCGGCCACGCCAGATAGACCTTGACCAACGCCTGCTGAACCAGGTCCTGTGCGAGATGGAAGTCACCGCACAGGGCGAGCGCCGTGCGATGCAAGGAGGCCGATCGGGCGGTCGCCAGAGAAGAGTCCCAGGGAGTGGTGTAGGACGACGGCCCTTCGGCGTGCCTCTGACACGGTGAGGGGCCACCGCGTGAGTCTCTGCGTGAACCCGCCAAGGAACACGTGGAAACGGAGTCCGCGATGGCCCTGGACCAGTCTGCCCTGCTCGAGGTTCTGGACGCACTGAAGGCCGCCGAAGTCGACGAACGCGTCCGGCTCGCGGCCGAGACGATCTACCAAGCGCTGATCGAGGCCGAGCTCACCGCCGTGATCGGCGCCGCCCGTTCGAGCGCACCGACGCCCGCACCGGCCAGCGCAACGGGCACCGGCCACGGACGCTCACCACGCCGGCCGGCGACCTGGAGCTACGCATCCCCAAGCTCCGGGCCGGCTCGTTCTTCCCCAGCCTGCTCGAGCGCCGCCGCCGGGTCGACCGCGCGCTGTTCGCGGTCGTGATGGAGGCCTACCTGCACGGCGTCTCCACCCGCAAGGTCGACGACCTGGTCCGGGCGCTCGGGGCGGACTCCGGGATCTCCAAGTCCGAGGTGTCCCGGATCTGCGGCGAGCTCGACGCCGACCTCGCCGCGTTCCGCGACCGGTCGCTGGCCGGGCAGGCCTACCCGTACGTGTTCCTGGACGCCACCTACTGCCACGCCCGAGTCGGCGGCGAGCAGGGCTCCCCGGGCGGCGGGCGCGGCGGCAGGGTCGTGTCCCAGGCGGTCGTGATCGCCACCGCGGTCGCCGCCGACGGGCACCGCGAAGTCCTCGGCTACGCGGTCGGCGACAGTGAGGACGGCGCGTTCTGGACCGCGTTCCTGCGCGCCCTGAAGGCCCGCGGCCTCAGCGGCGTCCAACTGGTGGTCTCTGACTCCCACGAGGGGCTGAAGAAGGCCATCGGCGCGGTCCTGCTCGGCGCGTCCTGGCAGCGGTGCCGGGTGCACTTCATGCGCAACGTCCTGGCTCGGGTGCCGAAGGGCAGCGCGGAGATGGTCGCTGCCGCGATCCGCACCGTGTTCGCCCAACCGGACGCCGAGCACGTCCACGGCCAGCTCGACGTCATCGCCACCATGCTCGGCCGCCAGTTCCCCGCCGTCGAGCAGATGCTGCGCGACGCCGCCCCGGACGTCCTGGCGTTCGCCGGTTTCCCCGCCGCGCACTGGAAGAAGATCTGGTCGACCAACCCGCTCGAGCGGCTGAACCGGGAGATCAAGCGCCGCACCGACGTCGTCGGGATCTTCCCCAACCCCGACGCCCTCGCCCGGCTGGCCGGCGCCGTCCTGCTCGAAGCCCACGACGAATGGCAGGTCACCGACCACCGCTACCTGTCAGAAGGCTCCATGGCCCTGCTCACCGGCAAGACCCCACCCCAGAAGGAGGTGGCGCAACCCCAACTACTCGGCGCATAGTCAGAACCGCAGCGACCACGACGGAAGATCACCTCCACCACGCCACGGGACTCGATCGTCGCCAGCTCGTCGAACGCCGCCTCTGTCGTCCGCCTCATGTGTTCAGCTCCGATGCCGCGTCGTTCACGACTACAAGGACGGAGTCCCGCGATCATCGGTTGACAACGGGGACGAGCCTCCGCGGACACAGCGGCTGCTCCGTACGGCACAGCCGTCCCATCGACCCGGCCCACCAGGCGGACACGAGCCCTGTCGAGCCCTCGAGGGCGCCCGAGCACGAAGTGGCGTTGACTTCCTCGCGGACGGCCACCCCGCCCGCCGAGCGCAGCGTGCACCTGCCGACCGGCCTCGGGCAGGACCAGAGCGACCAGCCCGTCCCCGGCTGATCCAGGAGGCAACTGCGTGGTCCTGCAGCTGCGCGGCCCCGGCGCGTCGAGGTCGACGCCCTCCAGTCCTTCACACGCCCTGGCCGAGCACAGCTAGGCCCCTGGCCGCTGGTGGACGTCGGCCGAAGGCTGCCGCGGTGGCCGGGGCAGCTTCCCGCTGTCGTCGTAGGGGCCGAAGGGCTTGCCGGCCGGCGCGGGAAGCAGGCCCGCCGGCCGCGGCCCGAGGAGCACGGGCCACAGCCCGGACTCCCGCGCTGGCCTCTGAGCCACGCCCACCAGTCGACAAGCTCCTCGGCGAGCCGTCCAACACCATGAGGTCGCGCCTCGACGCGGTGGTACGAGCGAGCGCAGGGACAGGCCGGCGAGCACGGGAGGCACCCCTGGCTGCGCCGCGGTCTGCTCGACCGGGCGCGACCGGGGAGCCACCACCTGCCCCTCAGCGAGTGTCAGCCCCGGTCGAGCTCCCCGCGGGCCGCGCCCCCGTACGGCTCGGTCAGAGCGCTCACTCCCACTCGATGGTGCCCGGGGGCTTGCTCGTGATGTCGAGCGTGACCCGGTTGACCTCGCGCACCTCGTTGGTGATGCGCGTGGAGATGCGGGCGAGCACGTCGTAGGGCAGCCGCGACCAGTCGGCGGTCATCGCGTCCTCGGAGGAGACGGGGCGCAGGACGATGGGGTGGCCGTACGTCCGGCCGTCGCCCTGCACGCCGACCGACCGCACGTCGGCGAGCAGCACGACCGGGCACTGCCAGATCTGGCGGTCCAGGCCGGCGGCCGACAGCTCCTCCCGGGCGATCGCGTCGGCGAGGCGCAGCACGGCGAGCCGGTCCTCGGTGACCTCACCGATGATGCGGATGCCGAGGCCGGGGCCGGGGAACGGCTGGCGCCAGACGATCTCCTCGGGGAGACCGAGCTCGAGGCCGACCTTGCGCACCTCGTCCTTGAAGAGGGTGCGCAGCGGCTCGACCAGGGCGAACTGCAGGTCCTCGGGAAGCCCGCCGACGTTGTGGTGGGACTTGATGTTGGCGGTGCCGGTGCCGCCACCGGACTCGACGACGTCGGGGTAGAGCGTCCCCTGGACGAGGAACTCGACCTCCTCGCCGTGGGCGCCGGCGTCGGCCACGACCTCGCGGGCCGCCTGCTCGAACACGCGGATGAACTCGCGGCCGATCGCCTTGCGCTTGGCCTCGGGGTCGGTGAGGCCGGCGAGCGCATCGAGGAAGCGCTGGCGGGCGTCGACGACCTTGAGGCGTACGCCGGTGGAGGCCACGAAGTCCTGCTCGACCTGCTCGGCCTCGCCCTGGCGCAGCAGCCCGTGGTCGACGAAGACGCAGGTGAGCTGGTCGCCCACGGCCCGCTGCACGAGCGCGGCCGCGACCGCGGAGTCGACGCCGCCGGACAGGCCGCACACGACGCGCTTGTCCCCGACCTGGCCCCGGATCGCGGCGACCTGCTCGTCGACGATGTTGTCCGTCGTCCAGGTCGGCGAGCAGCCGGCGACCTCGAACAGGAACCGCTCGAGGACGGCCTGCCCGTGCGCGCTGTGCAGCACCTCGGGGTGGAACTGCACCCCGGCCAGGCCACGGGTGACGTCCTCGAACGCCGCGACCGGCGCCCCGGCGGAGGCGGCGACGACGGCGAAGCCCTCCGGCGCCCGCGTCACCGAGTCCCCGTGCGACATCCACACCGACTGCTCGGAGGGCAGCCCGGCGAACAGCTTGGACGTCTCGTCGGTGACCAGCAGCGGCGTGCCGCCGAACTCGGACCGGCCGGTCTGCTCGACCGTGCCGCCGAGGGCCTGCGCCATCGCCTGGAAGCCGTAGCAGATGCCGAACGCCGGGACACCGGCCGTGAAGAGCGCAGGGTCGACCGCGGGGGCGCCCTCGGCGTACACGCTGGACGGCCCGCCGGAGAGGATCACCGCCTTGGGACGCCGGGCCAGGATCTCGGCGACGGCCGTGGTGTGCGGCACGATCTCGCTGTAGACCTTCGCCTCACGCACCCGGCGGGCGATGAGTTGGGCGTACTGCGCCCCGAAGTCGACGACGAGGACGAGGTCCTGGCCGTGCTGGTCGGGGGTGGGTACGGGCGGTGTCGCGGAGGACGTCTGCAGGTCGGCGGCCACGTGACAAGCCTAGGCGGTCCCCGCCCCCCACCCTCTGCGACGCTGAGTGACCGAGCCGGCAGCGGTCGGTCAATGCAGAGGCGGAAAGCCCCGTTGGTGATCTAGCGTGCCCGCGTGGGACAACCGACGGGGCCGCGCATCGGCGTGCTCGGGCCGCTGGAGGCGTCCGTCGCAGGCGTGCCCGTGGACCTGGCCGGGCCGCGCCAGCGCGCCGTGCTGGCCGTCCTCGCCGCCGCGCAGGGGCAGGTGGTCCCGGCCGAGCGGCTCGTCGAGGAGGTCTGGGCCGGGCAGGCGCCGGCGAGCGCGCCCCAGACGCTGCAGGTCTTCGTGAGCAAGCTGCGCAAGGTGCTCGAGCCGGACCGCCCCGCCCGGGCTCCGGCGACCGTGCTCGTCAGCGTGCCACCGGGGTACGCGCTGGCCTCCGACGCGGTGACGCTGGACGCCGACGAGTTCACCGCCCTGACCGCGGAGGGCGCCCGCCTGCGTGCCGGCAGCGCGCCCGGGCAGGCGCGGGACGCGCTCACCCGTGCCCTGGCGCTCTGGCGCGGCCCGGCGTACGCCGACGTCGCGGACGTGCCGGCGCTCCGGCAGGAGGCGGCCCGGCTCGAGGAGCTGCGCGCAACCGCGCAGGAGGAGCTGCTGGCGGCCCGGCTGGACCTGCCCGGGGGCCGGGAGGCGGTCGGGGAGCTGGAGGCGCTGGTCGCCGCGCACCCGTGGCGGGAGCGGCCGCGCGAGCTGCTGGCGCTGGGGCTCTACCGCGCCGGGCGGCAGGCCGACGCCCTCGCCGCGCTGCGTGAAGCCCGCCGCCACCTGGCCGACGAGCTCGGCATCGACCCCGGCCCCGCGCTGCAGCGGCTCGAGGCGGCGATCCTCGCGCAGGACCCCGCCCTGGACCTTGCTCCAGACCTCGCTTCCGGCCTCGCTCCAGACCTCGCTTTGGGCCTCGCTCCGGACCTGGCGCCGCGGCCCACGCCACCGCCGCCGGCCGAGCCCGCCTCCCCGCCGGCACGCCCGGCAGGCCGGCGCTCCGCCCTTCCCACGGCGCTCTCCTCCTTCGTGGGGCGCGACCGCGAGCTGGCGCAGGTCGCGGACTGGCTGCGCAGCTCGCGGGTGGTCACGCTCGTGGGCTCGGGCGGGGCCGGCAAGACACGGCTCGCGCTCGAGGCCGCCCGCCGCCACGAGGGGGCGGACGGCCCCTGGCTGGTGCTGCTCGCCGGCGTACGCGACCCTGCCCTGGTGCCGGCGGCGGTCGCCGACGCGCTGGGCGTGGCTGCGAGCGTGGGCTCCTCGCGCACCGAGGCGGTCGCCGAGTCGCTGCGGGAGCGCTCGGCCCTGCTCGTGCTGGACAACTGCGAGCACGTCCTCGACGCGGCGGCCGACGTGGTGACGGCGATCCTCGAGACGGCGCCCGACGTGCGCGTGCTGGCGACCAGCCGGGAGCGGCTCGGCGTGCCGGGAGAGGCGCTGGTCGCCGTGGCTCCGCTGCCGGTCGAGGCGGCGCCGGACGGTGCGCCCGCCCCGGCGGTGCGCCTCTTCCTCGACCGCGCGGCGGCGGTGATGGGCGGCCCCTGGGAGCCGGACGCGGCCGAGCTGGACGCGGTGCGCCGGGTCTGCGCGGCGCTCGACGGCATCCCGCTCGCGCTGGAGCTGGCCGCTTCGCGCTGCGACGTGCTCTCCCCCGCCCAGCTGCTCGAGCACCTGGGTGACCGGTTCGAGGTGCTGGCGGACGGCCGGCCCCGGCGCGGGGCCGCGAGCCCGCGTCACCACCGCACGCTCGAGGCGGCGGTCGAGTGGAGCTACGCGATGCTCTCGCCCGACGAGCAGGAGGTCTTCTGCACGCTGTCCGTGTTCGACGGCGGGTTCGACCTCGATGCCGCGGCGGCGGTGGCCGGACGCCCCGTGCTGCGCCCGCTGACCGGCCTGGCCGCCAAGTCGATGATCACGGTCGACACGTCGGCGAGCCCGCGGCGCTACGGGATGCTCGAGTCGCTGCGCGAGTACGCAGCCCGCGCGCTGCCACCGGCCGAGCGCGCCACCCTGCGCGACCGGCACGCCGCCTGGGTCGTCGACCTCGCCGAGCAGGCGCTCCCCCGCTTGCGCACCCGCGACTGCACCGTGTGGCTGCGCCGGCTCTCGGCCGAGCAGTCCAACGTGCGCGCCGCGCTCGGCCACGCCCTGGCCTCCGGCGACGGCGGCACCGCTGCCCGGATCGCCTCCGCGCTGGGCTGGGCGTGGTACCGCACCGGCCCTGCCGACGAGGGGCGCGAGTGGCTCGGCCGGGCGCTGGCCGCCGCTCCGGGCGCCCCCGGCCGGGTCCGCGTCCGGGGTCTGCTCGCCCTGGCAATGCTGAGCTACCTCATGGGCGACGTTCACGGCGGGTCCGGCCACCTGGCAGAGGCGATGTCCCTCGCCGACGCGGCCCGTGAGCCGGACATGTACGCCCTGGCCAACGTCTACGCCGGCTACTTCCAGGCGCTCATCGGCAACCCGGACGCGGGGCAGGCGCTGGCCGAGGAGGCCCGCCGGACGGCGCAGCAGACCGGGTACGCCTGGGTGCAGGCCGAGGCCTACCAGACGCTCGGGCTGGTGGCCCGCCTGCGCGGCGAGGCCGCCCGCGCCCAGGAGCTGCTCGACGAGGGCGCCCAGATCGCCATCGAGTGCGGCCATCTGTGGGCGGCCGCGTCGATCGGCTGGATCGCGGCGAAGGCCGGCCTGGACCGCGGCGACCCGCACGACACGCTCCGCCGGCTCGTGCCGATCCTGCGCGACCTCTACGAGGAGCACGACCGCACGTCCACGCTGGTCGGCGTGCACACGCTCGCCGGCGCGCTCGCGGCCTGCGGGCGCGCCACGGACGGCGCCGTGCTGCTCGCGGCCGTCGCGGCGCAGGGCCGGGAGATCGGCTACGCCCCGGCGCTGATGGACCCGGTGGACTGCGGGCGGGACATCGCCCTCGTCGAGGCGGCGGTGACCGGCACGGACGCCGAGGCGGCCCGCGAGCGCGGGCGGGCGCTCGGCTGGGACGCGATGCTCGCGTACGCCCTGGACGCCGCGCGCGACGAGCTGGCCGCCGTGACGGCCGGGCGCTGAGGCACGCCGGGGCACCCGCGGCTCACCCCGGGCCCGGCGCCGCGGCGCCGGCGGCACGCAGCGCCGGCGTCGGGGCGGCGAGCGTGGACACCGCCTCCGCGAGCCGCGCGCCGTGCAGCAGGGGGCCGTGGGCCGACACCACCAGCCGCGGCCGATCGTGGCCCGGCCAGCGGGCGAGCAGGTCGTCCGGGCGCGCCTGCGCGCAGGGCCAGGGGCTGGCCGCCGCGTACGCACGGAAGGCGCCGGGCCAGTCCTGGTCGGGAAGCTCGTCGGGGTCGAGCACCTGACCGGGGACCGGCGCGGCGAACGCCTCCCCGGCCCAGAGCAGGCCGGCCTGGGGGTCGGCCAGCCCGAGCGCGCCCCCGGCGGGCAGGAGCGGCACGAGCGCGCGGCCACGCACGGGCAGGGGTTGCCCGTCACCGACGGCCCGCAGCCGGCCGCCGAGCTCGGGAAGGTCGGCGAGCAGGCGCGCCGCGACGGCCGGTGCGGCGACGACGCGGGCGAGCGGGCAGGCCGGCAGCACGGCGGCCAGGCCGCCGGCGTGGTCGGGTCCGCCGTCCCCGATGACGATCCACCGCACGTCACCGGGGTCGACGACCGACCACGCCGCGTCCGGGCGCTCCTCGGCCGGGGCGTCGACCAGCACCGGCTCCGCGCCGGTGAGCACGAGCGAGCTGCGCAGCAGGAACTGCCCTCCGGGCCCGGAGTGCCAGCGCGGTACGACCCAGGTGTCGAGCGCTACGCGTACCGCGCCAGCGGGCATTGCTCCTCCAGGTGCGCTCGGCCCCGGCGAAGGGACGACGGACGGCGTGCCGGTGGTGCCGACGCAGACAGGCTGCGGCCGGGCGCTTCCGGCCCGCTTAACGCCCGCTTGTCGTCGCACCGGCGGGCGCGGCGACATGGTCGGCAACGTTTCCGCGGAATGATCGACTTTTCGCGCTTCTCGCATCCCGGGAAAGATCAGCGATATTTGTGACGAGAAAGACGAACGTCAGGTCTAGCGCAAAGGCGTCTAGATAGCTCACGCTGGAAGCGGCAGAGCCCCCGACCGGGATGGCAGATGACTTACACCTCCAGCGTCACCAGCACCCGTTCTCGCTCGTCGGACCTCTACGTCCCCCCGTGTGGCTGTCCGGACCTCGGCGCAGGCGCCGGCGACCACCCGGTGGTCTCCCGCGTCCTCTCCCTCTCCCAGCCGATCGGGCAGCGCACGTCCTGGCACGTCCGCGCCGAGTTGCTCGACGGCAACGGCGACGTCGTGCGCACGCGACAGTGCCTGAGCGCCGCGGTCGCGGCCGCGGTCAGCGGTGACGTCGTGGTCCTCCACGCCGCGAGCATCCGGACGCCGTCCGCCTCGCTGCTGACGTTCCTGCTCGACGCGGCTCGCGCCGTCCGGAGCCACGGCGCCTCGCTGCGCATCGAGCCGGTGGACTGCGCGCTCGTGGACGCGCTGCGGGCCGAGGGCCTCTACGACGACGTCGTCGGCTCCGCGCCGAGCGCGGCGGGGCCGACCGGGCTCGTCCCCCGGCCGCGATAGTCGACGCCGGTCTCCTGCTCGGACCGGTGCCACAGCGCCGCCGCGAGCGCCTCGTCGCGGGCCAGCGGCGGCAGCTCGACGCGCACCGCGGCGCCCCGCAGCTGCCCAGGCCCGCCGGGGCCGTAGTAGTCGCCGGGGCGGACGTCCGGCGCGGTCGCCGCCCGGAGCACGGGCGCGGCCCCGGCATCCGGCCCCTGCACGAGCAGGGTGGCCGCTGCCGGCGCGGTCACGAGCGAGCCCAGCCCGGGCCCGCGCCGGGTGAGCAGCCGCGTGCGCGCCCAGCCGGGATGAGCGGCGGCGACCGTCACGTCGCCGCGCAGCGCAGGCGCGCGCCGGGCCAGCTCTGCGGCGAACAACAGGTTCGCCAGCTTGGACCCGGCGTACGCGCGCCAGCCGCGGAAGGGCGCGTCCTCCTGCTCACCGAGGCCCGGTGTGCCCGCGGTCGCCGCTGCGAGGCTGGACACGACGACCACTCGGGCCGACGGGGCGGCGGCCAGCCGCGGCGCGAGCAGCCCGGTGAGCGCGAAGTGGCCGAGGTGGTTGGTGCCGACCATGAGCTCGTGCCCGTCGACGGTCCGCTGCCGGCTGCCGGCGTAGACGCCCGCGTTGCACACGAGCAGGCCCAGCGGCAGGGCGTACTCCCGCTCGCGCGCCGCGAGCGCCCGGACCGAGGCCAGGTCGGCCAGGTCGAGCAGGGTGACGGACGAGGGCGTCCGCGGCGCGACCGCACGCACCCGCTCCAGCGCGGACTCGCCGCGCTCCCGGTCGCGCACCGCCAGGGCCACGGTCGCCCCGCGCGCGGCCAGGGCGCGCGACGGCGAGGCCCAGGCCGCCCGTCGCCCCCGTCACCAGGGCCAGGCGCCCCGTGAGGTCCGGGATGCGGGAGGTCGACCAGCGCTGCGCCACGACCACGGTGTCCCACCCCGGGCGAGCGCGCACGCGGCCCGGACGGGTGAGGCGCTTCACCTCCCGGCGGCTCACTCGCGAGCGGAGCCCACCTCGACCCAGCCGAGCGACCGCTGGACCGCCCGCTTCCAGCCGGCGTACTCGCTCTCCCGGCGGTCCTCGGACCACTGCGGCTCCCAGCGCCGGTCCTCGCGCCAGTTGCCGACGAGCTCTTCGGTCGACGCCCACACCCCGGCCGCCAGCCCCGCTGCGTACGCAGCGCCGAGCGCCGTGGTCTCGGTGACGGCCGGCCGGCTGACCGGCACGCCGAGGACGTCGGCCTGGACCTGCATGCAGAGGCTGTTCGCCGTGACCCCGCCGTCGACCCGCAGCACATCAAGATCGATTCCGGAATCGATCTTCGCTGCTTCGATGACGTCCCGGCTCTGGTAGCAGATCGCCTCGAGGGTCGCCCGCGCCAGGTGTGCATTGGTGTTGTAGCGCGACAGCCCGACGATCGCCCCTCTGGCGTCGGAGCGCCAGTAGGGCGCGAAGAGCCCGGAGAAGGCCGGGACGAAGTAGACGCCGCCGTTGTCCTCGACCTGGGCCGCGAGTGCCTCGCTCTGGGCCGCGCCGGTCAGGATGCCGAGCTGGTCCCGCAACCACTGAATCGCGCTTCCCGTGACGGCGATCGACCCCTCGAGCGCGTACGCGGGCTGGTCGTCGCCGAGCTGCCAGGCCGGGGTGGTGAGCAGGCCGCTGCCGGACCGGACCAGGTCCACCCCGGTATTGAGGAGCAGGAAGTTGCCGGTGCCGTAGGTGTTCTTGGCCGTTCCCGGGCGCAGGCACCCCTGCCCCAGCGTCGCCGCCTGCTGGTCGCCGAGGGCCGCGGTGAGCGGCACCCCGCGCAGCGGCCCGACGGCCTCGCCGTAGCCGGCCGCGTCCGAGGAGGGGCGGATCTCCGGCAGCATCCGCCGCGGCACCCCGAAGAACGAGAGCAGCTCGTCGTCCCAGTCGAGCCGCTCCAGGCTCATCAGCATGGTGCGCGAGGCGTTCGTGACGTCGGTGACGTGGACGCCGCCCTGCGGCCCGCCGGTCAGGTTCCACAGCAGCCAGGTGTCGGTCGTGCCGAAGAGCGCGTCGCCGCGCTCGGCGTCCGCCCGCAGCCCGTCGACCTCGTCGAGCAGCCACTGCAGCTTGGCCCCGGAGAAGTACGTCGCCGGCGGCAGCCCCGCCTTGCGCCGGATCACCTCGCCCCTCCCGTCGGCCTCGAGGGCCGCCGCGATCCGGTCGGTGCGGGTGTCCTGCCAGACGATCGCGTTGGCGTACGGCCGCCCGGTCCGCCGGTCCCAGACGACCGTCGTCTCGCGCTGGTTCGCGATCCCCACCGCGGCCAGGTCCGTGGCGTCGAGCCGGGCCTGGCGCAGCGCGATGGAGACCACGGACGCGGCACGGTCGGAGATCTCCTCGGGGTCGTGCTCGACCCACCCCGGGCGCGGCAGGATCTGGGCGTGCTCGAGCTGGTGACGGGCCACCTCCCGGCCCGCGCCGTCGAACACCATGAACCGGGTGCTCGTCGTGCCGTGGTCGAGCGCACCCACCAGGTCGGCCATGCCGCCCCTCCTACCTCTCGTCCGGCACGCTACGCGGGAGGCCTGCGGTGATCACCGGACCGGGCCCGCCGAGGCCGTCTTCCGAGGCACCGCGTCCGCACGCCCCCGACCGCCACCGTGTGATCACCGCGACGCCTCTCCGGCCCGGCACGTAGCCTGAGCCATGGCGACCACGGCCCAGCGCGTACGCCTCCTGACCCTCGCCGGCGCGGTGGCGGTGCTCGCCGCCTGCACCGGCGGGGCGCCGGACGAGGGGCGCGAGGTCAGCGGGCCGTTGAACGCCCCCGCCGGCACCCCGGTCGCCACAGCCCCGCCGGGGGCCTCCGTCGCCCCCGCGCCCACCGCCCCGCCGGAGGCCCCCATCACCCCTCCCGAGGACGCCCCGCTCGCCCTGGCCGCGCACCCCAGCCGGGGCCCGATCGACGTCCCCGCGGCTGTCGCCCGCGCGGTGGTCTCCGGCACCGCCCGCGACTGGTCACGCCTGGGGCTGGCGCCCGGCCGGCTGCGCGTGGTCCGCGGCCCCGGCGTCGACGCGCCGCGGGCCGCCCGAGCGGCCAGCGACGCGGCAGCGGTCCGGCAGGCCGCCGGCGACCCGTCGGTGCTGGCGCTCGTGCCGACCAGCGCCCTCGGCCCCACGGTGCGGGCCGTGCTGGTCGGCGGGCGGTCCGCCGCTGCGGGCGCCCCGGGCATATCCGCTGAAGACCTCGGGAGAGGCGCCGTCCGACGCCGTGACGGTCACCGTGGTCGGTGACGTCATGCTGGCGCGCCGGGTGGCGACGGCCGCGGGGGACGACCCCGCCGCGCCGCTGCGGCCGCTCGCCGCGCGGCTGGCCGCCGCCGACCTGACGGTCGGCAACCTGGAGAGCACCCTCTCCCGGGAGGGCGCGCCGACCCAGGGCGGGGACTCCTTCGGTGCCGATCCCGCCGTGCTGGAGGGGCTCGAGCACGCCGGGTTCGACGCCTTGTCGCTGGCCAACAACCACCTGGGCGACTACGGCCCTGCCGCGTTGCGCACCACGGTCACCCGCGTCGCGCGAGCAGGGATCACGCCCTTCGGGGCCGGGGCCAACCTGGCCGTCGCGCGCAAGCCGGCGATCCTGCGGGCGGGCGGGTTGCGGTTCGGCTTCCTGGCCTTCAACGCCATCGGCGAGACACCCGCAGCCACCGCGGCCTCCCCCGGCGCCGTCCAGCTGCGGATGCCGCCCCGGACGGGGCCGCTGAACGAGGGCGACCTGGCCGCGGTGCAGGCGCAGATCCGTCAGCTGCGCGACCGCGTCGACGTGGTGGTCGTGCTGCCGCACTGGGGCGACCAGTACACGAGCCGGCCGGTCCCGGCCCAGCGCACCGTCGGCCGCGCCCTCGTCGACGCCGGCGCGGACCTCGTCGTCGGCGGGCACCCGCACGTGCTGCAGGGCGTGGAGCTGCGGCGCGGCAAGCTGATCGCCCATTCCCTGGGCAACTTCGTCTTCGACATGGACTTCTCCAGCCGGACGATGGAAGGCGCATTCCTGGAACTGTCCTTCTGGGGTGACGAGCTGAAGGCGGCCGACCTGGTGCCCTACCGCATGGACGGGCGGTTCACGCCGCGCGCGGTCGAGGGGGCCGCTGCGCGTTCGGTGCTCGCGCCTGTGTGGCCGGAGAGCGGCGCGCCGTTCAGCGCAGGCCGCTGAGCCACTCCCAGGCGATGCGGGCCGAGCGGCCGAGCTGGGCCGCCCGGACGTACCGCGTCGTGTCCGCCGCGGAGTGGTAGCCAGCCCACGAGGTGCTCCCCAGCCGCCCCGCGGGGATCCCGGCCTTCTCGAAGGACCAGTGGTCCGAGGAGCGGTTCTGCCCGCAGGACGTCGTCGGCACCCCGGCCCGCTCGGCCGCCGCCAGCAGCTGACGGGCCACGACCCCGCCGGCCAGCCCGCCGTCGCACACCGGCACCACCGAGCCGACCCCCACCCGGTCCAGGGCGAGCATCGCCTGCACCGCGTCCCGCTCGGCCCCCGACATCCGGGCGACCTGCACCCGCGAGCCGTAGTGGTGCCGCGAGTCGCCCGGGCCGCGCGGCTCCTCCGCGCCGTAGACGACGAACATCACGGGCACCTGCGGGGCCACGGCTGCCGCCAGGCGCGCCAGCTCGAGCAGCACGGCGACCCCGGACGCGTTGTCCTCGGCCCCGGGCGACTGCGGCACCGTGTCGAGGTGGGCGCCGACGACCACGTGCGGCTGCTCGGGGTCGAGCCCGTCGCGGGTGGCGACGAGGTTGAACGTCTCGCCCGCGTCGACCGGGACGCCCCACGACTGCCCGGCCGGGACCGACAGCCCCTGCCGGGCGACCTGCCAGCCGTCCGTCTCGAGCCGCTCCTGGACGTACGCCGCGGCGCGCCGGAACGCCGGCCCGGTCGCCTCGCGCGGGCCGAAGCCCTGCAGGCGCTCCACCGTGCTGAGCATCGCCTCCGCGTCGAGCCGCGGCGGGGATGCCGGCGCAGGGGTGCCGGCCGGCGGCCGGCTCGCCGTACGGGTCGGCCCCAGGGGCGTCGCGAGTGGCGTCGCGCTGGGCTCCTGGCCGGCGCCCGGTGCCGAACTGCCGCCGGGCGTGCCGGTCGGCACCGACGTCGGCACCGATGTCACCGGCGAGGGCGAGGCTCCCGCCCCGGCGTTGTCCGCTCCACCGCTGCAGGCCGTGAGCGCGAGGAGCGCGAGCAGGCCTGCGGCGCACGAGCGCCGCACGGAGGGCGAGGCGGGCCGCGAGGGTAGGCAGGGCCCCGACGACGCATCCCCGTCCCGACGGGGCCCTGCCTGTCCGACGGCCCGCGCCGGCCCGGACGGGCCACCTGGCGCACAGGCCTCGGCCCTGACGGGACCCCCGTGACCGTCAGAGCGGGAAGAACTTACCCGACGAGCGGCCACCGGCACATACCTTCGCGGGAACACACATTTCCCAACGCACGAGCCGGCCGGATCGTGCAGTCAGCTGCGCGAGTGCGGCGCCACGGCGACCTCGACACGCTGGAACTCCTTGAGGTCGGAGTAGCCCGTCGTCGCCATCGCCCGGCGCAGCGCCCCGATGAAGTTCAGCGACCCGTCGGAGGTGCTCGACGGGCCGAGCAGGATCTCCTCGAGCGACCCGACCGTGCCGACGTGCTGGCGGCGCCCGCGCGGCAGCTCCTGGTGGGAGGCCTCCGAGCCCCAGTGCCAGCCCTGCCCGGGGGCCTCGGTCGCCCGCGCCAGGGGGCTGCCCATCATCACGGCGTCCGCGCCGCAGGCGATCGCCTTCGCCAGGTCGCCGCTGCGCCCGACCCCACCGTCGGCGATCACGTGGACGTAGCGGCCGCCCGACTCGTCCATGTAGTCCCGGCGAGCGGCGGCCACGTCGGCCACGGCGCTCGCCATGGGCACCGAGACACCGAGCACGGAGCGCGTGGTGTGGGCGGCGCCCCCGCCGAAGCCGACGAGCACGCCGGCCGCGCCCGTACGCATCAGGTGCAGCGCGGCCTGGTAGGTCGCGCAGCCGCCGACGACCACCGGCACGTCGAGCTCGTAGATGAACTGCTTGAGGTTCAGCGGCTCGGCCCGCCCGGACACGTGCTCGGCGGAGACGGTGGTCCCGCGGATCACGAAGATGTCCACGCCCGCGTCGACCACGGTCTTCCACAGCTGCTGCGTGCGCTGCGGGGAGAGCGAGGCCGCGACCGTGCTCCCGGACGCCCGCATCTGGGCGATGCGCTCGGCGACGAGGTCGGGCTTGATCGGCTCGGAGTAGATCTCCTGCATCCGCCGGTTCGCCTCGTCCTCGGGAAGCGCGGCGATCTGGTCGAACAGCGGCTGGGGGTCCGCGTAGCGCGTCCAGAGCCCCTCGAGGTCGAGCACGCCGAGGCCGCCGAGCCGGCCGACGGTGCAGGCGGTGTCCGGGGACATCACCGAGTCCATCGGGGCGGCCATCACCGGCATCTCGAAGCGGTACGCGTCGATCTGCCACGCGACCGAGACCTCTTCGGGGTCACGGGTCCGTCGGCTCGGCACGATGGCGATGTCGTCGAACGGGTAGCCGACCTTGCCGCGCTTGCCCCGCCCGATCTCGACCTCGGTCAACAGCTGTCCTCTTCTCCGATGGCCGGCGTCGGCAGGGCCGTCACCGTGATGTCGTGTAGTTCGGCGCCTCGACGACCATCTGGACGTCGTGGGGGTGGCTCTCGCGCAGGCCGGCGGGGGTGATGCGGATCAGCTGGCCGTGCTCCTTGAGCTCGGCCACCGTCTGCGCCCCCGCGTAGCCCATGGAGGCGCGCAGCCCGCCGATCAACTGGTGGGCGACGGCCGACAGCGGGCCACGGTAGGGCACCTGGCCCTCGATGCCCTCGGGCACCAGCTTGTCGTCGGAGAGGACGTCGTCCTGGGCGTAGCGGTCCCGGCTGTACGCCCGCCCGCCCGCCTTGCCGCGCGACTGCATCGCGCCGAGGGACCCCATGCCGCGGTAGCTCTTGAACTGCTTGCCCTGGATGAACACGATCTCGCCCGGGCTCTCGGCACAGCCGGCGAGCAGCCCGCCGAGCATCACCGTGTCCGCGCCGGCGACGAGCGCCTTGGCGATGTCCCCGGAATGCTGCAGGCCGCCGTCGCCGATGACCGGCACCCCGGCGGGGCCGGCGGCGAGGCTCGCCTCGTGGATCGCCGTGATCTGGGGTACGCCGACCCCGGCCACCACGCGGGTGGTGCAGATCGACCCCGGGCCCACACCCACCTTGACGGCGTCGGCCCCCGCGTCGACGAGGGCCTGCGCGCCGGCCCGCGTCGCGACGTTGCCGCCGACGACCTCGACCCGGAAGTTGGCCTTGCACTTGGCGACCATGTCGAGGACCGCGCGGGAGTGGCCGTGCGCGGTGTCGACGACCAGGACGTCCACGCCGGCCTCGACCAGCAGGCCCGCGCGGACGAACGCGTCGTCGCCCACGCCGACGGCCGCGCCGACGCGCAGCCGGCCGCGGTCGTCCTTGGTCGCGAACGGGTGCTGCTCGCTCTTGACGAAGTCCTTGACCGTGATGAGCCCCCGCAGCTTGCCGGTGGCGTCGACGATCGGGAGCTTCTCGATCTTGTGGCGGCGCAGCAGCTCGAGCGCCTCGTCGTGGGTCACGCCGACGGGCGCGGTGACGAGCGGCGCCTTGGTCATCACGTCGCGGACCAGCCGGGAGCGGTCGCGCTCGAAGGCCATGTCGCGGTTGGTCACGATGCCGACGAGGTGGCCCGCGGGGTCGACGACCGGCAGGCCGGAGATGCGGAACCGGTTGCAGGCCTCGTCGACCTCGACCAATGTGGCGTCCGGCCCGATCGAGACCGGCTGCGCGACCATGCCGGCCTCGCTGCGCTTGACCAGGTCGACCTGCTGGGCCTGCTCCTCGGCGGGCAGGTTGCGGTGCAGCACCCCGAGGCCGCCCTGGCGGGCCATGGCGATCGCCATCCGCGCCTCGGTCACGGTGTCCATCGCGCTGGACACGAGCGGGAGGCGGACGCTGATGTTGCGGGTGAGGCGCGAGCTGGTGTCCACCTCGGCGGGGACGACGTCCGAGGCGGCCGGGAGCAGCAGGACGTCGTCGTAGGTGAGGCCGACGGCCGCGAAGCGGGCGGGCAGGCCCAGCGTCGTCTCGTCGGGAACGGGCTGGCCCATCGCGCCTCCAAGGGAGCGGTCACCGGTCGGGGGCACGCGGCGCGGCTCTCCGCGAAGAGCCGAGGTGCCGGCGCGGCTGCCCGCAATGGTATCCGCGTGCCGGGGGCGCCCGCCCCGTGCCGGAGGTCCGGCCGCCGGGGACGCGCCCGTGGGCCGGACGCGACCGTGCCGCCATCTCCCCTGCGGATGGCGGCACGGCACGCGTCAGGTCGGGCACCCCTGGGGTGCTCAACGCCTGCGGCGCGACTAGTGGACGATCCCCTTGCGGAAGCCGAGCGCGACCGCGTGCGCGCGGTCCGCAGCGCCCAGCTTGCGGAAGAGCCGACGGGCGTGGGTCTTGACCGTGTCCTCGGACAGGTAGAGCTCGCGCCCGATCTCGGCGTTGCTCCGGCCGCGGCTCATCCCGTCGAGCACCTGCAGCTCGCGCTCGGTCAGGGACGGCAGGTCGGCGTCGACCGGCTTGCCGTTCACCGGGGCGCGCCGGCTCGCGGCGTCGCTGAGCGCGGAGGCGACGGTCGCGGCGACCTCCTCGCGGGAGGCGTCCTTGACCAGGTAGCCCCGGACGCCGGAGGCGACCGCGCGGGCCACGCCGTCGACGTCCTCGGCCATCGTCAGCATGATCACGCTGGCGGTCGGGTCGGTGGCCAGGATCCGGCGCGCGGCCTCGATACCGCCGAGCCCGGGCATGCGGACGTCGATGAGGACCAGGTCCGGACGCTCGCGGGACCAACGGGCGAGCGCCTCCTCGCCGGAGCCGGCGACCACCACACGCTCGATCCCCGGCACGGACGCGACCCCGCGCCGGAGCGCCTCACGGGCCAGCGGCGAGTCGTCGCACACCATGACGGTCGGCATCGACGTCCCTCTCTTTCGACCGGCGCCCCCGCGCAGGGGGCGCGACGAGGGGCCCCATGCCCGCCGTCAAGAGAGCTTTCGGCAGATGTCACTCGTCAGTGGAGCCCTTCGGGCCCTTCGACCTGCGAAGTCCGTCCCTCGTGCCCAGGCGCCACCGCATCCGGCCCGGCCGCGGAGGGGGCCTTCGCAGCCGGCGGGACGAGGGTCAGGCGCGCTGCGCGGTGACCGCGCCCAGCACGGCGTCGACCGCCGCGGACAGCGAGGTGACGACCTCGGCCCCCGGCGGGTACGCCCGGCCCACCCAGCCCGGCCCGCCCAGGAGAGTGACGCCCGCCGGGCGCTGGACGGGCAGGCCGGCCACCACCGAGGGGTCGGCGTGCGCCGGCAGCGAGGCCCAGACGAAGACCGCCGCCGGGCCGGTACGGCGCACCGCGTCCGAGAGGGCCCGCGGGGGCATCTGACCGCCCAGCATCCGGCTGGCCACCGACCGCTCGGCCAGCGCCGCCGACAGGGCGTGCAGCGGCAGCGAGTGCAGCTCGGAGTCGCTGCAGGCCAGCAGGACCGGCCGGCCGTTGATCGGCGTGCTCACCGACTCCGGGTACGCCCGCAGCGCGCTCATGACGACCTCGGAGAGCAGGTGCTCGACCTCGACGCCCTCACCGGTCTCCGCCCAGCGGGCCCCGATGCCGGCCAGCACCGGGGTCAGCAGCCCGTTCCAGGTCGCCACGACGCCCTTGGCCTGCAGGCTCGAGCGGATGATCTCGCGGCAGACGTGGGCGTCGAGCGCCATCGCGGCACGAGCCAGCCCGCGTGAGGCGGCACTGCCGCCGGGAATGGCGAGCACGCGGCCGCCTCCCGGGGTGGCGCGCGAGGCGGCCGCCTCGGGCAGGCCGGGCGGCGGCGTACGAAGCCGGGTGACCTCCGCCGGCAGCCGCTCCTCGGGGCCGGCGACCGGCAGGGCCGGGGGCCCGGCCGGGACGCTTCCCGCGAGCTCGGGGACGGCGTCCTCGGACGCGCGGGCGAGCGCGATCGCGGCCGCCTCTGCCGGCGGCACGCCCTCGAGGGTGAGGCGCCGCATGAGGGTGAGCCGGGCGAGGTCGGCGGCGGTGTAGCGGCGGTGCGCACCCGCGGTGTGGGAGGACGGGCCCAGGCCGTACCTCCGGTCCCAGGTGCGCAGGGTGGCCGGCGCCACGCCCAGCCGTCGGGCGACCGCGGCCACGGTCAGGGCCGGCTCAGGGGCGTTCGCCATGCGCTGCGCCCCCTCGACGTCGCCGCTCGTCGGCCTCATGGCCGAATCGTCCCCTGCGGGGTGGCTCTTCGCCACCGGAGGGGGTCGCGCCGCGCGCGGGAACTTTCTGCGATCGAGGGTTGAACCACTTCTGGCGCGGTATACGACCGATACCGACGTCAGGAAGGCCCTCCCATGGCCGAGCTCTCCCGGCTCCCCGGTCCGAACGCGGACCTGTGGGACTGGCAGTTGTCCGGGGCATGCCGCCGCACCGACCCCGACGTGTTCTTCCACCCCGACGGCGAGCGCGGCCCACGTCGCCGGGCCCGCGAGCTGGCCGCGAAGACAGTCTGTGCCTCTTGCCCGGTCATCGTCCAATGTGCGAAGCACGCACTGGCCGTCCGGGAGCCGTACGGCGTCTGGGGTGGGATGTCCGAGGACGAGCGCGAGGCGGTGTACGCCAGCGCGCGCGGGCCGGTGCCGAGCTTCCCCGACAGCAGCGCCGTCGCCTGAGTCGACGCCTGTCGCGTCGAGCCTCACGGCTGCCCCCGCAGATGCGGACGGCCGCCGCACCCGGGGGTGCGACGGCCGTCCGGTGTCCTGTCGGTGCTGTCGACGTGCTGCCAGTTCGGGGCGTGCTGCGGGTGCGGCGAGGGCTGTCGGCGCGTGTCGCCTGCCCTGTCCTGCCGCGACGGCGCCTCAGCCGCCGTACTCCCAGTGCCACGGCTCGGGCCGGCTGCCGGTCGCGTCCGCCCAGGCCGGGTGGTACCAGCCGTACGCCGTGGCGTTGAGCACCAGCCACTCGTGCTGCGGCGTGCCGAAGCTCTCCACCCCGTCGCAGAGGTCCACCGCGACGCCCCAGCCGTGGTTCGACGTGCCGGGGATGGCGGCGAGCGTGGGCTTGCGGACGTACAGGTCCTCCTGCATCGCCCGGTTGCGGTAGGAGTCGGTCACGCAGATCGGCGAGCCGAACGTTGCGGCGTACGCCTTGCTCATGGCGGTGAAGGCGGCAGCGGCGTCGGCGCGGAGCAGGTGGCCGGGCGCGCCCCAGATCGAGCAGAGCGCCGGGAGCGGGAGCTCTCCGTTGGGGTAGCCGGACACGTCCTCGCCGGTGCAGCCCACGGCGCCGGCGTCGGGCAGGACCGCCTCGCCGGCCGCGAGCGCGTTGGCGCGCTGCAGCGCGGCGGTCCGCCGCCGCTGCTCGGCGACCGAGAGCGCCTGGGACAGCTGGTCCGCGGTCCCGGTGGACAGCAGCTTGGCCTGCAGCGCGGAGACGACCGTGCGCTGCCGGGCGACCAGCTCGTCGGCCTTCGCCTTGGCCGCCTTCTCGGCGGCAGCCGTCCTCGCCGCCGTCTGCGCGGTCTCGTCGGCCTCGGCCGCGGCGGTCTTCTCGCCCTCGATCGCGTCCTGCAGCGCCGCGAGGGAGGCGGCCTGCGCGTCGGCGAGCACGTCGATGTCGGCCGCGCCGCGCAGCAGGTCGCTCGGGTCGTCCGCGCTGAGCAGCGCCCCGAGCCCCGAGCCGTGCGTCCCCAGCGGCCCGGCGCGGTACGCGTCGGCGGCGAAGCGGTTGAGCGTCGACTGGGCGCCCTCGGCCGCCTTCTGGGCGGCGGTGAGCTTCTTGCGGGCCTCGACGTCGTCGGCGCGCGCGTCGGCGGCGGTCTTCTTGGCGGCCGCGTGCGCCTCGAGGGCGCGGCGGGCCTCCTTGATCAGCTCGGCCAGCCGCGCGGTCGCCGTCTCGAGCGAGACGGTGCCGGCGTTGACCTCGGCCGCCAGCTCGGCGGCCTCCTCCGGCGAGAGCACCGGGACGGACGGCGCGGGCGTGGGGGTCGCCCCGGGGGTAGCACCCGGGTCAGCACCCGGCACAGGACTGCCCGTGGGCGTCGCGCCCGGGGTGGCGGACGTCGCCGGCGTCGCGCCGGCGGTGGGGGTCGGCTTCGGGGCCGCGCTCGCGGTCGGCTTCGCCGTGGGGGTCGGGCTGGCGGCCTGCCCGTCACCGACGTCGCCGAGCCCGCCGCCCGCGGTGGGGGCCGGAGCCGGTGTCGCGGCGGGCGCGGCGGCGGCGCCGGGCACGGTGAGCGTGAGCGTGGCCGCGACCGTCGCGGCGAGGCCGACCGCGAGCGGCAGGCGCCGCCGTGGCGACTCGTCCGCTCCGTGCCGCACTCGTCGCGCTCCCGTCATCGTCGTGCCGTCCGCCGCCCGCGTGCTACGCATCCGTCGAAAGCTCCCGACCGCTTCTCGTTCCACGACGCGGGACAACGCCCGCCAGGCTACCCGTGCTCCCTGGATCGACCAGCTCTTCACGGTACTGAAGCCGATTCTTCGCGTCCGCTCAGGAAGGCCTTCGCCCCCCGGCCGGCTCGCGTTCGCCCGCCGGACACCCGGCGGGGAAACGCAGGGCGGCCCGGGGGCGCCTCGATCGAGGCGCCCCCGGGCCGCGCCCGGTGAGGAAGGACGGTCAGTGGCTGTGGCCGTGACCGTGGCCGCCCGCAGCCGCGGGAGCCTCCTCCTCCTTCTTCTCGACGACCAGCGTCTCGGTGGTGAGGATCATGCTCGCGATCGACGCGGCGTTGGTCAGCGCGGAGCGCGTGACCTTGACCGGGTCGATGATGCCCGCCCCGATCAGGTCGCCGTACTCCCCGGTCGCGGCGTTGAGGCCGCTGCCGGGCTCCAGGGCACGGACGCGCTCGACGGCGACGTAGCCCTCCAGGCCCGCGTTCTCCGCGATCCAGCGGAGCGGCTCGACGACCGCGCGGCGCACGATCGACGCGCCGACCGCCTCGTCGCCCTCCAGCTGGAGGGTGTCGACGGCGGCGGAGGCGTGGACGAGGGCGGAGCCGCCACCGGCGACGATGCCCTCCTCGACGGCAGCGCGGGTCGCCGAGACGGCGTCCTCGATGCGGTGCTTGCGCTCCTTGAGCTCGACCTCCGTGGCCGCGCCGACGCGGATCACGCAGACGCCGCCGGCGAGCTTGGCGACCCGCTCCTGCAGCTTCTCGCGGTCCCAGTCGGAGTCGGTCGCCTCGATCTCGGCGCGCAGCTGACGGACCCGGTCGGAGACGGAGGCGGCCTCGCCGGCCCCGTCGACGATCGTCGTCTCGTCCTTGGTGACGGTCACGCGGCGGGCGCGGCCGAGCACCTCGAGGCCGACCTGGTCGAGCTTGAGCCCGACCTCGGGGGCGACGACCTGGCCGCCGGTGAGGATCGCGATGTCCTCGAGCATGGCCTTGCGACGGTCACCGAAGCCCGGGGCCTTGACCGCCACGGACGTGAACGTGCCGCGGATCTTGTTGACGACGAGCGTGGACAGCGCCTCGCCCTCGACGTCCTCGGCGATGATCAGCAGCTGCTTGCCGGCCTGGACGACCTTCTCCAGCAGCGGCAGCACCTCGGAGACGGCGCTGATCTTGCCCTGGTTGATCAGGACGTAGGCGTCCTCGAGGACAGCCTCCTGACGCTCCGCGTCGGTCACGAAGTAGGGCGAGATGTAGCCCTTGTCGAACTGCATGCCCTCGGTGAACTCGAGCTCGGTGCCGAAGGTCTGGGACTCCTCGACCGTGATGACACCGTCCTTGCCGACCTTGTCGATCGCCTCGGCGATCGTGGCGCCGATCTCGGGGCTCTGCGCGGAGACGGCCGCGACGCTCGCGACCTCCTCCTTGCCGGCGACCTCGCGGGCGACCTCGAGCAGGCGGGCGTTGACGGCCTCGACGGCCGTCCGGATGCCACGGTTCAGGCCGGAGGGGCTGGCACCGGCGGCGACGTTGCGCAGGCCCTCGCGCACGAGCGCCTGGGCGAGCACGGTCGCGGTCGTCGTGCCGTCACCGGCGACGTCGTTGGTCTTGGTCGCGACCTCCTTGGCGAGCTGGGCGCCGAGGTTCTCGTACGCGTCCTCGAGCTCGACCTCGCGGGCGATGGTCACGCCGTCGTTGGTGATCGTGGGCGCGCCCCACTTCTTGTCGATGACGACGTTGCGGCCCTTCGGGCCGAGCGTCACCTTCACCGCGTCCGCGAGCGCGTTGACGCCGCGCTCGAGCGCGCGACGCGCGTCATCCTCGAACTGCAGGAGCTTGGCGGCCATGCGGCCATCCTTTCCGTACACGTCACTGCGGAGCAGCGGGGCCGCGCCGCGGCGCCGCTGCACGAAAACGGGTCGACCCCGGCGCGAGCGCGCCACGGGGCCGGAACCGACTGCGGCGACCGAGCAGGAGTGCCCGATCGCCGCAGGGGTGGAGGAAGCCCTACTTCTCGACGATCGCGAGGATGTCGCGAGCGGAGAGGATGAGGTACTCCTCGTTGTTGTACTTGACCTCGGTGCCGCCGTACTTGCTGTAGATGACCACGTCGCCGACCTTGACGTCGAGCGGCACGCGCTTGGCGCCGTCCTCGTCGAAGCGGCCCGGGCCCACCGCGAGGACGGTGCCCTCCTGCGGCTTCTCCTTGGCGGTGTCGGGGATGACGAGGCCGGAAGCCGTCGTCTGCTCCGCCTCGAGAGCCTGGACGAGGATGCGGTCCTCGAGCGGCTTGATGGTGACCTTGGAAGCGGTCGTCGTCACGTCTGCGACCTCCCGATCGTGGAGAGACGTCCTGCACGGAACTGCACGAACTGGTCTGTGCTCGAACGCACTGCGTTGGGGCGGGCGAGTCGGCACGCCGTCGCGGGGGTCGGGCCTCGTCGCTCGTTGGCACACTCACCAGGAGAGTGCCAACACGAAGATTAGGAGGCTGCCTGGCACTCGGTCAAGGCGAGTGCCAGAAGTGCGCGGGAGGCGTGATCGGCGCGACGCCGGGGGTAGCTACGGGTGGGCCCGCCGGCCCACGGTCCGACTCGGCGAACGGGAGAGCAGCCCATGGTCCCAGCAGCGCTCGGCACGACGCTCGGGCAGGCGCACCTGCTCGCGGCCGAGCCCGAGGCCCAGACGTCCGCGAGCGACACCCGCCTCGTGCTGGCCGCCCTGGTCGGCATCGCGGTGATCGTGCTGCTGATCACGGTGGTGAAGCTGCACCCGTTCCTCTCGCTCACCCTGGGCTCGGGCGTGCTGGCCCTCGCGGCCGGCATCCCCTTCGCCGACACGTTCGCCAGCTTCACGGCCGGCCTCGGCTCGACCGTCTCCGGCGTCGGGGTGCTCATCGCCCTGGGGGCGATCATCGGCAAGCTGCTGACCGACAGCGGAGGCGCCGACGAGATCGTCGACACGATCCTCGCGCGGACGTCCGCGGCCCGGCTGCCGTGGGCCATGGCGCTCATCGCGTTCGTCATCGGGATCCCGCTCTTCTTCGAGGTCGGGGTCGTCCTCATCATCCCGGTGGTCATGCTGGTCGCCCGGCGGGCGCAGCAGTCCTTGATCCGGGTGGGGATGCCGGCCATCGCCGGGCTCTCGGTGCTGCACGGGCTCGTCCCTCCCCACCCCGGCCCGCTGATCGCGGTGGACGCCCTGGACGCGAACCTCGGCCTGACGCTGGGCCTGGGCCTGCTCGTCGCGGTGCCCACGCTGATCGTGTCCGGGCCGTTGCTGGTGCCGGTCATGGAGCGCTGGGTGCAGCTGCCGCCTCCGCCCGCCCTGGCGACGGCGGGAGCAGCGGGCGCGCAGGCCGGCCGCCGGCGGGAGACCACGCTGGCCCGAGGCGGGCGCGGTGACGACGACCTCGTCACCCCGCGCGACATCTCCGGCGAGCGCGCCGCGGGCGCCGGCGCAGTCAGCGCCGAGGAAGCGGCCGAGCCGGCCAGCGGTCGCCGGCCCGGGTTCGGCACCACCCTGTTCACGATCCTGCTCCCGGTCGTGCTCATGCTCGGCCGCACGCTCGCCGAGTCCGTCCTCGACGAGGGCACCCGGCTGCGCACCACGCTCGAGTTCATCGGCAGCCCGCTCGTGGCCCTGCTCGCCACCGCGCTCGTGGCGCTCGTGACCCTCGGGGTGTCGGTCGGGAGCGACCGCTCGACGCTCTCGCGCGCGGTCGACTCCTCCTTCACGGGCATCGCGAGCATCCTGCTGATCGTCGGCGCCGGCGGGGGCTTCAAGCAGACCCTCGTCGACTCCGGCGTCGCCGACGTGGTGGCCAAGGCCGCCGAGGACACGTCGCTCTCGCCGCTCGTCACCGGCTGGCTCATCGCGGTGCTCATCCGGCTCGCGACGGGCTCAGCCACCGTCGCGACGATCACGGCGGCCGGCATCGTCGCCCCGCTGGCGGCCGACCTCAGCGACACCCACGCGGCACTGCTGGCCCTCGCCGTGGGCGCCGGCTCGCTCTTCCTGTCCCACGTCAACGACGCCGGCTTCTGGCTCATCAAGGAGTACTTCGGCATGACGGTGGGCCAGACGTTCAAGACGTGGTCGTTCCTCGAGTGCGTGATCTCGACGGTGGCGCTGGTGGTCATCCTGCTGCTGAGCCTGGTGGTCTAGCGCCGACGAATTCGATGGGACACCTATCCCAATTCACCCGCGCTGTGGTGTGATCTTGTCGCGACGCGCGCGACGCCGTCGCCACCCGTGCACCATCCACCGTCGAATGGAGCCTTCGTGAGCCCGCAGCAACCCGCCCGGATCGGAGTCACCGGCCTCGCGACGATGGGCCGGAACCTCGCCCGCAACCTCGCCCGTCACGGCTTCCCGGTCGCGGTGCACAACCGCAGCCAGGAGCGGACCGACTCGCTGGTCGCCGAGCACGGTGACGAGGGCACCTTCGTGCCGGTGTCCACGCTGGAGGAGCTGGCCGCGGTGCTGGAGCGGCCGCGCCGGGTGCTCGTGATGGTGAAGGCGGGGCCGGCCACCGACGCGGTGATCGACGACCTGGCCGGCGTGCTCGAGCCCGGGGACATCGTGATCGACGGGGGCAACGCGCACTTCGCCGACACCCGCCGCCGGGAGGCGGCACTGAAGGAGAAGGGCATCCGCTTCTTCGGCGTCGGGGTGTCCGGCGGCGAGGAGGGCGCGCTCAACGGGCCGAGCATCATGCCGGGCGGGGACGCGGAGGCGTACCAGGAGCTGGCCCCGATGCTCGAGGCGATCGCCGCCCAGGTCGACGGCACCCCGTGCTGCACCTACATCGGGCCGGACGGCGCCGGCCACTTCGTCAAGATGGTCCACAACGGCATCGAGTACGCCGACATGCAGCTCATCGCGGAGGCGTACGACCTGCTCCGCTCGGCGCTCGACCTGGGCCCCGCGCAGCTGGGCGACGTCTTCGAGAGCTGGAACTCCGGGGACCTCGAGTCCTTCCTCATCGAGATCACCGCACGCGTCCTGCGACACGTCGACAGCACGACCGGCCGGCCCTTCGTCGACGTGGTGGTCGACCAGGCCGAGCAGAAGGGCACGGGGCTGTGGACGGTGCAGACCGCGCTGGAGCTGGGCGTGCCGGTGTCGGGCATCGCTGAAGCGGTGTTCGCCCGTGGGGTGTCGAGCCACGCCGAGCAGCGGGAGCGGGCGCGCGGCGTCCTGCCCGGGCCGGGAGGCCGGCCGGAGGTCGGTGACCGCGACGCCTTCGTCGAGGACGTGCGCAAGGCGCTCTACGCCTCGAAGCTCGTGGCCTACGCGCAGGGCTTCGACATGATGCGGCAGGCCAACGAGCGCTACGGCTGGGACATCGACCGCGGAGCGGTGGCGACGATCTGGCGCGGGGGCTGCATCATCCGCGCCCGCTTCCTCGACCGCATCCGCGAGGCGTACGACCGCGAGCGCGAGCTGCCGAGCCTGCTCTTCGACGAGTACTTCACCCGGGCGCTGGTCGACGGGCAGGAGGCCTGGCGGCGCGTGGTGTCGCTGGCGACCGCCTCGGGCGTGCCGGTGCCCGGCTTCTCCAGCGCCCTGGCCTACTACGACGCGCTGCGGGCCGACCGGCTGCCCGCCGCGCTGATCCAAGGCCAGCGTGACCTGTTCGGCGCGCACACCTACCGTCGGGTCGACCGCCCGGGCAGCTTCCACGCGGGGTGGTCGAGCGGGGGCCGGGAGGAGGAGCGGTGACGGCAGAAGCCGATGCCGTGAACGGCGCTGCGCAGGTCGTGCTGGGGGTGGACCTCGGCACGACGGCCACCAAGGTCGTGGCGTTCGACGTGCAGGGCCGCGAGCACGCCTCGGCGTCCGCGGGCTACCCGCTGCTGGAGCCGTCGCCGGGCGAGGCCGTGCAGGACCCCGCGGAGATCACCGCGGCGGCGTTCCGGGCGATCCGTACGGTCGTTGCGGAGCTCGCCTCGCGCGGCGCGGTCGTGCGCGCGGTGTCGTTCAGCTCGGCCCTGCACAGCCTGGTGGGCGTCGACGCGGACGGGGTCGCGCTCACCCCGTCGATCACCTGGGCCGACATCCGGGCCAAGGACCAGGCCGCCCGGCTGCGGTCGACCGGCAAGGGCCTCGAGCTGCACCTGCGGACCGGGACGCCCACCCACGCCATGTCGCCGCTGACCAAGCTGATGTGGTTCCGCGAGGAGCAGCCCGAGCTGCACGCGCGGGTGGCCCTGTGGGCCGGCATCAAGGAGGTCGTGCTCCACGCGCTGACCGGCGAGTGGGTCAGCGACCACTCCGTGGCGTCCGCCACCGGGCTGTTCAACCTGCGCTCGCGCACCTGGGACCGCGAGGCGCTCCAGCTGGCCGGCATCGGCCCCGAGCGGCTCCCCCGCCTGGTCGCGACGACGTACGCCGGCCTCCGCCCGCTGCCCGAGACCGCCACCGAGCTGGGCCTGCCGGCCGACGTCCCGCTCGTCGCCGGCGGGGGCGACGGCCCGCTGGCCAACCTCGGCCTCGGCGCGGTGCGCCCCGGCGTCGTCGCCTGCTCGGTCGGCACCAGCGGGGCGCTGCGGGTCGTCGTCGAGAGCCCGTCGGTCGACCCCCAGGGCCGGGTCTTCTGCTACGCGCTGACCGAGGACCGGTGGGCCGTGGGCGGAGCCATCACCAACGGCGGCGTGGCGGTGCGATGGGCCGGCGACACCATGGCCCCCGAGCTGGAGGAGCTGGCACCAGAGCTCGGCGACTCCCCCGTCGAGCCGGTGCTCGACCTCGCGGCGACGGTGCCACCGGGGTGCGGCGGGCTGATCATGCTGCCGTACCTGCTCAGCGAGCGGGCACCGTACTGGACCTCCGTGCCGTCGGCGGCGTACGTCGGGCTGACCCGCGCGCACGGGCGCGCTCACCTGGTCCGGGCCACGCTGGAGGGCATCTGCCAGCAGCTCGCCCTCGTGCTGGAGTCCATGCGGGCGGCGGGCAACGAGGTCACCGAGATCCGCGCGACCGGCGGGGTGTTCAACAGCAGGCTGTGGCGGCAGGCCCTCGCCGACGTGCTCGGCATGCCCGTGTCGTTCGCGAAGGGCCACGAGGGGTCGAGCTTCGGCGCGGCCCTGCTCGGCATGCAGGCGGTGGGGCTCGTCGGCTCCGTCGAGGCCGCCGAGTCGCTCATCGAGATCGAGGAGACCGTGCAGCCGGACGCCGCAGCGGTCGAGGTCTACGCCACCCTGCGCCCGCTCTACTCCCAGGTCTACGCCGCGCTGCTCCCGGCGTTCACCCGCATCCGCGAGCTGGAGGAGACCCTGCCGCTGGCGTACCCGGCGGACCTGGCCGAGCCCGGGCTCGAGGAGGACTGACGCGGCCCCCGGGCCGGGACGGCTGCTCGTGCAGCCGCCCCGACCGGCGGTCGTCGGCCGGCGGTCAGCCGGCGGCGTTCGTGAGGGTGTCGTACTCCTCGTCGGTCAGCTCGATCGTGCCGGCCTTCAGGTTCTCCTCCAGGTGCGCCACCCGGGAGGTGCCGGGGATCGGCAGCATCACCGGCGAGCGGCGCAGCAGCCAGGCCAGGGCCAGCTGCGCGGGCGTGGCGCCGTGCTCCTTGGACGCCGCGTCGAGCGGGCCGCCGGGGGCCGCCAGCTCCCCGGTCGCGATCGGGAACCACGGGATGAAGCCCAGCCCCTCGCGCTCGGCGTAGTGCAGGACCTCCTCGGACTGCCGGTTCGCGAGGTTGTAGAGGTTCTGCACGCTCACGACGTCGACGACGGCACGAGCCTGCTCGATCTGCTCGACGGACACCTCGGACAGGCCGATGTGCCGGATCTTGCCCTCCTGCTGGAGCAGCTCGAGCTCGCCGAGCGACTCCTCGAGCGGCACCTTCGGGTCGATGCGGTGCAGCTGGTAGAGGTCGATGCGCTCGACGCCGAGGTGGCGCAGCGACAGCTCAGCCTGCTGGCGGAGGTACTCGGGGCGCCCGACCGGCCGCCAGTCACCCGGGCCGGAGCGCGTGAGCCCGCCTTTCGTGGCGATGACGACGTCGTCGGCGTAGGGGTGGAGCGCCTCGCGGATGATCTGCTCGGACACGAACGGCCCGTAGGAGTCCGCGGTGTCGATGAAGGTGACGCCCAGCTCCACCGCGCGGCGCAGGACGCGGACGGCCTCGTCGCGGTCGCGCGGCTCGCCCCAGATGCCCGGGCCGGTGATCTGCATGGCGCCGTAGCCCAGGCGGTGGACCGGCAGGTCGCCACCGATGCGGAACGTCCCGCTCTGCGCGGCCGGCTGCGAAGTCTCGACTGTCACGTGCTCGCCTTCCCATCGTGAAGCTCGTGTACGGCTGGGGGCAACCCGGCCCCCCGCTTGACGCTTCCCGGCCTCGGCCGTCGCGAGCGGCTTCAGCTGTGGGCGGACAGCTCGGCCTCCGCGCTGACGCCCGGCCCGGTGGTCCGGGTCGCCGGCCGCTCGGCCAGCCAGTAGGAGGCCGCCTTGGGCGCCGGGCGGCGGGCGAGGAAGCTGCCGTCGCGGCGCACCGGCGCCGATCCCGCGCGAACCCACTCGACACCCGTCCAGCGCCGGAAGTGCACGCGACCGCCGGGGACGCCGCGCACCGTGCCGCGCAGCACCGCCCGGGTGCCCCGTCGGGTCACGGTGAGCCGCACCTGCGGGACGGCGAGCACCCGGGCCGGTTCCGTGACGAGGGAGCCGACGACCGCCCGCAGGAGGGTGTTGGCGGTGATCCGCAGCCTCACCCCCTCGCCGGGCACGATCCCACCCCGGCCGACCTCCTGCCAGCCGTCCGCGCGGTGGGCCTGCACGACGACGTCCACCCGGCCCGGGGAGGCCACCCGTACCAGCACCGGCACCTCGGCCGTCCGCCCGACCGGCAGGGTGAGCTGCGGCGGGAGCTCGGCGTCCTCCACGGTGGCGGCCAGGTCGAACACCGCCGGGAGCTGGCCGTGCGCGACGACGAGCTCGCGAGCTGCGAAGGGGCTGTGCAGGTCGGCCCGCACGTCGGCCAGCACCTGCACCGCCTCACCCCCGGCGGCCGGCGCCAGCCAGAGCGAGCGCGCCGCTGCGGTGGGGGTGTCGGGCTCGTCCCAGGAGTCGTCCGGGGTCGCCGCCGACGGCCGGCCCGTCGAGAGCGCGTAGGTCCCCTCGGCGGCGGCGGCGACCAGGGAGGCAGCCCGAAGGCGGGGGAACAGGTCGAAGCCGTCCGCCGTCGAGACGTCCTCACCACCCTCGGCCAGCACCACCCGACCGTCGGGCGCGAAGGCGGCCTGCAGCTCGTCGCCCGGCGCGCCGACGACCTGCCGCGAACGGTCGGCGAGGGTGAGGACCGTTGCCCGGTCCCCCGTCCACGTCGAGGAGGTGAAGACGAGCCGGGAGCCGTCCGCCGAGACGTCGATCCCGCTCACCGGTGCGGTCTCGAGGACGGTGCTGCGGGCGCCGGTGACGAGGTCGACCGCGAGGATCGTCCCGCTGTCGGGCTCGGGCTCGTCCTCGTCGTCCCACGACGGAGGCTCGCTGCGAACGTTCTCGACGGCGTACAGCGTCCGGCCGTCGGGCGCCAGGGCTGCCACCTCGACGTCCACGCCGGGCAGCGTCCAGACGCGCCCCGTGCCGGTGTCCGCCACGAAGACGCCCTGCTCGTTGGAGACCCCGAGCCGCGTGCCGTCCCGGCTGGCGAGGACCGCGCTGCCCGCGAGGACGTTGTCCAGCAGGCGCCGCGGCGCGGAGCCGTCGAGGCGCTGCGCCCAGAGCGCGCCGCCCTCGACGTAGGCCAGGTAGGCGTCGGCGGGCACCTGCAAGGCCGCCTCCGCCGGAGTGGGCGGGGCCAGGCCCACGGCAGCGGCGAGGACGGCGGCCGCGGCCACACCGGCGAGCGCCGGACGCGCCGGCATCGCCCGCGCCCTCACAGCTGCACCCCGCCGCTGTCGCCAGCCTCGTGCCGGGCGTCGGCGTCGCGCACGACCCGGTAGTAGGCGGGCTCGGCCGGGGGGACGCGGAACACGAAGCGGCCGGCCCGCACCGGGGCCGTGGCCACCGGCTCCCACCGGGCGGCCAGGGGCCGCCGGCCCCGGCGCTCGACCTCCGGGCTGACCTGGCGCTCCAGGCGCACCGTACCGCCGCTCGCGCCGTGCAGGGTGCCGCGCAGCACCCGGCGGGCACGCTCCTCCTCCGAGTCCGAGAGCCGCACCTGGTAGGCGACGGGAAGGGTGAGCTCGTCGCTCACCCGGCCCACGACGACCCGGAAGGTCGTGTAGCCCGCGGCCGCGACGCGGAAGCGGGCGCGGCCCGCCGTGACCGGGACGCTCGCCAGCCGGGCCCACCGGCCGGACTGCCAGCGGTAGAGCACGGCCGGCGGGAGCGTGCCCGGCTGCGTGACCTGGGCCCGGGCCTCCAGGAGCACGGGCTCGCCGGCCGGGTGCGGGCTCGGCGATGCGCCGACGCGGTCGTACGCGTTGCTCAGCTCGACGTCCTCGACGTGGCCGCGCAGGCGCAACGGGGCCGGGATCGGGCCGTAGGCGACCGCGAAGTCGCGGACGCCCGTCGGGACGAGCAGGTCGACCGGGCGCGAGCCGTCGGCCGGGGCGAAGGAGACCCGGGCCCGGCGTGCCTGCTCGTCGGCGGTGAGCGCGTAGGCGCCCTCGGGGCCGGCGTCGACCACCACCGAGTCGTAGCGCCCGGGGAAGAGGGGCCGACCGTCCACCGCGGAGGCGGCCGTCACGTGCGGCTCCTCGTCGGCCCCGCCCCCGACGAAGGCCACGACGCCGTCGCTCTCGTCCGGCGCGGCGCCCGCGTTCGGGTAGGCCGGGTACGGCGGGCCGCTGAGTGGGTCGGTGTAGTAGTCGTCGTCGCCGCGGGCCGTGGTGATCAGCAGCTCGTCCCCGGCGCCCCAGGCAACGGTCTGCACGTCGGCGTCGGGCGGGCCGACCCGGCTGTCCCGCCCGGTCACGAGGTCCACCACGTGGGCGGTCCCGCCGGGCCCGTAGCCGTATCCCCGGAGGACGGTGCCGCTGGCGTAGGCCAGCCGGCTCCCGTCGCTGCTGGGAGCGAGGTCCGTGACCGGCCACGGCGGGTCGGCGACCACCCGCAGGGCCCCCGTGCCGAGGTCCAGCGCGCGGACGATGCCGTCGCGGCCGAGGTTGCTGCTCTCGGCGAAGAAGAAGGTCAGCCCGTCCGGCGACAGCGCCGCCGCGTCGACGCGGCGGTCGAGCACCCGGCGCAGGGGGCGGGCACCGGTGCCCGTGCCGTAGAGCACCTCTCGGCCGGCCACGAGCACGAGCCGGGAGGCGTCCCGGCTGAGCAGCAGCCGGGGCACCGAGCCGGTGGGGTCGAGGTCGACGTTGTCGGCGAGCCGGCGAGGAGCGCCCCCGGCGAGGCGGGCCGCCCACACCGTGCCGTTCCAGTCGACCCAGGCCAGCAGCGCGTTTCGCGGCACCCCCCCGGCTGCCACCGCCGGAGCTGCCACCGCCGGCGCCGCGCCCGCCGGCAACGGCATCCCGCACACCACGGCAGCAGCCGCGAGACCGCCCAGTGCGGCAGCGCGCATCGCACGAGCCGGCATGGCCCGTCCTCCCCCCGTCCGCGCGGCCCGCTGCCGCGTCGCGCGGCACATTGTGTCCGAGGCTCCCGACGACGCACGGCCCGCAGGGAGGAGTCACCCTCCGGTGGCCGGCCCGCTGCCGGCTGCGACCATGTGCTCCCGTGCAGCCCGCCGACATCGACGCCCTGATGTCGCCCGCCGGGCGCGCGCTGCTCGCCGAGCTGACGACGTACGACGACACGGCCGCCCTCGCGGTCGGCGAGCGGCTGCGCAGGCAGGGCCTCGCCCCGGCGCTGGTGGCGGCCGCGATGACGCAGGCCCGGCTGCGGGCGCGCGCGGTCGCGAAGCTCGGGCCGGACGCCGAGCGGATGCTCTTCACGGCGGACGGCCTCGAGCAGGCCACCCGCCGAGAGGTCGCCGACCGGCGGGCGGCCCGGCTGGTGGCGGCGGGCGCGCGCCGGGTGGCCGACCTCGGGTGCGGGATCGGGGCCGACGCGCTCGCCTTCGCCCGCGCGGGGCTCGAGGTCCGCGCGGTCGAGCGCGACCCCGCCACCGCTGCGGTGGCACGGGCCAACGTGCGCTCGGCCGGGCTGGCCCACCTCGTCGAGGTGGTGGAGGCGGACGTCACGCAGGTCGGCCTCGCCGGGTGCGACGCCGCGTACCTCGACCCGGCCCGGCGCGGCGAGGGCCGTCGCCGCTACGACCCGCAGCAGTGGTCTCCGCCGTGGGAGTTCGTCCTCGGCGTGGCGGGGCAGATCCCGCGCACGGCGGCGAAGGTGGCCCCCGGGATCGACCACGCGCTGGTGCCGCCCGGGGCCGAGGCGGAGTGGGTGTCGGTGGACGGCGACGTGGTGGAGGCGGGGGTGTGGTTCGGCCCGCTCGCCGGGTCGTGGCCCCGGCGTGCCGCGCTGCTGCCGTCGGGCGCCACGGTCGCCGGGCCGGCCGTCCCACCGCCGGCGGCTGCGGCCCCCGGCCCCTACCTCTACGAGCCCGACGGCGCGGTGATCCGCGCCGGGCTCGTGGCCGAGGCGGCCGCCGAGGTCGACGGATGGCTGGTGGACCCCACCATCGCCTACGTCAGCGCGGGCCGGCACGTCCCGACGGCGCTGATGACGGCGTACCTCGTCCACGAGACGGCGCCGTTCTCCCAGCGCCGGGTGGTGCAGATGCTGCGCGCCCGCGGCGCCGGCGACGTGGTGGTGAAGAAGCGCGGCACGGCGGTCGTGCCCGAGCAGCTGCGCGCCCGGGTGCTTCCGGCGCTGCCCGAGCGCGGCCGCGGGCCCGCC